>CAIPBJ010000037.1 GCA_903863255.1 uncultured Methylophilaceae bacterium
ATGCCGTCTGTGGTTACATAGACACACATACCTTCCGTTATTGGGATATCTTTATTGGTCCATGAGAAATCAAAAGGTGTCTCGACATACCCAACACCTTTCTTATCGGGATCGATAACTGAAACCTCCGTATCGCCCTTGCGAATGAAAAAGAGTGATGTCTTGGCACCGGCATAAGTGATCTTCTCACTCTTGGTCCCGACCCAGAAAAATGCGGCATCCATGCCGTCATCGGAACCATCTTTACTTAACATCTTAGTGAATTTATTTTCCCCGTCCTGAAGCGAAGATGTGTCTTCCATCTGTCCTAGTGCTGTCTTTACTTTTTTGTTCATGATAGCTAAGGCTTCCGCCGGATCATGTCGATTATCTTCAAGGAGGATATGATCAATGAAAGACGCCATAATGAGTGTCATGAACGCGCCTGGTACGCCATGTCCTGTGCAATCGATCAGTGCAAAAAAGAAACCATCGTTGAATTTCTTACAGAAATAATAATCGCCTCCAACCTTGTCCCGTGGCTCCCAGTGCATATAATAATCGCTTAAACTTGCATTCAGGTCTTCCTTGGAGCTACGAAGGAACGATTTTTGAATCACACTCGCGTAATTAATACTCTCCATCACCAGGCGATTCTTCTCGGCTTGCAGATGGGTCACCACCTTGACCAAATCTTCGCCCGTACCCACCCCAATGTATTGACCGCTCTCATCGGTAATGATGAAGCCGTCATTCAGTGTTTTACTTCCAGAGTTTACAACTTTAAAACTCAATTCCTGGATACTCATTTCCTCAGGCACCACCAGCGGCGTCTTGTCCATAAAAGCAATGCAGCTTTTCCTTCTAAAGAGGTCCGCGTGGAAAGGCTTGGCCATACCGTCCATGAAAATGTTACGATTGATTAGCCCTACAGGTCTTCCATCCTCTACGACAGGCAGACCAATGATGTCTTTATGATGCCCGAAGAGATCGAACACCTCTGCATTCGTCTGGACAGGGGTGACCACGGGAACTTCCAGCAAAAGAGTCTTAGCCACAAACTCGGCCTCAATTTCCGTCAAACCCGCTTTAGAATTAAATTGGAATGAACTCATTTAGTTAACCTTTTTTATCTAAAAAAAAACAAATACATATAATTTCTCAACCAACCATTGTTTTAAACCTGACTTGAATTGATTGTGTCAGCGTAATAAATTCCTTTTAAATCGAACAATAAGAATCCTTTTATTTATTTTTACCAACAAGGCTTCTTGAATGGCATAACGACAAACTGAATCCAAACTTTAAGGGGTTCATAAAAACTTCATATATTTAATTTTTTTGAAATATATATGAAATATTTATCAAAATTATCATTAATGATTTTTATGATAATGAAAGAGAGGCAGGTGTTAAAATTAAAGGTTTGAACTATCTAGAAGCGACAAAACCATTGATCAGAATAGAACGTTGAAATACAGGCCGGATCCTGAATTCAGGAATTAAGGCTTTGTTGAGTCCTGTTTTGATGGCTTAAAACCGACAGAAAGAATCAGAAGGAAATAATTTCCAGCTTTGGATTCCTGAGTTGCCGAATCAATAACTTATAGGTATCCAGATCAAATGAGAATACGGACTTAGATGCAAGTACCTCGTGCATTTCCGCCTCGTCTTCCAGAGAAGCCAAATGACACCATTGATCGAATACATGAATCTGAGTTTTGCCGTTCACCGTATTATGTTCTCGAATTCCAATCTTGGAAGGGTAAGGCCAACTTTTCAATCGATGAAAAGATAAGGCCTGCATGAGCCTTAAATAATGAATCTTGATGGGCTCCCTATCGCAGCATACTCCTCTGCACCGCTTCAATTGAAAGGCAAAGCAGGCACCCTTGCCATTTTCCAGCCCAAGCATCTTGGGACAAAGCTCATGAACCTCAGCCAGCTGTCGAAGGGCATCCAGTGCCTGTCGCCTAGAACGAAATGTGCCAAATAAATTTCCAAGGGTTTCCGGTTGAATACCGGCCTCATTCACTAGCTTCACTAAAGGCTGGGCATCGGGATTGGTCTCAATCTGCCACGAGCACAATTGTCTTTCACGGCGCAATTGGCGGTTGTAGATAGGCTGCCTCTCCTTGACAAGACGAGACTCAAGCAATAATGCCCCGAATTCTCCCGCCGTCTCGACCCACTCCACCCGCTTGATTTCCTGTGAGATTCGCATCTCCTTGGTTGAAGCATGGTCGCCACTGAAATGCGACATGATCCTTTCACGTAAACTCACACTCTTCCCGATATAAAGCGGCAGATCGTTTTCACCGAAAAAGAGATACACCCCGGGGGTCTCGGGTATTTCATCCAGCAAACCTGAATCCAATCCGCTAGGTAGACTAGGACTCCTTATTAGCTCCTGAGCAACGGCACGCATCCGGTCAGAACCTAATTCAGCCGAAGCCGCGCGGACAAATCCAACCATGAGTTCAACATCACCCATGGCCCTATGTCTTGCCAACGTGACAAGGTTATGTCGCTGCATGAGTGCATCCAATCCATGATGACGGTGTTCTGGATAGAGCGTTCTGGAAAGTTTGACTGTGCACAGTACTTTTTGGCGAAGCGTCACGCCCATTCGCCTGTATTCGTTTTTCAGAAACCCGTGGTCAAATCTTGCGTTATGGGCAGCCATGACCGCGCCTTCAAGATACCCTGAAAGCTCAGCGGCTACATCGGCGAAGGTTGGCGCGCGTTGTACCATTTCATTGGTGATCCCCGTCAACTGCTGAATAAATGGCGGAATAGGCAGTTCGGGATTAACCAGGGTTTGCCAGCGGCCGACTTCGATACCATTCTCGAAACGAATCAGCGCAATCTCTGTGACACGGTCTCTAAGCGGTGTCGCTCCTGTGGTTTCCAGGTCCAGGTAAGTAATAATAGGTAACATGACCTCATTATAGACGCTCTACAGGCTTCAATAGTTCACCCTATTCACCCTTGTATAGTTTTTACAATTATTGTACGATGCGATCATGATGAACGAACGTACAATAAGACGAGCTATCCCATTATTCTCAAGCAAAGCCTCCGCTGGCTTTCCATCTCCTGCAGATGATCATCTGGAGTCACGTCTTGATGTCACGGAGTACCTTATCGATCAGGCTGACGCCACTTTCTTTGCAATGGTAACAGGTGATTCCATGCGCGATGCCGGGTTACTCGAGAACGACATCGTTGTGGTTGACCGATCAAAGAAACCTGTCATTAGCAACATCATCATCGCAATTATTGATGGTGAATTCACGATCAAGAGTCTTGGTCAATCTAAAAGCGGGCGTCCGATCCTCATTCCTGCCAATCCTGACTACCCCATCATTGAAATAAAGGACGAGACAGACTTTCAAGTCTGGGGAGTTGTAACAGGATCGTTTCGTCGCTTCAGGTAAGTCTTATTATGCGCAACATTGCCCTCGTTGATGTGAATAATTTTTATGTGAGTTGCGAACGGGTATTTAATCCGCATCTCATCAATAAGCCAGTTGTCGTATTAAGCAATAACGATGGTTGCGCAGTAGCAAGAAGCAACGAGGTTAAAAAACTTGGGATAGGCATGGGTGCTCCCTGGTTCAAGTTCAAAGAGCTCGCGAACCAGCACGGAATCGTCGCGCTTTCATCCAACTACGCACTCTATGCCGACATGTCGAATAGGGTCATGTCTATCCTCAGGGAATTTAGCCCTCATCAGGAGGTCTATTCGATAGACGAAAGTTTCCTTGACGTCACAGGGTTTCAATCGCTGAACCTTGTCGAATATGCCCAATCCATGCGTGCACGTATCCTGCAGTGGACCGGATTACCGGTCTGCGTAGGGATCGGCTCAACCAAAACACTTGCCAAACTTGCAAATTATTGCGCAAAGAAAATCGAACGATTCAATGGGGTCTGTAATTTCAACAGCATGCAAGAAGAGGAGCTGCATAAACTGTTCGAGTGCATACCTGTGTCCGAAGTATGGGGTATTGGACGAAAAATGGCCCCTCAACTGGAAGCCCTTGGTTTCAATCATGTCCGTGCATTACAGCGCTCCGATCCTAAAATGATGCGGAACAAGTTCAGCGTCACTATGGAAAAGACCATACGGGAACTCAATGGCACGATGTGCATCGAACTGGAAGAACGACATAGAACCAAACAACAAATTGTGAGCTCAAGAAGCTTTGGTATTCCTGTCAGAGATTTTTCCAGTCTTAGTGAATCTGTCACGCTTTATGTTAGCCGGGCCGCTGTCAAGCTAAGACAGCAAGCGTCTTTTGCCGGAAGTATTTACGTTTATATCCGGACCAGCCCCTTTAATGAGAAGGACCCTTTCTACAGCAATGGATTGACAATACCCATTCCTTCACCGACAGATGACACGAAACAACTGGTTAGATTGGCATTATGGGCTCTAAGAAAGATATATAAAGCAGGATACAACTACCAGAAAGCAGGCGTGATGCTATCCGAACTCGTCCCAAGAGAAGGTATTCAAACCAGCCTGTTCTCCGATTCGACGCTGCTAGATCAATCAGGCAATCTTATGATGGTTATGGACTCCATCAATAAGAAAATGGGCAAAGGCAGCCTAAAACTGGCAAGTGAAGGTTTCAGGAAACCGTGGAAAATGAGACAAGAGAATAAAAGTCCCTGTTACACGACGAATTGGCAAGATTTAATCAAATTAGAATCCATCTCGCCGCGTAATCAGGTCACAAAGGATGGTTACCTCAGAATGAAAAATTCACACCTGCCGAAGCTGTCCAGCGCGGAGCAAGCTGCACCCCGTTTACATCCTGGTATACCGGTAATTGCACGAAACCGTATAACTTCCACTGATTGTTGATACGAACTGTAGCCCCTGGGCTTAAGTAGACCAAAGTTCCTCCAGTGCTGACGGTATCCGCATTGGCTCCCCTGTCGTGTTCCACAAATCGGGCGTTGACCTGTAGCTGTGGAGTCACTCTCTCCCAGCCCATGAAGCGTAAGCCCAGATTCAGATTGGCACCATCACCGGGCTTATACTGATCTCTGGAATTCAATGCTTTCTGAATGACAGCCTGACTGAAATAACCCCAGTCTCTGTTAAGCATACCCAGGTAATATGCCCCTAGAATCACATCGGTGGTGCCGGTGCCGGGTTGAAGACCACGATCGATCGCGACAGGGTCTGTCACCCCTGGATCCGTAGAATTACCGGTTTCAGTATGGCTGCCTGAAGGCAGCTTCAAACCGAACAGAATCCCAAGATTATGGTTAGGTGTGAACCCTTGGTACCGGCCAATCACTTTCACATCCCCGATATTGGATGTACTGGAATCATATTGCCCACCCCCAGGACCAGGGGTAATGCCGTCAGAGGCAGTACCCAGCGTACTATGGCTGCGATCTATGTAGGGAATCTGAACATTGATCCCCCAATCCGGATCAAATCCATAATCGATCCCTACTGTCAGATAATTATTACGTGTATATTTCTCGACTTCCTGCGGGTTGCCATTATTGGATATCTGGCTCGCGGCAACGCTGGAAATCGTACCGGTCCCACTTCGAAGCTGGTTCTGATTCAGGTAATCGTACCGCACATCGATTTTGAAACCAGACGAGCCACTGAATCCAAGATTCTCCCAATCCGAACTTAATGTGCATCCACAACTGGCGCATGCCTGTGCAACATTAGGAAGATTCAGAGCTAACAATATGAATATAAGATAGAAAACCTTTGCAGGCGATATTAACAAGCGATGTTTCATAACATTCCCCAACGAATGAGTTAAATTAACTTAAACAGAACGCACATCTGCGTCATGGATTAAGAGTTAGCCGATAAGGTCCTTACCGACAAATCGTGAGAATCATGAAACGGTGGGAGGGCCTCTGGGAGGGTTCGCTGTCCATGCAAAGAGTTTGCTGGAAGATTGGTAAAAAAGAATTGGGAAAACCATGGCATTGAAGACAGTCATAAACAACGTTGCATCATTGGGAAGAATTGCAAATGACGTCGATCCTGCAAAACAATAAGGGCACTGATCATGCCGGTCGCCTGGTTCTGCCGGAGGGAAAGGAAGCTTGCCATTGATCCTTATTGAATCGCTTGCTTTTGAAATCGAGCAAACGGATAACGTGAACCCCTGAGTATCCTTTTTCTCGATCAAATGCGAGATCAATGGGGCAATGGTCAGCATCAACACTGCAAAAATTGCAGTGTAGGCAGCTTGTAACCTAACTTGTCGAATGACTTCCATCCGTAAATATTATCATAGATTTCGGGTAACTTATGGGCAGGACCATTTCGGTATCAGAAAAAAACGCCGCTACAGGCGGCGTTTTTTTAGTAACTCATGTCACAACCACCGTTAGCCATGTTTTCTCGCATTTTCAAGGGACTCCTCAATTTCTGCGCGACGCCCCTGATCAGCATCTTCTCTGCCTGGTCTCGATGGTGCCGACAAAGCCTTTTGAAGATAGGCCTTAGCTCTTTCATATTCGCCCTGTCTTAATAAATAATCCCCATAAAAGTAATTTGGATCAATTCCATCCGGGTTAACTTTAAGTGCCTTTTCAAGATATTCCTTTGCTTTCTTGTCATCACCAAATCCGATAGGCCAACTTGGTACTTTGTAATACAAACTTCCCAATGATGTATAGATTGAACCATCCAGGACATCGGGCTGTATCTTCTCAGCCTGTTCAAGCAGTCCACGCGCTGCTTTGGCTTTTTTCAATGCACCTAGCCCTCCTTCAAACTTTGCATAACTACTTAATATGATGGCCTCCCATACCATTGGCTCAACTCGTGTCGGATTCGCTGAGGCAAATTGATGCGCTTTATCAGCTAGCTCCTTGAATGCGTTCTCCTTCTGGTTCTCAGGCACTTGATAATAGGCCTTAGCCCAGGCATGCTGAAGGTCAGCAAGGCCGTTTGTTACCTCATCGGCTAATGCCATGCCCTGCATACCAAGCATCAATGCTCCCAGCAACAACTTGGTCAAGAGATTAGAATTGGTATTCTCCAGCAAATTTCTCATAAAATTACCTCCTTGTGATAAGTGATTCTTGAACTGCAAATTCTCGTGTTTTATCGTTCTGCTTTCGCAACGCCATATCCACCAATCTTGGAAACCATGCATTGATTCTCACAAATAGACTCTCTGGCCATCCTATGTAGTAATCCTCCCGGTCTGCTTCTATAGCCCTAACCACATGCCTGGCAACCACCGATGGCTCATCCGCATTCATGCCGACGGCTTCTGCCATTCTGCTGACAGTCCCTTCATTGAGGGTTGTCCTTGTATAACGGGGTGCGACATAAGTCACCCCGACACCTGTACCCTTAAGTTCCCGTCGCAACGCTTCAGAAAACCCACGGATCGCAAATTTGCTCGCAGAATAACTTGTGAAATAGGCGAACCCAATGCTGCCGAAGATTGAGCCAATATTTACAATCCGGCCACCGCCTCTTTTCTTCATTTTTGGTAACAAAAGCCTTGTCAGCTGCATTGGAGCTATGACATTGATTCGCCAAAGATTTTCCATGTTCTCGTTTAACTGCATATCAAATTCTCCAAAGCTGGCAACGCCTGCACAGTTGATGAGTACGTCTATTCCTCCTATCGATTCCGTGATTTGATTAACCAATTCCTTGATTGAGCTTGAAGAAGTAAGGTCACATAAGAAGATCTGAGCTTTGCCGCCACCTGCATGGACAGCAAGCTTGACTTGCTCAAGCTTATGCACGTCGATATCAACTAAAACGAGTTCCGCATGTTTATCGACTAAAGCCATCACCAGCTCCCTGCCTATTCCACCTGCAGCGCCTGTGATCAGGATTCGTTGACCAGAAATTATCATTGCACTGACTCCAATCCTCTAAATATATTTCCATACAACCTATAGACCACCTTTGAGCAGTGGACAATACTTGCTTTATCTTCTTCGTTTTCGAGTCGATTAACCAAATCACTGAAAAATTCCACATGTTCCATATCCAACGCCCCATGACTGGTTAGGTAGGTGAATGCTGTCTTCGGCAGTTTCAACGAGACTTCAAGCGAATTTGCAGCATGCATTGCCAACTGGATACTGGTTCCTTCCAGCACATGCACCATGCCAAAGAAGCCCACAGGATTGATACGCGAAATGGTGTCGTATGCATAAGCAATCATTAACTCTGTTTCAAGCTTGGGCTTCCCAAAACGTACGGCTTCGGCATTCCCCCCGCAGACCTTGATATCATTCAGAATCCATTCCTGATGACCCAACTCTTCCTCTATATAATGTGCGATTGATTCCCTGAGCCATTCCTTTTCAGATGGTAATTTAGCTCCGCAGGCCATTAGTAAAGGCACAGTATGTTTGACGTGATGGTAGGCCTCAGTCAGGAAGGCAATGTACTGGTTTTTACTCACCTGACCCGATATGGCTTGACGAATAATCGGAAGGTTCTGCAACTCGGCCTGCTCTTGTATGGTTTCTAGTTTCAAATATTCAAAAAACGACATTGCTTTCTTTCTTATAAAGTGGTTCGATTAAATCCGAATATGCTTGCAGAATGGAGTCGCGTTTAAGTCGACCATTCGCCGTTAGCTGAAGATTGGATGGTGAAAAAGCCTTATCAGCAATCACCCAATCCCTAATCTGTGCATAGTCAGGCAAATTCCGGTTGACCATTTCGATTGCATTTCGTACATCCATACTGGATGAATTCGGATTCTGTACAACAACGGCAACATTAAATGGCTTGGATTCTCCAAAAACCGCGATCTGATGAATAGCCGGAAATAGGGTAAATTCCCGCTCTACCCACTCGGGTGCGACATTACGACCAAATGAATTGATAAAAATGCTCTTTTTACGGCCTGTAATATGAAGAAAACCCTCTTCATCCATATACCCGATGTCACCTGTTGGGATAGGTTGCACGGGTCGATCGTCTCCAAGATAACCTAGGAACCCGCTTCCGTTAACCCGTATTTCTCCATCCTCTGCGAAGGAAATCGAAACATGTGGCAAAGGATGCCCTGCACTCCCCAAACGCGTTGATCTGGGTGTATTAAGCGAGACAACGGAGGCACACTCGGACATCCCATATCCTTCAAAAACCGGCAATCCAACTAAATGTGCCTGTCTCAACAAGTCTTCTGAGACAGGTGCTCCTCCAACTGCTATAAATCGGAGCTTGGGGAAATTGAGGCCGCTCTCTTTTACTCTTGCAACTAAGGATTGAAGCATTTGCGGAGCCAGGATTATGGTGCTTGCCTCAGAAGTCATAATTGAATGTGCCATCATTTCAGCATTAAAACCATTCGACCCAGTTAGTCCAACCTGTCTAAGAGGGTTTACACAAACGCTTGCACCAAGCATTAAGGGACAGTAGATGCCTCCAATATTCTCCAGCAATGTAGATAATGGGGTCAGGCAAAGGTGACGATCATGTGATGAAGATTCACTGGCTGTGCATAGAGCGTATGCGACTTTCTCGATTTGCTCATAGCTTAGACAAACACCTTTTGGCTCACCTGTCGTACCTGAGGTGTACGTGATCTTTCCAGTTCCCTCAGGAACTTCAGATGATGGAATGCCTTTAAGCAAAATAAGATCTAGCCCATCGACAGCGTCAAACTGAATGGATTCGAGCATGTCCTCATGGAATAGCTTACTAATTGACAGGGTCTTATCGATCAATAATGCCGAGAGACCCGCATCCTTAATAGAATGCAGAATTTGCCGCGAGGAAAAGAAAAGCGGTATCGGAACCAGAACAATCTCCGAGAAGATCGATGCAAGGTCCGCTATCACCCAAGAGAAACCATTGTCACACAATAAACCCAACCTTTTGACATTATTGTGTTTAAGCACTTCAATTACACGGTCGACATTATTTCTAAGTTCGGCATAGGTCATGCTCCCGCTCATTCCGGTTAGCGCAACTTTATCGGGTTGACTCCTCGAGTTAACAATGAGGGACTGTCTTAAGCTCCTCATAGCGCTTCGATACTATCCAAATTCATGCGAAGGAGATCAGATAAGTTCTGATGATTCATCAAGGAAGCGTACCCAAGATCAATTTCACCAGACAATACTACTGGCGTATTCTCGTAGTAAGTTCCCCAGCTCCTCCTTGATTGAGGAGGCAAAACATCAATTGAGGCTTTCCCAAGTTCAACAGGTCGTAAACCAAGGCGAGTGAACCCGTTTCGAAGGGTCGATGTTCCAGTGAACACAACCCATTTATAACCTTCGTTGTGCAGCAATGCAGTCAATGCAACAATTACCCATCTTGATGCGCCTGGATAGAGTGCTGAAAGATTGCCAACCTCTATCACATCTTCCCGATTCACATCTTTTCCCAACCTGGATCGCATAACCACTTCTATCGGTCCATTAAGATACGATTCCAGAAAAAGACGTTCGTTTTTAGCAGGACGAAGACCAAATGCAGCTATTAATTCATGCCTGTTCGTGCGAAGGCTGAAAAGTCTAGGCATAAAATTGGTGATCGTTGCTCCATAAGCCGACTGAAAACAATGCTGTATAAATCCTTTAGTTATCTGTTGATCTTCGTTGCAATGCTCCCGCAAATCAAAAAGTTGGGACAATCTCAAATTCAGATCGATTACATCCAGGCTAGGTTGCCTCGATTCTCGAAAGCTGGACTTGCTTAAAGGCGATGTTGTACTCAAATTTTTATTCTTTAGGCTATTGGTATAGCTTAAACATCGCAAAGGGCGTGCCAATCAATTCATAATCATAAAAATTTTTATTATCCTATTGATTTTATTATTAAAAAAATATTGAATGGTCAAAATGAAATAAAAGAACAGACTCTAAAAACCCTGCAAGAATTGTTGTCCCTGCAAGAATTTAATACGTTTTTTGCAGGATTACTTATGACAAGCGAAAGAAGATGCGTCATTGGTCAAATGACCATCCCCATCGATAACGATCGCTATTTCTGTATCATTCTCTAAACTGCATGGAGACACATAACCAATAGCACCAGGTGTTTGAGCCACAAAGTGGATGACTGCCTGTTCGGAACCCACGACAAACGGAGGTGAAATTCCATGAAAGTAGACGTCATTCCAGTATTTCTCTAATTCATCCGGGCTATTTCCTAAAACAAGTTGGGAAAAGGACTTCCTTAATTGATTTGACGCAGGAAGATTGACAGGGAGTACCTTTTTTCCATCATTCCAGAAAAGTTTTTTTCGTTTGTATATCAGCTTCAATTCATCCACGCTTAGGTTTTTTGCATAACCCGGTGAAACGATGACTGCAATAGGTTGATCTGCGGCAATTCCTTCATTTGGCCAAATAGCCAACAAGGTCACTAGGATGAACAATCTAACTCTAAGTAACGAGCGCATTAGAATAAAATAGCAAAAGAGGTGAAGAAACCTTCTGGCGTCCTGATCTGATTATCAAATGCATGGCTATATTCCGCTTTCAGGATAACGGCAGGTGACAATCGACATGCAACCCCTGCCAGCCATAAATTAACGGTCGGCTGAACTCCGTCCCTGTCGAAAGCCTCGTATCGACCAATGGCATACCAGCGCTCGGATAAAGGTGCTACCCCCTGAATAAACAAACCTTTCTCGTCCAGTTGATGACCTTCATCAGAAAATCGGTATGCCATTTCCGCTGTTAATTCATATCGATTCTGTGTCCAGAAGTAATCCAGCCCTAGTAGATTCTTGCGCTCCCCAATCTCGCCTTTTTGCTCAAAATTCACATACGAAAGTCCTACCTCTCCATATTCTTCAAAAGGTACATTCAAATGGAAGCCAAAAGCCTCCTGAAATGGGTCAAGCTTTGGATCAGGACGAAGGTCCCGTCCCAGTGAGGTATAGATAGAATAATCTATCTCTTTGTTTAATAATGGCAGCGTTCCATATGCCATGGCACCGGTGGCGTTGGTTGGGAACATCCTCTCAGTGATCATCGGTCGTGATGTCGTCCAAACAAGTGGAGGTGCATGAATGATGTTCCACCTTCCAATCGGTGTAAGAAACTTGCCCGCTCTGAAATTTAGTTTATCTGAATAGAGGTAATCCCCATAAAACCTCTCTAGAGCAAGGTAGGCATCTTTTGAAGTAATGCCTCTGTCATCTTCGTATTCCAAAGCCTTTTCCAAATCCCATTCGGAAAAGAAACGAAACTTACCTTCACCCTCCCATCTCAGGAAAAGACTGATATCGTCTGCACCTAAGTAGCCGGGGTTATTTTGGTCATTATGATAGCTTGCACTGGTGTATCCACCCAGATTCCAACCAGTACCATTGATTTTTATACCTTGCCCGGGCTGGTAATCTAGATCTGGTAATAATTCATCCGCTTGTGAGGAAATATGCCAAATTAGCAATAATACAAACTGCGCAACTAGGATCCGCTTCCGTGGCAACATTCGGTACCTTAGAATGAAAAAAGTGCGATTATGACATATACTTAATCATTAATTTCAAATCGCCTGAATCTTGACCATACGCAAAACACTGCTCATCGCTTTTCTTCTGGCCAGTCTGATTCCGTCTATTTTGCTAACTTTATTCGCATTTGGGGTTGCAGATGATGCAATGCAAAAGCAAATCGAACAGATCCTTGAAGTGCAGGCAGCCACCGTTTCGCAAAATATAGACAAAATGTTGTTTGAACGATTTCAGAATGCTGAAACATGGCGAGGTCTTGAGGTGATGCAGGACCTCAAAATCAATGATATCGACAAACGACTCTCGAAATTCTTACTGGAATCCAAAATTGGATATCAAGATGTATATCTCGAACTTTTCTGTACCAACATTTCAGGGAAAATTGTCGCAAGCAGCAATCCCGCCAACATAGGTAAATTTAAATACCCGGATTCCAGCATCAGACCATCGAGTCAGAATCCATCCTCAATCCACATCGAACCGCTTCAAATCGACCAAGCTAATGAATCGGATATTTTGCCTATAGAAGCTGCAATCCCTTCCACATTCGATAATGGACAACTTGGAAATATCTATTTACTTTTTAATTGGTCACAATTATACAACATGCTCGACCAAGCGGCAGGAAGTGGAAATGACCTCGTTGTGATTGACGATCATGGCAGAATCATTGCCGCTTCGAGTCACCTTCGGAAGCATGGCGTATTATTGAAAAAAATACCATCGACCTGGATGTCTGGAGGGACACGAGGAGTTGGAACCTTTGATGGTTCCCCATTAAATCTGAACGAAGTCATAGTAGCATTTGACCGTTCATCTGGATTTCAAAAATTTCCTGGGTTCAATTGGACAACGTTAGTCATCGAGAATAGCAGGCATGCAAATATTCCGGTAAGACAGATGGCCATTCTTTTCTTCATATTACTAGCCATAACAAGCGCATTTGCAGTAGGGTTCTCTCTGGCGGTTACCGGTCGAGTCTCCAGACCAATCATCGCATTAACCAGATACACCCGAAGCTTCATGAATGACACGACGTTACCCAAGGCCCCTCATGCCGGAAACGGAGAAGTTGGAGAATTGACCGAAGCGTTTGTTCAGACGATGAGGAATCTCGAGCAATCCAAGGCAGATTTGATAAGTGCGTCTAAACTGGCTGTCCTAGGCGAACTGGCTGCAGTAATGGCACATGAGATCCGAACGCCAGCCAGCATACTTCGCTCTTCTGCACAAATGTTGGCAAGAGAGCCTGGCTTGAGCAATGAAGCTAGAGAACTGACAAGCTTCATTGAAAGTGAGACTGAAAGGCTTAACAGGCTGGTATCCACGCTTTTGGACAGTGCTCAACCTAGACCACTAAGAATACAGTCTACGAATATCAATCAATTGATCGAACATGCAACAGAATTGTTATCATCCCAGTCAAGTAAGAAGAATATTCATATTAGTCATAGCCTTATGCCTGATTGTATTGCCCAGATCGACAAAGAGCAAATGACTCAGGTTATACTGAACCTGCTTCTCAATTCTCTTCAGATTCTGCCAATCGGTGGCCATGTCTCCATGTCGACTTATACCCGAGCAGACAGTTTGATTATTGAAATAGCAGACGATGGACCAGGCATCAAACCTGAAGATAGATCAAGGATATTCGATCCTTTCTTTACAAAAAGAGAAGGAGGCGTTGGGCTTGGCCTTGCCGTGGTTCAACAAATCATCCTTGCTCATAAGGGCTCTATCCAAGCCGGTAAAAGTAGTTTAGGAGGGGCACTTTTCACCATCATCCTTCCGATGAAAGAAATTTATGACTAGCCAGAGAGTACTTGTAGTTGATGATGAAACAAAAATGCAACGCGTCCTTGAAATCATGTTGAAACGTTTAGGGCATGCAGTTGATTGTGCTGGAAATGCTGAAGATGCGATAGAAATCATCAAATCGACCGCTTTCGATCTGATCATCAGTGACGTTCGCATGCCTGGAATGTCTGGTATTGATTTTCTTGAGACATTGCGTAAGCAGGGAAATGACGTTCCTTTTATTGTCATGACCGCCTATGGAACAATAGAAAGTGCTGTACAAGTCATGAAGCTAGGGGCATGTGACTATATAGTGCGCCCTTTTGACATCAACGTGCTGGAACATGCCGTACAAAGGATTCTAGAAGAAAGTCGTATTCGCCGCCAATATGATTACTTACGACAGGAAGTTGACAAGGGCTGGGGCGAGTTTATAGGGAACAGTGAAGAGATGCAGAAGGTATATTCACTGATTCGGCAAGTGGCCCCAGGTAAGACAACTGTGCTGATCACCGGCGAGACAGGCTCAGGAAAGGAGTTGGTTGCTAGGGCAATTCATCGAGCTTCACCTCGTCAAAGTTCCTTGTTCGTTGCTATCAATTGCTCTGCGATCCCGGCAGACATATTGGAAAGTGAATTATTCGGCTACGTCAAAGGAGCGTTTACAGGTGCAAATAAGGATAGGATCGGCAGATTCGAAATGGCAGAAGGCGGAACGTTATTCCTGGATGAAATCACTGAAATGCCCATGCCACTTCAGGCAAAGCTCCTTCGAGTGCTTCAGGAAAACGTTATTGAAAGATTAGGCAGCAACACTTCCGTACCGATTGACATTCGAATCGTTGCAGCCACAAATCGCAACCCAAGGCAGGCCGTGGAAGAAAAGAGATTGCGTGAAGACCTGTACTACAGAATTAATGTATTCAACATAGACTTACCACCTCTTCGAGAACGGAGATCGGATATCCCACTTTTGGCTTCTAATTATTTGACCAAAATGAATGGCAATCTAACCATTTCTGCAGAAGCCCTAGAATATTTGATTAATTACGCTTGGCCAGGCAATGTTCGCGAATTACACAATGTTATTGAACGAGCGGCTGTTCTTTGTCATGGCAACAGCATCGGAATCAAGAACCTTCCTCAAGAAATGGTATCAAGTGAGCCTTTTGACAACAACATAATGCCTAAGCTTCCAGAATCTCTTGATCTGGCACCTGCGGTCGACAGGATAGAGACTTTGATGATACAGAAAGCTCTTCTTCAATCGGGTAACAACAAGAGCAAGGCTTCGAGACTCCTGAATATCAGTGAACGAAGTTTGTGGTATAAACTTAAGAAATTCGGCATAACAGACTAAATTCAGGATGCATGACCTTCATGTTCATCATCCGGATACATTAGGTTACAAAAAATGCCTCTAAGTGAAATATTTTATATACGCTGACGTGTTGTAATCCTTGGATTGGAAATTCGAGTGCGGTACTTATAGCCAATTGAAATTGAACCTTGTTTACCTATAATTGCTTCCAATTCGCTTCACTTTTCAATGAAAGCAATGGTTACCAATATCATTCTTAAATATCGACGGTTCAAATGATATAAACTCTGGATTTAATAAAACACCGCTTTCAACAAATAATAATAGTTAAGTTACAGGGTTAATTATGATGTCAGAACAAAATAAGTCTTCATCTAGCCATTCTTCGGGGAATGCATTCAGAATCGCCACAAGATGGCTAATGGTTTTCCTTGTGATAGGCGCGATTGTTTGGGTTACCTTCATCCACAAACCCAATGAGGTTCAGCATGAGAGCCAATCAAAAAAAGACCCTAACGCAAGACCCTCTCCGGTGCTGGTGGCAAAATCCCTACCTCAGGATATAAACGTTTATCTGAATGCGTTAGGCACGATTACGCCACGAAATTCGGTAACTGTGAAATCGCTCGTCGACGGCCAGCTTATCAAATTGTTTTTTCGAGAAGGTCAGATGATTAAGAAAGGCGAGATGCTGGCCCTGATCGACACGAGGCCATTTGAAGTGCAGCTGGCGCAAGCCCAAGGTCAACTGGATAAAGACAAGGCCTTGCTAGAGAATGCCCTGATTGACCTTAACCGCTATAAAACGCTTTTAGAACAGGATTCGATTTCAAAACAGCAGGCAGACACACAAGAAGCCTTAGTCAGGCAATATCGGGGAGCAATTTCCGTTGACGAGTCTCAGGTTGCCAATGCAAACCTTCAACTTAGCTATTGTCATATAACGGCTCCTATCTCCGGCCTGATAGGGTTACGCCAGGTGGACCCAGGCAATATGATACACACTTCAGATACCAGCGGGATCGTTAGCATTATCCAGTTACAGCCAATTACGGCCTTGTTCAATTTACCTGAAGACAACTTACCAACGGTGATGAATCTGATCAAATCCAGAAAGCCTATTAAAGTTGAGGCCTATGACCGGGCACAAAATGTCAAACTTGCGACAGGTCTTTTACTTAATACGGATAACAGCATCGATACGACTACAGGAAGCATTAAGATGCGAGCCGAGTTCAAGAATGAGGATGGGAGTCTTTTCCCTAATCAGTTCGTAAACATCAAATTGCTTACCGATGTTGAAAAAGATGCCGTTGTTGTGCCTATTTCCGGTGTTCAACATGGCAGGAACGGTGATTTCGTTTACGTTGTGGAGAATGAGAAAACCGTCAGGATGTCGCCTGTAACCACCGGACATCAGGAAGGTGAATTCGTCTCAATTAAACAAGGTCTTGCCTTGGGTGAGGAAATCGTCATTGATGGGGCTGACAAATTGCGTGACGGTGCCAATGTAAAAATAATATTACCCGACAGCAAGCAGGGATCCGGCTCGTCATCAGACAGTAAGAAAAGGAGTCATTCCAAAGAGGGGTGGCATCACAAGCAGAATGCTGAATGATTGAGCAATGAATCCATCACGCTTCTTTATTCTCAGGCCGGTCGCAACATCTTTATTGATGCTTGCCATATTATTATCCGGGTTGCTTGCCTTCCGGATTTTACCCTTATCGGCATTACCTGAAGTCGATTACCCAACGATTCAAGTCGTTACATTGTATCCAGGTGCCAGTCCGGATGTCATTACCTCTTCTATCACAGCTCCTCTCGAGCGTCAGTTTGGCCAGATGCCTGGGCTCAACCAGATGTCGTCAACCAGCTCTGGGGGGGCATCTGTAATCACATTGCAATTTACCCTAAAAACAAGCATCGATGTCGCTGAACAGCAAGTTCAGGCGGCAATCAACAGCGGCGCAAACTTCCTTCCTGGCGATTTACCAATGCCCCCGATATACAGCAAAGTAAATCCAGCGGACGCACCCATACTTTCACTTGCCCTCAGTTCAAAATCCTTACCTTTAACTGCGGTCGAGGATATTGCCGACACGCTTCTTTCACAAAAGATATCCCAAGTTTCCGGTGTCGGATTAGTTAGCATCAGCGGCGGGCAACGTCCTGCCGTTAGGATTCAGGCGAATCCCAAGGCGCTGGCTGCCTATGGTATTGCTTTGGAGGATTTGCATACTGCTATCAGCGCTTCAAATTTGACGCAAGCAAAAGGAAGTTTTGACGGACCTTCCAGGGCATCAACCATTGACGCCAATGATCAGATTCAGAAAGCGGAGGATTACAGGAAACTTATCGTTGCTTATCGAAATGGTGCGCCCGTTAGATTAACCGACGTTGCCAATGTCGTCAGCGATGCCGAGAACATCAGGTTAGCGGCATGGGCGAACGATCAGCCTGCTGTTATATTGAATGTTCAACGACAACCTGGAGCAAATGTTATAGAAGTTGTTGACCTGGTAAAAAAACTCCTGCCACAACTGCAGACATCATTGCCGAATTCAGTAGATTTAAAAATCCTTACAGACAGGACCACCACCATCAGGGCTTCCGTGCATGATGTTCAAATTGAACTCATGCTATCCGTTGCACTTGTCGTCATGGTCATATTCTTATTCCTGAGAAACATTCCCGCCACAATCATTCCTGGCTTTGCGGTCCCCCTGTCCTTGATTGGCACGTTTGGCGTAATGTATCTTGCTGGATTCAGTATCAACAACCTCACGCTGATGGCGTTAACGATTGCAACAGGATTTGTTGTTGATGATGCCGTGGTGATGATTGAGAATATTTCGCGCTACATAGAAGCTGGACAAACACCCCTCGAAGCTTCATTAAAAGGCTCTAAACAGATTGGATTCACCATCATTTCCCTAACCATTTCCTTGATAGCCGTTCTGATACCGCTGTTGTTCATGGGAGATGTTGTAGGAAGATTGTTCAGGGAATTTGCGATCACGCTCGCTGTGTCGATACTGATATCGGCTGTAGTTTCACTTACTCTGACGCCGATGATGTGCGTGAAGCTTCTGCGTCATCAGCCGGAATCGGAAAGAAGCTGGTTCTACAATGCCGCCGGTGACTTCATCAATCGAATGACGAATTATTATGGCAAGCTACTGAAGATTGTGCTTGATCATCAATGGGTAACGTTGATCATAGCGGCAGGCACAATGGTTTTAACGGTGTGCCTCTATCTCATGATTCCCAAGGGATTCTTCCCAATACAAGATACTGGAATCATCCAAGGCATATCCGAGGCGCCTCAATCTATTTCTTTTCAGGCCATGGCTGAAAGACAGCAGGCTCTTTCTGAAATCATCCTCAAAGACCCTGCCGTAGAGAGTCTTTCTTCGATTATCGGGGTCGATGGAACGAACACCACGCTTAACAGCGGAAGAATGCTGATCAATTTAAAAGCAAAAAGTGAAAGAGGCGTCGACGCACTTACTGTGATAAAACGCTTGAAGAACAGCCTTAACCAGGTTTCTGGCATCACACTCTATATGCAACCCGTTCAGGACCTGACGATAGAGGACAGAGTCAGTCGGAATCAGTTCCAGTTTATGATGGAGGATGCCAATCCAGCGATCTTGTCTGAAGGTGTGGATAGGATACTGCAAGGATTGAAACATTCAAACGCAGTAAAAGATGTCGCTAGCGACTCCCAGGAACAAGGCTTGCAGGCCTACATAGAAATCGACCGTGACATGGCCAGTAGCCTCGGCATTACCACAGCCGCAATAGACAATGCCCTTTATGATGCCTTTGGCCAGCGTCTCATCTCCAATATCTTTACACAATCCAACCAGTATCGAGTTGTGCTTGAAGTCGCTCCGGAGTTCCGGTCCGGGATGAAATCATTGGAAGATATCTACGTCACCTCATATGGCAGCAATGGATCGACTACGGGTCAGGTACCGCTTAGCACAGTTGCCAGGTTCACCCAGAAACAGGCCCCTCTCGTCATCAACCATCTTGGTCAATTCCCTGCAACCAATATTTCGTTCAATCTTGGAGATGGAGCCTCGTTAAGCGATGCAGTTCAAGCTATTGACGACGCCAAAAAACAAGCAAATCTTCCTGCCAGCACCCGCGTCGCCCTTCAAGGGGCAACTTCTGCCTTCAAGGCTTCCTTGTCAAACCAACTTCTGTTGATCCTTGCAGCAATCGTAACGATGTATATCGTCCTAGGAGTCCTCTATGAAAGTTACATACACCCAATTACAATCTTGTCCACGCTTCCATCCGCCGGTGTCGGAGCACTTCTTGCACTGATGCTATCAGGCAATGATCTGGGCATTGTCGGAATCATCGGTATCATTTTATTGATCGGTATCGTTAAAAAGAATGCCATCATGATGATCGATTTTGCTCTGGATGCACAAAGACAAAAAGGCATTCCTGCTCGAGAGGCTATCTTCGAGGCCTGTTTATTGAGACTTAGACCGATTCTCATGACAACATTGGCCTCACTGCTGGGGGCATTGCCATTGATGTTGGGAACAGGCGTAGGCTCGGAGTTGAGACATCCTCTAGGCCTGACGATGGTTGGCGGACTGATCGTCAGTCAAATACTGACATTGTTCACCACCCCGGTTATCTATCTGGCATTTGATTCGATTTCGAATCGGATAGGCCTCGGAATTTCTTCCCGTACTCATGGCAAGAATCAAACTAACGTCCCCTTCCCCCCATGAATTTTATAGCTACTTTCATTAGTCGCCCAGTTGGGACAAGCCTTTTAACGATCGCCATTACCCTTGCAGGACTGCTCGCATTTAATCTCTTACCCATTTCAGCCCTGCCCCAAGTGGACTTCCCTACGATAGCAGTAGAGGCAAACTTACCCGGGGCAAGCCCAGAAACAATGGCTACAGCAGTTGCAACACCGCTAGAAAGGTCACTTGGAAGAATTGCAGGCGTCAACGAAATGACGTCCTCAAGTTCACTTGGTTCCACTCGAATCACGTTGCAGTTTGATCTTGACAGGAATATCAATGGCGCGGCAAGGGATGTTCAGGCAGCGATTAATGCTGCAAGGACATTGCTGCCAACAGGATTACCTACCAATCCGACATACCATAAGGTAAACCCTGCCGATGCGCCAATCCTTATATTAGCCTTGACTTCAGATACGGTAACTCAGGGGCAGCTCTACGACGCAGCTTCAACGGTTATTTCACAAAAACTTTCTCAGATTCGCGGTGTGGGTCAGGTCAGCGTGGGCGGAAGTTCGCTACCTGCTGTTCGTGTTGAACTGAATCCAGATGCGATCAACAAATACGGTATTGCATTTTCCACAGTTAGCAGTGCAATCGCTTCAACGAATGGCAACCGACCAAAAGGAGTCGTTGAAACGCATGATAAGCAATGGCAAATCTATGCAAATGACCAGGCACATACTGCTGAAGAATATATGCCTATCATCATTTCGTACTTTCATGGATCGCCCGTAAGACTTAAAGACGTCGCTCAAGTCGTAGATTCGATCCAGGATGTAAGGAATCTAGGATTAGCCAATGGGAAGCCTGCTGTTCTGATCCAGATCCGTCGACTGCCAGGGGCGAACATCATCGAGACTGTCGACAACATACAATCTGAACTGCCTCAGCTTCGTGCTTCAATATCGGCTGCGATCGATATGTCTATCGTCAGTGACAGAACACCGACTATACGAGCTTCTGTTCGCGATGTTGAGAAAACAATGGCCATTTCCATTGGTTTGGTGATCATGGTGGTCTTTGTATTCTTAAGAGATTCAAGAGCTGCTTTGATACCCAGTGTTGCGGTACCGGCATCCTTGATTGCAACGTTTGGCATCATGTACCTTTGCGGCTACAGCCTGGATAATTTATCGTTAATGGCCTTAACTGTTGCAACTGGCTTTGTAGTGGACGATGCCATCGTTGTGCTGGAAAACGTCTCGAGGCATATCGACAATGGCATACCCCCGTTCGAGGCTGCCATCAAAGGATCACGAGAGGTCGCCTTTACGGTTATATCCATGAGCATCTCATTGATCGCAGTTTTCGTTCCTATTCTCTTTATGGGGGGGATCGTTGGACGGCTATTGAGAGAATTTGCTGTCACGTTGTCGGTTGCCGTATTAGTTTCACTCGTGATATCCCTCACCACGACTCCAATGATGTGCTCAAAGTTATTAAAACCTTCGAATACTAACGATCTTGGTTATCTCTCGAAGCTCAGTAAACACTTCTTTGATAGTATTCAGAGATTCTACAAGAATTCCCTTGATGTTGTTCTGCGTCACAGTTTTATAACCATACTCGTCTTGATGATCACAATATGCCTGAATTTTTATTTATACACTGTCGTTCCTAAAGGATTCTTTCCGCAGCAAGATACCGGCAGGATCTCCGGTTCAATTCAGGCTGACCAAAGTATTTCCTTTCAGGCTATGCAGCAAAAGCTCTCAGACTTCATCGCCATTGTAAAACGGGATCCTGCTGTGGCGAATGTCGTGGGATTCATCGGTGGTGGCCAGCGTAATACGGGGTTCATGTTCATTTCACTCAAACCCCAAAAGGAAAGAAAGATAACGGCAAATCTAGTGATTGACAGACTACGACCCAAACTGGCTAAAGAACCGGGTGCAAGCCTGATATTGCAACCTGATCAGGATATCCGCATGGGTGGAAGGCAAGGGAATGCACAATATCAATATACGATACAAGGTGATAATCTCAAGGAGTTGCAGGATTGGGAGCCTCGCATTCGCGAAGCACTCACTAAATTACCGTCACTTACGGATGTAAACGGAGACAAACAGGATAAAGGAAGCCAAACTCGAATCGTAATAGACAGGGATACAGCCGCAAAACTGGGCGTAAGCATGAAATCGATCGATGCCACTCTGAATGCCAGTTTCGGACAAAGGCAGGTTTCCACGATCTATGCGCCGCTGAACCAATATTACGTCATTATGGAAGTCGCTCCTAAGTATTGGCAGAATCCGGAATCATTGAAGAACGTTTATGTGGTAAGTTCGAATGGAACAGAAGTTCCCCTATTGGCATTTAGCCATATCGAGGCTTCAAACGGGCCATTAGGCGTAAACCATCAAGGGCAGTTTGCTGCAAATACCATCTCGTTCAATTTGAAGAAAGGCACATCCCTTTCCCAAGCCACGAAAGAGATCAACAGTGCCTTTTCCGCCATAGGCGTTCCAAGTTCAATACGGGGGAGTTTCCAAGGCACGGCCAAGGTCTTCCAAACCTCGCTGGAAAGTCAGCCTTGGCTTATTCTGGCTGCTTTGCTAACGGTTTATATCGTATTGGGAATATTATATGAAAGTTACATCCATCCTTTGACTATCCTTTCCACCCTCCCCTCAGCTGGAGTAGGTGCCCTTTTGGCACTTCATGCTTTCGATATGGAGTTTAATATCATGGCAATGATAGGCGTCATTCTTCTTATCGGGATTGTCAAAAAGAATGCCATCATGATGATCGATTTTGCTATCGAGGCTGAACGCACCAGGGGAATAAGTTCGTTTGATGCCATATATGAAGCATGCCAGCTTCGTCTCAGGCCTATCCTCATGACGACCCTGGCAGCGCTACTTGGTGCCCTTCCGCTTGCACTTGGAACAGGAGAAGGGTATGAACTTCGGCAACCGCTTGGTGTATCGATAGTAGGAGGTCTGATATTCAGCCAGATCCTGACTTTATATACCACCCCGGTTGTCTATCTTTATCTTGACCGGTTCAGCATTTGGTGGAAACAACATTTCTCAATCCAAGTTAAATATGAAAATATAGCGGTATGAATCAGCAAGGAGCAGGAAAATGAATAGCATTAAACGGAATATCTTGATCATCTCTGTGTGCGGACTGTTTGCATCGTGTACGGTGGGACCAAATTACGTAAAACCGACCGTATCCGCGCCAAACGCATTCAAAGAGCAAAGTGGCTGGACTGAGGCCAAGCCTCAAGATGAGATTCCTCGAGGGAAATGGTGGGAATTGTTCGGTGATGCTTATCTAAATAACCTGGCTGAGCAAGTGGAGGTGTCTAACCAGAACATCAAATCTGTTGAAGCCCAATATCGTCAAGCCAGGGCATTGGTTCAGGAAGCACAGGCAGCGTATTACCCTACTGTTACAGGCGGTGTGTCTGCTACGAGATCGAAACCCGCGAGCAACACAGGCAATACGATAAACTATAGCCCAAACATCAATACTGCCTATCGTATGAGCCTTGGAGCCAGTTGGGAAACAGACATATGGGGCAAGATCAAGCGGACTGTCGAGGCAGGCAATGCCGGTTTACAGGCTAGTTCAGCGGATATCGAAGCTGCGAAGTTAAGTGCACAAGCCGAAGTTGTTCAGGACTACTTTCTTATCCGTGCTGCCGATGCCAGGAAATCATTATATGATAATAGTGTAAAAGCCTATGAGAAATCACTCGAATTAACTAAAAACCAGTACAAAGCAGGTATTGCGGCGCGTGCGGATGTCGTTACGGCTGAAACCCAGCTTGAGACCGTACGTGCACAGGCTGTCGATGTCGGCATTCAACGAGCTCAGCTTGAACATGCGATTGCCATGCTGATTGGAAAGGCACCGGCTGAATTCACAATTGAACCCGCGGCAAGCGGCTTTACAGTTTTACCTCCAGCCATACCCATAGGGGTTCCATCCCAATTACTTGAACGCAGACCTGACATTGCAGCTGCGGAAAGAAGGGCTGCGCAGGCCAATGCACAAATCGGTGTCGTCGAATCGGCCTATTATCCGGACTTGACGCTTTCCGCGACCTTAGGCTTCCAAAGTACCAGTTTTTCGAGATGGCTGACCTATCCGTCAAGATTCTGGACCTTAGGACCTGCTTTAGCAGAAACGATCTTTGATGGCGGACTAAGAAAGGGTCAAACCGCACAGGCGATAGCTGTTTACGATGAAAAGGTAGCGGATTACAGACAAACCGTATTAACTGCATTTCAGGAAGTCGAAGACAACCTGGTGGCATTAAAAATTCTAGAACAGGAAGCACAACTGCAGGACGCAGCCGTCAATTCGGCAAGAGAGTCCGTCGCACTGACAACGAACCAGTATAAAGCAGGAACAGTCAATTATCTAAACGTAGTCAATGTAGAGACGATCGCTCTAAATAATGAAAGAACAGCCCTTGATATTCACAGCAGCCGCCTAATCGCAGCAGTCACCCTAATAAAAGCATTAGGAGGCGGATGGTCACTGAATGACAACGCCAGCAACCCGCCCTAAAACATCAAAATTTATATACACACCCTTATTGAGTAGGTGGAGGTGGAGGGGGCAAATATCCTTCGGGGGGATGATTTGAGTAGCCCGGCGGCGGAGGCGGTGGCACATAGCGGTTGATCGTTGGTGTAACTTGTATTGACCTGCCCGATGGAACAAAATTTCCTGAAACAGGAACACGATGTCCCTTTGAGTACATGCACTGGATGTAGGCATTATCATAACGCTGTTGGGCGTTGTATGCTGTAACTTCCGAGGCACTTACTCCGGCCACACTGCCAAAGGCCAACCCTGTCGCTGCGCCAACGCCTGCTCCATTCCGGCCACCTGCTGCTGCACCAATCAATGCTCCTATGGCGGTACCCACGGCGGCACTTTCTACGAAACTCTCATTCGCTGCATCGTTAGCTGTCTTTCCGCCGATCTGATCGTGCGCGTAATAACGACAGGCACTGTCATCGGCCCTAAATTGATCAAAATCCTTGCCTGTGCCTGGCATCGCCATCTGGCTAGGGCCATTTGGCATGGATGCACATCCAGCCAATAAAAGCAGCAAACTATAACTAATGTATTTAACGTTTTTCATGATTATACCCATGTTCATTTAGGTGGTACCGGGTCAACTTTCTGCCACCCTCCAGGGCAATCTTTAATGTAAGGGTAATAACCTTCAGGATTATCACAGTGATACCAAAAGTTATCCTGAGCAGGCTGCTGCTGGGATTGCTGAGATTGCTGATTTCCCTGTTCGATATATACCGGAGGTGGCGCTTGCCTGATTACCACAGGCGGATAGGTATAGTATGGGCCAGGATATGCATAATAGGGATAGGGATAATAAGGATATGGGTAATACGGTGCACCAAAATAGAGCCCTACCCCAACACGAGCACCATGCGCCATAGCAAAACTGCTCGTTACCAAGCCAGCAACTAAAAGCGAGACTTTAAAACATTTTGCAAGATTCATATCGGATCCTCACATACAATCTATTTGCTTACCAATTAGGACTCATTTTTAACCTTAAAAGTTTTCTATATCAATACTTGTTTTGTAACAGTTTGTATCCCTGACCTCTGTTTATTATGGGTGTTATGGATGTACAATATTTCAATTTCAATTCGAGATTCGACCACCCTTATTTCAAATAGACTAATCAAATAAAAAAATTTATTCGATTGCTTAAAACCAATATATCCATTCAATATCATCATGTTAAAAGAAATAACCCTTTTTCATGGTGGCGAACCTGTCAACCTGAAGCATTCAAATTGAGTTACTTTACCCAGGAGGCCGGCTTTTATGATCACACTAAAACTGAAAGTTACTGGTTACTCTTAAAACAATTACTATCACGAGGAGCATCATGAAAAAATTATTAATCGCTTTAGCTCTATCATCTTTACCGATATTCGCTCATGCCGATGTATCCATCGGTATTAGAATCGCACCTGGAGTCGTCGTGCATATCGGTGATCGAGACCCACATGGTCGTTACTGGGATGGTGGCGTTTGGCGCGATCCGGACTGGTGGGAAGAAAATGGTCGAGGCTTCATCATTCATTTTGGTGATTACGACGACCGTGGTTACCGTTGGGACGGTGAGCGATGGAGAGATCGACGCTGGTGGGAGCAAAACGAGGCTAGAGCCCGCGCTGCGGAACACGAAAGAGAATTCGAACATGAAAGGCACTACGGCCACAATTACTACAGCGATGAAGGTCGTCGCGGAGAATACAGAGAAGACGAACACAGGGATGATGATCATGGAGACAGGGGTTGGGGACATTCAGACCATGATCATGGGGACAGAGGACAAGATCGCGGACATTCCGATCATGACCACAGAGACTAAACAAACTTAGGCAAACTCAATCTGTTCAGATCAAGTTAACAAACTCAATCTGCTCGATTTGATGAAATCTTTTTCTAATTGAACTTGATTTTGATTCAGTTTGTCCCAATATAGTTGTCACGCCAGTTATGGCTTTTTGAAAGGATTCGACTGATGTCATTTAAATTGATGCTGGGAAGTGTATTCTTTGCAAGTGTGCTTTCGTTCTCAGGGATGATACATGCATCCGAAGATGCCTCGATGCATGAGGTTTACCTTGCTGCAGAGGCTGGAAAGTTTGGTGAAGCTCAAGCAATGATGGACAAGGTTCTGCGTGATCATCCAAACAGCGCAAAAGCCCATTACGTTGAAGCGGAACTGTTGGCCAAACAGGGGCAGCTTTCGGGTGCCTCGTCTGAACTCAGCACCGCTGAAAAACTGGATCCAGGCTTGCCTTTTGTCAAACCCCAGACGCTCCAGAACCTGAAAGCTCAGATCGGTTCCTCATCCATACCGGTTAACGCCCATTCATCGGGTTCCAACGGTATTCCATGGGGAATGGTATTTCTAATTGGTGGCTTGATACTCTTTATAATCGTTGTGGCTCGATTAATGAGTCAGCGTAACCCAACCGTAATTAGTTCAAACTATCCAGGTAATAGCCCCTATGGTGGCGGGTACAGTGGATACGGTGGCGGTCCAATTATCGGTCAACCCGGGGGTGGACTTGGTTCAGGTATTCTTGGCGGACTTGCGACCGGTGCGGCAGTGGGTGCCGGTATGGTTGCTGGTGAAGAATTGATGCATCATTTCACTGACGGAGATCGGGGCAATTCCGGATTCATCAATGAGGCACAAGCTGGAAATAGCTGGGATAACCAGAACGATATGGGCGGGTCTGACTTTGGTATCGCTGATAGCTCCTCTTGGGACGACAATTCAGTTGGCGGTGATGACTGGACCTGAGCTTAAACGAATTCTATCGATTTGATTCATTAGGATTGATGGATTCAGGCAGCAACCTAAACGGAGCCAGGCCATTTGCCTGGCTTTTTTTATCAACTTTCATATCCCTAGCTTCTTTACATCTCGACCTATATTAATGTTTAGGTCTTTTTTTCTAAAGATATGATAGAGTCAATTTTAATTAAACTTTACAGAATCCATCGTGACAGATTCTAATCTCATTGAGACCTTGTTTATCAAAGGCAACCAATTCATGGCAGAAGGCAAAATGGCTTCAGCAGAAGAGGTTTTCAAACAGATATTATTGATTGACAAGAACATCCCCGAAATCTGGACAAATCTAGGTATTGTTCTAGAGTCCCTGGGGCGTAAAGAGGAAGCTGAAGAAAGTTATAACAGATCCATTATTTTAAACCCCGGACTGTCAGGTTCCTACACGAATCTCGCCAGTTTTCTTGCACAGAATAAGCGTCATTCGGAAGCGTTGGAAGTCTACGCACGGGCACTATCGATTGACCCGGCATCTGCCAGCACCTATTCTAATCTGGGTGTTCTTCTTGCCTGCATGGAAAAGGAAATTGAGGCTGAACAAGCCTATAGAAAGGCTTTGGTCCTCGACCCAGGGTTTGCAAAAGCGTACTTCAACTTGAGTTACCTGTTGCTGAAACAGGGACGCTTTGAGGAAGGTTGGCGATGCCTTGATTTCAGATACCATCCGAAATGTGCTTTTGAAACCAATGCTCATGAACTGCCCTTCCCCAGGTGGCAGGGCGAATCCCTTAGAGACAAGTCTTTGCTGGTGCTTTATGAACAGGGGCATGGGGATGAGATTCAGTTTTGCCGGTATTTGCCACTCGTAAAAGCTCAAGGGCCCAGGAAGATAACTTTGATCTGCAAACCAGCACTCAAATCCTTGTTTTCCGAGATCAAGGAAGTGGATAACGTCTATGCAGCAAAGGAATTCATTCCGGAAGAAGCGTTTGATTATTGGGTATTTCCGCTTAGTTTTCCTCTGAATTTCAACACCTCTATCGATTCCATACCTTCTGAAATACCCTATCTCAAGACGCCCGAGTCTTACTCAAGAAAATGGGAAAAGAAGATTCCTGCCGCTGGATTCCGAGTCGCATTGGTTTGGAAAGGAAGCCTTGAGTTCGAGAACGATGCCGACCGGTCATTACCGCACCTCTCTTTACTCTATCCTTTCTGGTCAGTACCGGGAATAAGCTTTATTAGCCTTCAAAAAGGCCAAGGGGAAGAGGATGCCAGACAGTCACTTCCTGATTATCCAATTTTGCACCTGGGTGACCAGCTAGAGAATTTTTCAGATACGGCGGCCGTAATCGAACAAGTCGATCTTGTAATCAGCGTTGACACTGCCGTTGCACACCTGGCCGGGGCATTGGGTAAAAACTGCTGGATACTGCTGCCCCACTATAAAACGGACTGGCGATGGTTAAAAGCACGCAGCGATTCACCATGGTATCCAAATGTGATGCGACTCTACCGGCAAACCAGCGAGGGTGATTGGTCAAACGTCATTTCCAATATCAAAGTCGATCTTGAATCTGAGGTTTCCTTGCGATGCTCCAACTGTTAAGCAATATTCAAAACTAGATGATAGGATGCCTTCATCTTTTTTTAAATACCCTATTTAGAAACTGGTTCGCATCATCGACATACGTATAGGCTACGGGGATAACCAATAGACTTAAAACGGTCGATGTCAAAAGCCCTCCGATTACCGTAACCGCCATGGGGGCCCTAAAACTTGGATCGGCGCCAAAACCAAGTGCTATAGGCAGCATACCGGCTCCCATCGCAATCGTTGTCATAATGATAGGCCTTGCACGTTTATAACAAGCATCCATGATCGCATCGACGCGACTCAACCCTCTCTCTTTTCGCGCGATAACCGTGTATTCAACTAGTAGGATGGAATTTTTGGTTACTACACCCATCAACATCAGCAATCCGATGACACTTGGCATTGAAAAGCTGCTGTGTGTAGCCAATAATGCCAGGAATGCCCCGCCCAAGGACAATGGCAATGCGCCTAAAATCGTTACGGGTTGCAGGAAATCATGGAACAAGAGAACAAGTACAACGTAGATGCAAAGCACCCCGATCGTCATGGCAGCGCCAAAACTTCCAAATAATTCGGTCATTCGCTGCACATCTCCGGACTCGATCAGTTTGACACTTGGAGGCAATGACTGCATGGATGGCAATTTCTTGGCTTCACTTAATACATCACCAATTTGTCGTTTACCCAATTCGATTTCCATCGTCACGTTTCTCATTCGGTCTAAACGATCTATCTGAGTTGGTCCGCCGTTAATCTGCACATCGGCGAGCGTAGACAGAGCAACGCTGCCTGACCGACCTGGAACCCTTAATTGGGAAAGATCATCGATGTTCTGACGAAAAGACTCATCCAGTTTGACCCTGATGGGAATTTGCCTCTGAGGCAAATTAAGTTTGGGCATAATATTTGAAAAGTCGCCGTAGGTTGCAACCCGAATGACATCGGCCAAGGATTCAACCGTGACGCCAAGCTCCGCGGCTTTATTGAAATCCGGTTTTATCTGGATCTCAGGGCGCTGTAAACTTGCACTGGAGGTGATATTGCCGAGGCCTTGAATCGTTCTAAGATCACGCTCCACCGCTTTGCTCGCAACTTGGAGTGCAACAGGATCATCGCTAGCCAACGTAAGTTGCAACCTCTCCCCGTTGCCGCCGGATCCAACTGAGATTCGAACGCCGGGCAACACAGCGAGTTTATTTCGAATCTCTTCTTCTATAGCCGTCTGCTTCCTTGATCGAAGCTTTCTATCCCTTAGAACAAGCGTCAGGGTTGCTTTCCTAACATCACTTGAAGTGCTTACGACCGTAGGTCCTCCACCTCCGGATGTACTGATCCCGACAGCTGTAAAAACCCTGGTTACATCAGGCATGGTCTTCAATATCTGCATGGCGCGTGAAGCTGCGAATTTAGTATCTTCCAGGGTGCTTCCCGGTTGGAGTTCAAGTGTCACTTTTGTCTGGCTGGAATCGGCAGGCGGCACGAAACCTTTTGGGAGAAGAGGAACTAGAGCTAACGATCCAAAGATAAAGGCAATGACACCGATAACCAGTGTTTTTCGATGCCCCAAGCACCAATTCACCGATGCAATGTAAAATCTCATGAACATTCCTGGCTTTTCTTCCTCGATATCATGTGGCTTCAGGATATAGGCAGCCATCATGGGTGTGAGCAACCTTGCAACGAGAAGCGAGGCCATGACTGCCAGCGCCGCCGTGATCCCAAATTGCTTGAAGAACTTACCGGGAACGCCACCCATGAATGCAGTAGGGAGAAAAACGGCGACCAAAGTGAATGTCGTTGCGATCACTGCAAAACCAATCTCATCCGCTGCCTCCATCGCGGCCTGATAGGGAGTCTTGCCCATCCTTAGGTGTCGAACGATATTCTCTATCTCGACGATCGCATCATCCACAAGAATACCTACCACAAGGGCTAAAGCCAGCAGGGTAAGGACGTTGAGGCTGAAGTTCTCATAAAGCATACCAGCGAAGGTAGGGATGATAGACAATGGCAATGCTACGATTGCAACAAAGGTTGCTCGCCAATCGCGAAGGAACCACCAGACGACCAATACCGCCAGTAAAGCGCCTTCATAAAGCAGATGCATGGAGCCGTCATAATTATCTTCAACTGGCTTTACCGTATTCAATGCTTCAGTAATCTGAACTTGTGGATGAGTTAGCGAGAATTCCTTAATCGCATCACGAATCGATTTGGCAACTTCAACTTCACTTGTGCCCTTTGAACGTGTAATCTCAAACCCAATGACAGGTTTACCGTCAAGCGATGCGTAGGTGCTTCGTTCCGCGATGGTGTCTTTTACCGTTGCAACCTGATCGAGTTTGATGTGCTTTCCATTGTCCAACGGGATATCAAGGGTCGAGACTTCTTCAGGTGAATTTACCGATCCAAGCGTTCTAACAGACTGGATTTCTCCGCCAACGTCCCCTCTTCCCCCTGATGCATCTTGCTGTACTTTCTTCAATCTTGTGGAAACATCGCTTGCAGTCACCCCAAGTCCGGCCATCAGCACTGGATTAAGGTCCACATGAACTTCACGGTCAACACCGCCGATTCTTGATACTTTTCCAACCCCCTCAACGGATAGGAGTGTCTTTGTTATATCGTTGTCGACAAACCAGGATAATTCTTTCTCATCCATATTATTAGCCACCACAACATAGGTTAACAAGGCGGCTCCGGATGTGGTTGTTTTGGAAATAACAGGATTCGTCACTGCAGAAGGCAGGTCCGATCGCGCGCTGTCTACAGCATTTCTAACCTGGTTGAGGGCTTCTTCTGAATTCTTATCGATATTGAATTCAACCGTGATCTTGACCGACCCATCGGTGATCGTGGTATGTATATGCTCGATCCCACCAATTGAAGCAATTTTGTCCTCAATTTTTCTCGCAACTTCAGTTTCAAGCTGCGAAGGAGCCGCTCCTTCAAGCGTGACATTGACACTGATAACAGGGACTTCTATATCTGGAAAATTCTGTATACCCAGTTTCCCGAGACTGGTCAGTCCAATGTAAGTTAAAACTACAAAAAGCAGTATCGAAGGAACAGGGTTTCGAATGGACCACGCTGAAAAATTCATTATCTGGCTCCACCATCCGAACTCACAAGCGTAACCCAATCCCCGTCATTCAGAAATGCGCCGCCTGAGGCCACAAACGTGGATTCAGCACGAATACCCTCCACGATCTCGACGAGATCACCCAAACGACGGCCTGTCGTTACAGATCTCTGGATAACCCGAAAGACTTGGTTTCCATGTGTGTTTGATGAAAGGTCTAGTTCATAGAGGTAACTTCTGCCATCACGAAGCACCAGTGCCGACTGGGGAACGGACAAAGCTTGTTTGGATCCGATCTCTATGCTTCCCTGGGCATACATACCAGGTTGAGCAGCATGCTTATCGAGATCCACGTAAACCAGGGAGTTGCGCGTATTGGCATCTACGGTTGGAGCCGTGATTCTTACAACCCCGGAGATATGCCTGTTGTCAGGAAGGACCAATTCTACCTTTTGCCCTTTTCTGATCATCGCCAGTTGTTGCGAATTAACTTCACCTCGCCATTCGATGCGACCTTGACGTATCAACCTGAACAACTCGCTTCCAGCAGCGACAACGTTACCGAGATTGGCCGTCCTAGATGAAATAATCCCATCGTCCGCTGCCGTCACATGGGTTTGTCTCAATCGGATTCTTTGGTTCTCCAATTCAGCCTGGGACAAGGCCAGATTGGCCTTCGCAGTCTCCTCAGCGATCAAATACTGATTGATCTGCTGCGTCGAAAGCGCACCGCTTTCCTTGATGTCACGAGCCCTATCCGCATTCGATTTAGCTTCAGCCAGGCTGGCCTCGTCTCTGGCTACCGTTGCCTCCTGCTTATGCAAATCCGCCAACACCGTTTCATCCGCAAGCAACACGAGATCCTGACCTCTTTTGACTTCGCTTCCGACATCAACCAGGACCTCTTTAATTCTAAGACCGCCTATCTCGGCACTGACCTGAGCTTCCTGCCAGGAACTGATGGAGCCATTCATCACCAATCTTACAGGCCATTCTTGCATTTTAGGTTGCAGTCCTTCCACGGCCAAGGCTGTTTTTTCGGGTAATTTGGCTTTATCGGAGGACGAGGTGCCGTGAAACTTGTAAAAAACGAGAATACCTGACGCAATAGCAATGGCAAGAATCCAGATAGACCGATTTAATTTATTGTTTTTACTCATTTTCATTTCCATTTTTAATATTCTTTGATGAGATCCATACCGACATCTGGTTAGCTTGAGTCGGGCCTGTCAGTGTATCTGCATCAGGAAGCCTGGACTCCTGCCAGCCACCTCCTAACGCCTTATATAAAGCGATCCAATATTTGACCCGATCATGCTGTTGGCTGATATGGCTAAGTTGAGCATCAATCAACTGACGGCGAGCATCCTCAAGGGTGAGAAGACTGATGCCTCCAGCTCGCCAGTTGATTTCCGCCGCTTTAAAATATTTCTCGTAGTCCTCGGTACTTACGCGTTCGGACGTTTCACGACTAGCTGCACTTTCCAGATTCACTAAAGCCTGCTCGACCTCTTTGATGGCGTTTCGAGTATCTTCCTGATAGGTAGCCAATGCAGAAAGATAATTCGCCTCGGAAACCTTGACCTTGGCTTTCAACTCACCGTGATTAAAAATGGGAATATTGATGGATGGGCCAAATGACCACGTATTGTAATCAGCTGAATAATTTCCAATGCTCGTATTCATTCTGCCGATCGAGCCGGTAAGCGAGAGACTTGGATAAAGGTTCGCTTTGGAAACACCGATTTCAGCGCTGGCAGAAGCCAAGTTCCGTTCATCAGCCATTAGGTCAGGTCGTTGAAGTACGACGCTGGCCGGGATCGAATCCACAACGAACTCTGCAGGCTGGGGCAGCTTATCATCCTTTGCCAACCAGTTCCTCAAATCGGCTTCTTTCATATCAGTCAAGGCAACCAAAGTCTTTACCGTGATATCGCAGCTTGCCTGCTGTGCAATAAGACTTGACTCGGTAGAGCGAAGGCTCGCCTCCGCCAGTGCGGCATCAGCGGGTGAGGAAAACCCCGCATTCGCAAGAATATGAGTGAGACGAGAAGTCTCCTCCTTTGACTTTAAGGCCTGTCGATAGGCATTAGCAGACAACTGACAGGCCCTGTAGTCCAAATAATCGGTTGCCACCTCTGCTGCCAGGCTCACCCTTGCCGAGAACCAGTTATCTTTTTTGGCCTCAAGTTGGTTTACGGCCGATTCTCTAGAAAATCCGATGCCGCCAAACAGGTCAATTTCCCAACTGGCATCCAAATTGGCCATCCATGTTGAGGTTGTCGCGTTCGTGGATCCAAAACTGGCTGAACTGGCGCCCGTCGATTGAGAACCGTTTGAAAAGGAGTTCTTAGAACGGCTTGCCGTCACTTTACCGCTTAAGGATGGGTAATCTGCCGCTCCGGCAATCACAACGTTAGCCCGTGCTGCTTGTATTGCAGCCAATGCCTTGCTTAAAGTCGGGCTGTTAATTTCTGAAGTTTCAATCAAACTGGAAAGAACGGGGTCGTTGAACTGATCCCACCAGTGGTTTAGATTGGATAACTGACCGTCATGCGGCAAGGTTGCCTGCCAGGAGTCTGGAGTCTTCACTGCCGGTTTCGAATAATTCGGAAAAATAGTGCAGCCATCCAAAAGAAACAGCAGCCCGATGCTCACCAAATATTTTAGGATGTTCAAACTCATTACAGGGAGCCCTCTTTGTACAATTTTGCAGTTTCGTTATTCGACTTGGTCTTCGAAATCCCGTGCAAAAATATCGAGACTACGTAATGGATATGACCTTGAGAATCCCAGTCTTTATCCAGCAGGCCCATCAATGCCTTATGGCGTGGTTCAGCGATCAGCATATGACAAAACATTGTTGCGGCCTTGTCGGTGTCATCAATAACAAGCAGCTCTTTCTTAACCTGTTTCGCAAGGTAGTTCGAGATAACACGCTGAATACGCTGTGGCCCGATGGACTGCATCTTGCTGGCCAGCTCAGGAAATCTTGCTGACTCTGCTACGCCCATTCTGCAAAATGCAATAAGTTCCGGACTCGTTACCCGATCCAGTATTAATTTGCCAAATGTTGATAAAGCAATATCAGGGGCCATATCCTCCAGTCCTTCTATCGATTGCATCTGATCGACATCACGTTCCACCATTCTTGCAACCGAGGCAACCATCAGGTCCCCTTTATTTTTGAAACGTTCATAAATCGTTCTTGTTGATATCCCGGCATCGCTTGCGATCTTGCCAATGCTTGCCAATCCATAACCGTCGCGCATAAATATCTTCAATGCGTGATCGAGCAATGAATCCAGCCTCTCATTTTCACTTCCTGCACGTGGTCGGCCTAACTTCGGCTTTGGATAAATCATTTGTCGCCTCGATAATAAAAACAAAACGTTTCATTTTCATTATGTCATGAAATGCATGTTAGCGTTGAACTTTATTAATGATCCAACTTTGGCTGGTTAGTTCAAAAGAAGGAATGCAAGATTGATATTAGGTTTTTCTAAAACCTAATTTTGAAGAAAAATCAAAATCAGGAAAGATTTGACCGGCATCAGCATGTTGAAGGTTAAGGAATTCGGAAAGAACAGTTCGATAGTCAGTCGTAACCGCAAGATCGACGCCTCTGTCCAGCTGTTCGGTTTCCAAGCCAGGCCATTGGCCATACATTTGTCCCCCACGAATCCTTCCTCCCAAAAGGAACATCATGCCTCCATGGCCATGATCGGTTCCCTGACTTTTATTTGAGCGAAGTCGTCGACCGAACTCGCTCATGATCACGACCGTCAATTTATTCTCATAATTCGACATGTCATTATAGAATGCAGCGATGTTACGAACCAGTTGACCCACCTGATTATTGAACCGTCCAGGTTGGCCCTCGTGGGTATCCCACCCTCCGTGGTCAACACAGGCAACGTTCAATCCAACATCCATTTTAATTAAGCGCGCTATGGATTGGAGCCCTCTCGCCAAATCTCCTCCACCATCGTAAACGGCTCCATGATCTGGAACATAGGCAGCATATTTACCATCGGGCAACCGGGGCAGCCGGCTGTCGATCAAACTGATGTTGTTTAGAGCCGAGATTCCAGCCAAGCTTACCGGATTGCCGTTTACCGAATAAAACCTTGTTAAGACCTTAAGGGATTCCGCTCCGCCTGGGATTTGATAGCCGCCTTGCAAGTCTGGAACGGCCACAGCACGATTCTCGCCCAACAAAGATGCATCTATTCCATTGCTTGCCGAAACGACTGGAACAGCCCCTCCGAAACCCTGAAAACTTGCGTAGCGTGCCAACCACCCATTGTTGACGTGTGAGACTTGATCCAGTGAAGCAACCCCTCTCTCAATCAAGTCCTGCGACTCAAAATGACTTCTCGTTCCATTAGTTAATCCAGTTGCATGAACAATCGAAAGTTTTCCTGATTTATAGAGGTCAACAAAAGGACCCGCTCCATTGTGTATCCTAAAATCCAGTTCTCTACTCAGCCCGTTCTGAAGCGGCAATCCAGGATGATCACCCGAGTCCATGATTCTAAGATCGGATGAACGCGCCTCAATATAATTCTTGTCGTTAACGGGCGCCACGAAATTCAGCGCATCGCATCCTCCCCTTAAGAAGACAACAACGAGTGTTTCCTGATTACCACCCTGCTGACCGAAAACATAACGACTCATCCCCCCCATTCCCAATGCGACAGTGGAACTTAATGAGAGCTTTAAAAACCCGCGTCTGTCAATTTGCATCATTTCACCTTAATTGAAAATCCGGGGACATCGCCAAGTAAGCGACAATGTGACGAAGCGTTTTATCGTTTCCGGACTTTGCCGAATCCAATGGCTGATCTGGATTCAGGGCTAACGACTCCAGAATGATCGATTTCATCTGCGGAACGGGGTATGTTCCAAAAAGCCGAAGCATCCAGAAATCGATAGCCTGAGACACGCTGTATGTCCTGTTTCCCATAAGCAGGTAGGGATCGAATGCACCGGTCTTCCACCAGTTATCGGTCATACCCATTATCAAGGACCAGCGCTTTCGCATCGCATTTGTGCTGAGCCAATACTCTTTCTCATCCGGATGCCCAGTAGGCGAGTTCCAGGCGAACAACTTTTGTCCCGATGATTCCAACTCCCCAAGCAGCCCTTCTGTCGGGACAAAATCAATCCCAGTAGCCCGTATATAGCTTGCAACCAGCTCAAGCGGCCTTTTAACCTTTGCCCCCCAAGTTTGCGAGAACTCATCCGAATGAACAATGAAATCGATCACACGCTTGATCTGGTCTGGCTTATTGATGCTTTTGATCCAAATGTCCTTGGCATTTGAAACAAGTGAAGGGGATGGCGTATCGCTCACAAGTCGACGGCAAAGCTTTTTTGAGAGATATTCAGCCGTTGCAGGGTGATTTGCAACAAGATCGAGCACTTTGCGTCCGTCAGACATAGCGGGCTGGAAGGGGTCAAATTCCACACCAAGCACCCGCTTCTGATAATTATCATGCCAGGATTCGACGTAAGTGAACTTGCCTGTAAACGGAAGATGGTCACTGCCTCCTAAACCCGATCCGTCTTCCACGGTCCAACCTGTGAATGCTCGGGCAGCTTCGTAAACATCCTGGTCTATGTAGCCCACCGGCTTTCCTTTTAAGGCACCGGGAACATCCCTCCAACGATTATAGAACTCGTTGAGATAATGCTCCCTTCCGAGGCCATGCAATTCAAATAGTTCTCTTGCATAGTTCTCATTGGCTATACCTGCCCTTGAGGATCGGTTGTTCAGAAAATAAAGCATGGCCGTGCTAGAGGCGACAGCCTCCAGCAGATCACGAAAGTTACCGAAGCAATGTGGACGGATCACCTCTCTGTCATATGCAGGTAAAGCCACAGCTACTGGCGTATCACCCCCATTAACACTAAAATGGTTGTGCCAGAAATCGGTCATGACCTCTCTAAGTTGCCAGCGACTGTAAACGGCTCGCAGGAGCGTCGCACAAACCAATTCTGAGCGAGGACGATTTCGCTCCTGTCCTGCCATAGGAACTTTGTTATCCGTGAGATGCCAGATGTTCTCAATTGGCATATTCAAATAATTTAATGGTCGATCCTGATCAAGCGCTGGGTAGCCATTTCCAGCAGGATAATGGATACGCAATACAGAATGATCCACTCGATAGATGCAATCCTCATCTTTAGACGCATCCGGATTCATCTGTTCATCCAGCCATCGGCTAAGTCCCAAGTTCTGAAAATGAGCCAGATCGAATGGACTCGGTCCAAAGGCAAGGCGATTAAGCGCTATCATTTCAATAGGAACGGTTGTCATTGGCTGATCGATTCTAAGATTCAATTTTTCCTGTTGCCGGGGAAATAACAGCAAATCGTTACATGTATGTCAATTAATACGTCATTAAACGAGCTTACAATTCAAATAGCATACATTGATACAATTTGTTACACAGCAGAAATAACGAACATAACATTTAATCCTTCAATCTTATAATATTCATGTATGCTTGATTTTGTTTACTGCCATTTTATTTAACGATATGACAAAAATTTTAAGTATTGCAACCTGCCTTTTTCTTTGCATGTTCTTTTCCAACGCAAACGCTGATACTGAACTTTTATTTATAAGGCATGGCGAAAAACCCGAATTGGGGCTTGGTCAATTAAATTGCCATGGCCTTAACCGTTCACTTGCCCTTCCAAAAGTGCTCATGGCACGTTTTGGTTCAATTGATATGATCATTGCCCCTAACCCTTCGCATCAGAAGACGGACCACGGCAAAAGTTTTTCTTACGTAAGACCGCTCGCAACCATTGAACCCACAGCCATTCAGTACGGACTCCCCGTAGACACAAGCACAGCTTTCGATGATGTAGGCAGTCTGGCCTCATTCGTTGAGCAAGCTTCAGCCAATAAGAACGCGCAACGAATCCTCATAGCCTGGGAACATCATTATGCTCAACAGGCCGTTAAGAAAATTGCCGAAGCACATGGTTTGACTTTAGATATACCGATCTGGAGTGATGATGATTTCGACTCGATCTATATTCTGGATCTAAAAGCCACCGGGAACGCTTCGTTTAGAATCGAGAAAGAAGGGCTGGACAACCTTTCAAGTGAATGTCCTTGATCTAACCTAGAGCGATTATCCCTGATTAAATTCATCGATCCAATTCAATTAAAAGAGGCATCAAAATCGATATAGGTTCATTGAGAAACCTGACAAGGAAACTGGGTCCAGGTTTAATTACCGGGGCCGCGGATGACGATCCAAGCGGCATCGCCACCTACTCACAGGCTGGGGCTCAATACGGATTTGGCGTCCTGTGGACGATGCTCTTCACTTACCCTCTCATGGTTGGCATTCAGCTTGTGAGTGCTCGGATAGGCTACGTGACTGGACGTGGCCTCGCGGCGAATATGCTCAAGGTGTATCCAAGGATACTAACCTACCCCCTCGTCCTTCTTTTGCTCGTTGCCAATACAATCAATATATCAGCGGATCTTGCCGCGATGGCCGACGCATTGAAACTAGTGGCCGGGGGGCCAAGGCACCTCTATGCAGTGGCATTCGGAATGGGATGCCTGTTACTTCAGATCTTCATCGCCTATGAGCGTTATGTTCGAGTCCTAAAGTGGCTGACCTTGTCATTGTTCGCTTATGTCGGGACTGTCTTTGCCTCCAATGTTCATTGGAACACCGTGATTGTCGATACGCTTTTACCCAACATCACGTTTCACTCTGGCTATATTGTCCTCATTGTTGGGATATTCGGCACAACGATAAGTCCCTATTTGTTTTTCTGGCAGGCAGGACAGGAAGTCGAAGACAAACGTGCTGATGAGGCAAAATCAAAAAAGAATGAGACCCATGCTTACGCGATCAAGCATTTGAACCGCATCAAATGGGATACGATCATTGGAATGGGATTCTCAAATCTTATTGCTTTTTTTATCATATTGACAACAGCAGCAACCCTTTACACTCACGGTTTGCATGATATTCAGACTTCTGCACAGGCCGCCGAGGCATTGCGTCCCATCGCAGGAGATTTTGCTTTTCTGCTTTTTGCAGCCGGAATCATTGGCACTGGGCTATTAGCGGTGCCGGTCCTGGCTGGCTCTGCTGCGTACGCAGTAGCTGAATTGTTACACAAACCGGCCAGTCTCAACTTGAAATTGAACGCCGCGAAAGACTTCTACGCCATCATCGCCATCTCAACCCTATTGGGTGTCATCCTGGATTTTAGCGGTGTCGATCCTATCAAGGCCTTACTCTGGAGTGCAGTCACAAACGGAATCGTCGCCGTTCCATTAATGGCTGCATTGATGCATATGGCTACAAAAAAAGAACTCATGGGCAAATTCGTGATTAGCAGAAAGATGAAATTACTTGGCTGGATCGCAACAACCGTCATGATGCTTTCCGTTCTCATCCTTGCAATAAGCATCCTCTAAACGCCCCGCATTCCAAGTAGGATTTTACGAACCATGGGTTAAATGCGATAATCACTGGCATTGCAGAAAACTATAATCAATGCCATCGATATTAATCAACGTTTGTAAACCAAATCATGTCCAACGACTCCTATGATGTAGTTCTAGTCGGCGGTGGAATAATGAGTTCCACTTTGGCAACCCTCCTTTCCCAACTCGACCCTGGCTTGAGAATCTTGATGGTTGAGAGGCAACGAACCGTCGCACTTGAAAGCAGCGACGGTTGGAATAATGCAGGGACAGGACATGCGGGTTATTGTGAATTAAATTACACGCCTGAAAACAAAGATGGGTCCATTGATGTCAGTCGTGCGCTCAAAGTCAATTCTGACTTCGAGCATTCATTGCAGTTTTGGTCTTATCTTGTTGAAGAAAACATACTGCCTTCACCGGGCACCTTCATCAATCCAACCGCGCATAAGAGTTTTGTGTGGGGCGACGAGGATGTTAACTATTTACGTCTTCGTTATCACACGCTTGTAAAACACCCCCTTTTCAAGGATATGGAATTTTCCAGTGACTTTCAGCAACTGCAGGATTGGATGCCGCTCGTCATGTCTGGACGGGACAAAAACCAGAAACTTGCTGCTACTAGCGTAAAGTACGGTAGCGATATAGATTTTGGCGCCCTATCCAGAAGCATGGTCCAGCATTTGGTTAGTGAAGCCAACTTTGAATTGGCTCTTAGCTCTTCTGTGAATAAGTTAAAAAAGCAACATGGGCATTGGCATATCGGGATTAGGAACAACACAACCAATAAAAACCGAGAAGTCAGAACCAGATTTGTTTTCCTGGGTGCAGGAGGGGCAACGCTTCGTCTTTTACAAAAATCAGGGATTCCTGAGTCAAAAGGGTACGGCGGATTCCCAGTCAGTGGACAATGGCTAGTATGCAACAATCCTATGCTCATCAATATGCATAGTTCGAAAGTCTACGGAAAGGCTCCTTTGGGCGCGCCTCCAATGTCCGTTCCACACCTTGATACCCGCATAATCGATGGGAAGCCGGCATTATTATTTGGTCCATATGCCGGTTTTACTACCAAGTTCTTAAAACAGGGATCCTATCGAGACCTCTTTAGCTCAATCAAACCAGGCAACTTCAAGTCCATTCTTTCCGCTGGAAAACACAATATGGATTTGACACGGTACCTCATTCGAGAAGTCTTTCAAACGCACCAGTCCAGAGTGGCTGCCTTGAAGAATTTTTATCCTGAAGCAAATGAAAAGGATTGGTCGCTCTCCTCAGCAGGCAAACGTGTTCAGATCATAAAGAAATGCGATGAGAGAGGCGGAAGGTTGGAATTCGGGACCGAAATTGTGACTTCCAAGGATGGCAGCCTGGCTGCCCTTCTTGGCGCGTCACCTGGGGCTTCCACTTCTGTAAAAGCGATGGTCGAGGTTCTTGAGAAATGCTATCTGGGCAAGGAAGAAAATATAAACTGGAAAAAGCAATTGAAACGAATGATCCCTTCCTACGGTGAATCTCTCATCGACGACCCCGCACTGTTGCATAAAATCAGAGAAAAGACGCTAAGCGTGCTTCGCCTTTCCTAGCAAGGGCAATCAGCCCAACTGATAATGTTTTCGCAAAGGTTTTTTAACGTCCCAGGTGCATGACATTCCTGCTGGGAATGTCACCAGATCACCTTTAGAGAAGGTAACGGGATCCCCTTCCCCCTTTGGCGTCACGGTAACCTCTCCTTCAAGGATAAAGGCGATTTCCTGCTCACCGAACGTCCATGGAAACACTGACACTTCCTTGGACCAGGTTGGCCACCTGAATACGCCAAGTTCATCTAAACGACCCTTGTCAGGGTTATGCTCAATCTTTATCTGACTCATTTTTTGATTTACCTCAAATGTTCGTTCAATTAATCGAAGTTATGCAGATTAATTCTAATCCTTTCAGTTGTTTTAGCCTAGAATACTATTCCGGTTATTGGTATGACAAAGAAAGTCAACTATAACTAATTTCGTCGCTAGTTCTAATGGACTACGTGACACAAAGGTTTAGATTAGGCAAAATGTAATCTTTTGCAAAATTTTCTGTACTGCAGGGAAATAACAAACTGCTTGTATTTTGAAAATTCACTTTATAATAAATAAATTACGCAAGGATGTTAAAGTATTGCGTAAACTGATGGAGAATCTACATGTCGGACTATGTCATTTCTTTTGAAAAATTACGCATTGATGATGTGCCCGCAGTTGGGGGTAAAAATGCTTCGCTTGGAGAAATGATAAGCCAACTGACCGCAAAAGGGGTTCGGGTTCCAGGCGGTTTTGCAACCACAGCTCACGCTTATCGTGAGTTTTTATCTCAAAGCGGACTTGCCGACAAAATAAACCACGCATTGGATAATTTGGATGTCGATGACGTGACGGCATTGGCCAAGTGCGGCAATATGATTCGCGAGTGGATCCTTGCCGCTCCGTTCCCAAAAGCTCTGGAAGATGCGATAGCAGAACATTATAAAACCCTGATTGCAAACTCAGGTGATGACATGACTTTTGCGGTTCGCTCCTCTGCGACAGCTGAAGACCTTCCGGACGCGTCGTTCGCAGGCCAGCAGGAAAGTTTTCTAAATATCCGCGGGTTAGAAAATATTCTTCATGCTATCAAGGAAGTCTTCGCATCGCTTTATAATGACCGCGCCATTTCATATCGTGTCCACAAGAATTTTGTTCATGCCGATGTAGCTTTATCTGCTGGCGTTCAAAGAATGGTAAGAAGCAATCTCGGAAGTTCCGGTGTGATGTTTACCATGGACACCGAATCAGGCTTCAATGACGTTGTCTTCATTACCTCGGCTTACGGACTTGGTGAAACGGTGGTTCAGGGAGCCGTCAATCCAGACGAATTTTACGTTCACAAACCCATGCTTGCTAAGGGTTTCCCAGCAATCGTCAGACGAAGTCTCGGCTCTAAATTAATAAAAATGGTATTCAGTGACAGCAATGTCGCGGGCAAAAGCACCCATACCGTAAACAACAACCCTGAAGACAGCTCTCGTTTCTCTCTCGATGACGAAGGCATTCTCGAACTAGCCCGTTTCGCAATGATTATAGAAGATCACTATGGCCGCCCCATGGACATTGAATGGGGTAAAGATGGTGTGGATGGCAAACTTTACATTCTTCAAGCAAGACCTGAAACTGTCAAATCTCAAACTGGCAACATCGTTGAAAAATTCCAGATAAACACCTCAGGCAAGACAGCGATCATTACAGGTCGCGCGGTAACACAGAAAGTGGGCTCAGGTCCTGTGCGGGTCGTGAGGCATGCTTCTGAAATGAATACGGTTCAAGCAGGGGATGTCCTGGTGGCAGACATGACCGACCCTAACTGGGAACCTGTTATGAAAAAAGCCTCGGCACTTGTCACTAACCGCGGCGGCCGTACCTGTCATGCCGCAATTATTGCTCGCGAACTGGGCATTCCCGCGATTGTAGGTAGCGTCAACGCAACCGACCTGCTTAAGGATGGGCAAATCGTCACGGTTTCATGTGCTGAAGGTGAAACGGGATTTGTCTATGATGGCGCTGTAGACTTCAAAGTGACACGGGAAGCAGAGGCGTCACTTAAGCCTGCCCCATTAAAGATCATGATGAACGTTGGCAATCCCGACATGGCTTTCAGTTTTTCTCAAATCCCTAACGATGGCGTAGGACTGGCTCGATTGGAGTTTGTGATCAACAACATGATAGGTATCCATCCGAAGGCGATCCTGAATATTGATGGCGTTCCGGAAGAAATGCGGAACATCATAAAGGACCGTACAAAAGGATACCTCAACCCCAAGCAGTTTTACATCGACAAGCTTGCTGAAGGCGTCGCAACCATAGGTTCAGCTTTCTGGCCGAAACCGGTCATCGCCCGGATGTCCGATTTCAAGTCGAATGAATACAAGAAACTTATCGGTGGCGAGATTTTCGAACCCGATGAAGAGAATCCGATGCTAGGTTTCCGTGGCGCAGCCAGATACATTGCTGAAGACTTTAGAGATTGTTTTGAACTGGAATGTCTGGCAATGCGTAAGGTACGCGATGAACTTGGTCTAACCAATGTCGAATTGATGATTCCATTCGTTCGTACTTTGGATGAAGCTAAAAGCGTCATTGAAATCCTTGCCAGCTTTGGTCTCAAACGTGGCGAGAATGGGCTTCGACTTATCATGATGTGTGAAATCCCCTCTAACGCATTACTGGCTGAAGAGTTTTTGCAGTATTTTGATGGTTTCTCAATTGGATCAAATGACCTGACTCAACTCACCCTTGGCATGGACAGGGACTCAGGCCTTCTTGCTGATGGGTTCGATGAGCGTAACCCTGCAGTTAAAGTCCTGCTGAAGATGGCTATCTCGACCGCCAATCGCTTACATAAATACGTGGGCATTTGCGGCCAGGGACCTTCGGATCACCCAGACTTTGCTGAGTGGCTTCTTTCAGAGGGCATCCAATCGGTCTCATTGAATCCTGATACCGTTGTCAACACATGGAAACGACTTGTTAAATAACGATTTCAGAAAGCAAATATGAAACAACGTACCGTTTTCTTTGTTTCCGATGGTACAGGTATCACGGCGGAGTCGTTGGGCCAGTTGCTGGCCCACTTCCCTACCGTGACGTTCAACCAAATCAGGCTGCCTTTCACTAACACCCACGCAAAAGTGACGACAGCCCTCGATAAAATCGCGCAGGCAGAGAAACAAGATGGTGTAAGACCAATTGTCGTCATGACTATTGCAAAACAAGATCTCGAAGCCATGCTCAAAAAAGGGAATGCACTTTATCTTGATGTATTCAGCTCATTTGTCGACCCCTTGTCGATAGAGCTCGATGAAAAGCCTTCCCAAACTTCCGGTATCGCCCACAGCGTACTTGGAAACAGTTACCATGAACGTATCGATGCGATCAATTTCACTCTTAATCACGATGATGGAATGACCGATTATGGACTCAATGAAGCTCAAGTGATTTTGGTCGGGATTTCACGTTGTGGCAAAACGCCAACCAGTCTTTACCTTGCGATGCAGTTCGGTGTCAAGGCGGCTAACTACCCCCTGATCCCTGAAGATCTTGAACGTAACACGCTTCCTGAAGCGCTCAAAAAATATCCAGAAAAAATTTACGGCCTAACCATCAACCCAGAGCGTTTGCATAACGTAAGAAGCGAAAGAAGACCGGATAGTTTTTATGCTTCACTTCAAAATTGCAGAAATGAAGTCAGAATGGCAGAAGAGTTAATGAAGCGAGAAAACATCAGTTGTATCGACTCCACAAAGCGATCCATTGAAGAGATATCCGCAATCATTTTACAAAAGATCCGCAACCATTAACCCGTCAGCGATTTCCGTCTGTAAAAAACTTGAGCGACAATGGCGGTTCATTCATTAGAGAAACCTGCTCTCTCATTTCAAGGATTCTGTCCTGCCAGTATTGCTGTGTGTTGAACCAAGTGAACGATTGCTTGAACGCAGGATCATCCCATCTGCTGGCTATCCATCCGGAATAATGGACCAACCTTAAGGTTCTCAATGCCTCGATCAGATGCAGCTCCTTGAAGTTGAAGTCATAAAAATCGGCATATCC
>CAIPBJ010000038.1 GCA_903863255.1 uncultured Methylophilaceae bacterium
AACCACGACAGTTTTATTGTGAATGAAAGTATAGCCACTCATTCCTGAAGCCCATCAAACTAATTCGTAAAACCGAAATGCCCATCGATCTCAATCCGATCAAGTCATTGCATCAATGATTGCCTTCGCCTTGCGAATCTGCTTCTTATACCAAGCCATAAAGTCAGCAGATTTTAGGATTTGGTATTTCATGACTCACTCCGAGTGTACGGTATACCGAACACTTTGCAAACTCCAAGTATCATTATTGAAACTACTGTTTTCACTCATTTTTTTCATAAATCTACTACGCTACTTTTTTAAATTCCCACTTAAACTCGTAATTGAGCATCGAAGCAATCTCAATCAGCCGTGAAAGTTCCTTCTTGTAGTTGGTGTTATCCAACAAGCGCATAAGCTGTGACATGGACGTATTTAAACGCCTCGCCAATTCACGTTTAGAGACCTTTTCTTTCTTGATGCACTCGTTAATTTTTTTGGTCATTTCAAACAACGCCTGTTCGCGCACATATTCAGGGTTTTGAGCAATGTGCAAAGGCTGGTCATAAGGCACATACTCCACATTCCCATCTTGAGTCACAAAGAAAAAGGCATGACCACCCACCTCGGCATCCGGCGCGGCCTCAATCACCTTGCCCTTAATTCCTAATGAAAAATAAGGGCAGGCCACTTCTAGCCCAGAACTGTACGTAAGGTGAAAGAGCCTTTTTTTATTATCAAACTTTACTGCTTTAAATTTCTTATGTTTCATTTCAATTTACCCTCTACTATCAATTCCTTTAAGATCTTTCGGACTTTACTACTCAACTTTCCATCCATTACGGTCAATTCTGTGGCCAATTCCACCTTAGCAATGAGTCGCCCATCCCTAAAAACATGCACATGCCTTGGGGGATGATCCCCTATCCAAAATACGAAAATATAGCCACCGCGCTTAATTCGACCCATCTACAAGTGATACCACTATTGGAATCACTTGTAAAATGTTGGTTCTAAAAGTGTGGCCATTTTGTGGCCAGTGAGAGGCAAAGTTAAGCAAGAATGGCAAGTTGACAAAGGAGTTAACCCCCTGCAAATAAAGTTTCCACCGCATTCCAGCCTGTAGAGTATCCAATTCTTATTTTGAAACCGTAACTACCTAAGAGTTGAGTTCGACGGTTTTTCTTTAAATTTTTGATAAGGTATAAAATTACTGGTGGTTGAACCTGATTCCCAGTTGACCTTCATAGTACTTTCGGATTTAAGAATGATCTGACCAAATTTATATCTGCTATGAAGCTCAGTTTGCGCATCAGATATTAGTGCGCCAGTTTCATTGCCCCAGGGTTTCGCAAGATAGGTCCAACACCAACCACCGTAAAATACAGCTGAAATCCAACAGGAAACTGCTGATCCAGTCGTTGAATAGCTTTTTTCGTAAGTATAGTGGCCCGCCTCACCATTGTCTCCGTTCTCAACATCTGCCTCATATCGCATTCTAATGGATGTGCAGCCTAACATTGCAAATATTAATAAGCTTCCGATGAGGTTTTTCACTTTATTTCCGAGTAACATCCCTTCAACGGAAACACCACTGTATTCTTGACCACTAAAATTAAGATCAAGAACGCTGGATGATCATCACAGATAAGAATCTGCGGCCGGCACCTTATGGCCAATGCCCGCGCATTGAGGCTTGACTGACTACTCCCCATCTTTTTACCCCCCATTTGAAATCGCCCCACCGGCGTGGCATTCCTCTCCAACAGTTCACTTACAAATCGTATTTAGTTTTTCCTCAGGATAGCCAGTAAAACGTTTTAGCCCCAAGTCGCTTAGCTTAAG
>CAIPBJ010000039.1 GCA_903863255.1 uncultured Methylophilaceae bacterium
AAATCTAACTTCTCAATATCAAATAACTTAGATTAGAATGGATCCAATAATGCTGTACCAAATAATTTAATTTTTTATGTGTATTCATGATTAAACAATCTGCTTTAGGTTTATTTTTAGTACTTTCTCTGATTCTTGATCAGTATGCATTTCCAGCTGCTAACTCGGATGGCCGTTTCACTATTGTTAACAAATTCAATGCAGGGGGCCAGGGTAGATGGGATCTTCTTTCCTTCGATGCTTCTCACCATCACATTTTCATCAGTCGATCGAGCCATGTTCAGGTTGTGGATTCAGAAACTGGAAAAGTAGTGGGTGACATTCCAGATACCGATGGAGTGCATGGCATTGCTATTGCGGAAGATCTTAATCTTGGATTTACCAGTAATGGAAAGAGCAACTCGGTTACCGTTTTTGATTTGAACAAGCTCAACATACTGGAAACCATTAAGGTGAATGGGGTTAATCCTGATGCAATAACCTATGAGCCGAAGACAAAGCATATCCTATCGTTTAATGGGCTTTCTCACAGCGTCTCAGTTATTGATGCAATTGCTCGAAAGGAGGTTGCCACGATTGATTTACCAGGTAAACCCGAGCTTGCAGTTAGTGACAATGGTGACAATGTATTTGTGAATATTGAGGATAAAAATGAAATTGCAGTGATCGACGTGAATACTAATAAGGTAGTCAAGATCTATCCTTTTGCCAGCGGTACAGAACCAACTGGACTAGCAATCGACATTAAACATCATCGTCTTTTCTCTGTTTGCGCTAATAACAAGATGGAAATCCTTGACTCGGAGACCGGGCATGTGGTTTCTGAGGTTCCGATTGGCGGGGGGCCAGACTCAGCAGCATTTGATTCAGAGCTAGGTATTGCACTAAGTTCAAATGGGGATGGCACACTTACCGTTGTAAAAGAGAGTGACCCGGATCATTTTAATGTTCTCCAAAATCTTACTACGCAAAAAGGCGCGCGAACCATGGTCTATGATGAGACACTCCATCGTGCTTATCTCGTAACAGCGACCTTTGGTGAGACACCGCCCCCGACTGCTGATCAGCCAAAGCCAAGGCCATCGACTGTTCCTGACAGCTTTGTTATTCTGGTTGCAGGGCAACAACTTTAGCGACAGTCATTCGGTATCAAACTTCAATATAGTAGCTAAGGTTTTGCTGCTTGCGAAGCTTGGTATGCGAGATAGCTTATACGTGCATAAAAACTATCAGTGATCGTGTCATTTTATATTTCGATATGCACTTGGGGCGCATGGCTAATGAATAAAAACCCATTTAAAATCAGTCTAATATGGCTGTTAGGGTGGTTGATAAGTGGCCATGCTTTCGCAGGTCCGCCATTCATTACAGACGACCCCGAGCCGGTTGAGATTAATCATTGGGAGGTTAACTATGCCTTCAATAAAACATGGCGTGAAGGTGGCTCGTCTATTGCTATGCCTAGTGTTGATATTAATTATGGTCTTGGTTCAGATTTTCAGCTTCATGTTCAGCCGAAATACGCTTATGTAGCAAGTGATAAAGATAAGAGTTTTGGTATAGACAATACTGAAATTGGCTTTAAATATAGATTCATTAATCAGCAATATAGGACTAGAAATTGGATGGTTGGCATTTACCCAATTATACAATTGCCTACGGGGGTTAACCGTCTCGGTGATGGTCGTGGAAAAGTCCAGACATTCCTGCCTCTTTGGGTTCAGTGTAATTCTGATGCGTGGACAATTTATGGAGGATTGGGTTATCGGATGAATCAGTACGTTGATAGTAAAAACTCATGGTTCTCGGGAATTGCTGCAATGTATCGATTCAGCAACCAGTTGCAATTTGGTGGGGAAGCCTATCAGGAGTCTGCTGGCAGTTTCGGCGAACACGGGCAATCAGGCTTTAATCTTGGAGGTGTTTATAATATCACCGAGAATTACCATGTTTTATTTTCTGCTGGAAAAGGACTAAGTAACGTAAATGATACCAATCGGTTTTCAACTTACCTTGCTTTGCAAGTCATCTATTGAAAATAATTACATATAGGTTGCATTCCAACTTTTTAATCAAAGTTTCTGAAGTGTGAATCACACAAGCCGATTCCATTACTTATTCGTTAACTTCAACGCCTTTCCAGAATGCTACGTACCCTTTTATCTTTTCAGCTTCTTTCTTAGGGTTTTCGTAAAACCACGCTGCATTTTCATTGGTTTTTCCATGCACCGATAAGCTAAAATAACTTGCAGTGCCTTTCCAGGGACAAACGGAAGAATGAGTGCTATCTTTGAAGAATTCCATATGAATACTGTTTCTTGGAAAATAGATGTTGCCCTCGACCGTCTCAAAGACTTCAGATTCAGCCACCACTTCACCATTCCATTTTGCCGTTGCCATTTTTTTCCTTAATATTGAGTTAACTAATCGCACCAATAGGCAGTTATATTCGACCATTTTTTTTCATGGTTGTTCAGTTTCAGCGTGCGAAATCTTTGCAAGTACCTTACAGGAATATCAGGTTAGAGACGAAATCTGTCTAATTAAAATAGCCTTAGGTATTCAAAAATACTCATTGCATTAACTTACCTTAACGTCGATTCCAACTAATATTTTATGGCATAAGCGACCTTAGTATTGTATTTTTATATTGAAATTAAAAAACCGATAATTCCTTTACTAATACTAAGTATCTGTTCATACTGATTTTTCTCAAATATGCGTAAAAAAGGTCGCCGCATATAGTTCTATCGTTCAATCTACCTAAATTACCATCAAGGAGAACTACCATGGCGACATACATATCCCTCATAAACTTCACGGATCAGGGGATTCGCAATATCAAGGAAACGACTAAGCGAGTGGATGCAGTAAAAGAATTTGCAAATAAGTATGGGGTGAATGCAAAGGAGTTTTTTTGGACTGTCGGGAACTACGATATGGTTTTGATAGCTGATGCGCCTGATGATAAGTCATTTTCTGCATGGGCACTCAGCATAGGCAGTTTAGGCAATGTTCGGATGCAGACATTGACCGCTTTTTCCAAAGAAGACATGAATGAAATTATTGCCAAGATGATTTGAGAATCCATCCCCAGCTTTATTTTTGAAAGCGATCGAATTCAAGGATTATCTTGCCGTTGCAATTAATTAACGGCAAGATAATTAAACGAAAATACTACTTCCAGATTTAAACGCTAAAAAAAGGAAAGCATCAAATGAAAATGTTACTTACGGTCGAATTCCCTACAGAACCTTTCAACTCTCTAGTGAGGAGCGGAAAAATAGGCAAAATCATTGGGGGGATATTAGAAACGATTAAACCCGAGACCGCATATTTTACAGAGCACGATGGAAAGCGTGGAGGGATTTTCGTGATTGATGTAAGGGCTTCATCCGATGTGCCAAGCTTTGCGGAGCCTTTTTACCTGAATTTTGAGGCGGAATGTAAGTTTCGTATTCTGATGAGTCCTGAGGATTTGCAGAGGGCGGGTTTAGATGATTTGGGTAAAAAGTGGGGTAGTTCATTCTAAATCATCAGTAAAGCGGGGCACGATAATTTAGAAGTGCAATAATAGTGATCTTACAGAATGGATGGTTGAATTTCTCTAGGTTGGGAAGCGGGTTAAATCAAAGAGAAAAGTGATAATTAATTAAAGTTCGGTTTGCATAGCCACTGGGAAAAAATTCAACAATCGTATCAGCGTCACATGTCCTATTTGGCCATGGGAAGGCTCTAATGCCCAATTTTTTGGGGCAGTTAGTCTTTTTCTTTTAAAAAATTGGGGATCCGTATTTCATGATTGATTTGCGATATTGACAAATCATGCATAAAGCGTATTACGTGATTGACAAACTTACTCCGTTGCTGTATAATAATTCCGTATTACATGATTGATTAACGGTGGCGCCAGCAATGATTCGCGATACATTCATATCCTCCCTTCCAATTCCTCAGTCGGCAAAAAATGATCTGTATGGAATAGAGGAACAAGTATATTCAAGGTTCCAACATGCTCACAAAGAGCTTGATATGGTGGAATCCAATGGCGCATCTATTGATGGTATCATTTTGAAAGATGGCGTTTATTAGGAGATTCAAAAATGAAACAGCAAGGCAATCTTAAATCGCGAGTCATCTCCAATAAGGGGATACTTGGTGGGACCCCGGTTATTGAAGGCACACGTATCACAGCAGAGAATGTAATGGCAGAAGTAATTGCCGGGAAATCAAAATTCGAGATATTTGAGTCTTACCCAACATTGCCCCTCGATGGCGTAGAGGCATGCATTGAATGGGATAAGATGGGTAGGCCTCATTGAGTGATCCGCTTTTTATTGATGAATGCCTAAGCTTGGCGTTGGTTGCAAAGGCACACAGCCGTGGACATCACGCCACTCATGTGGCTTTCATGGGGCGTCTCGGTGAGCAAGATTGGGACTTAATGCCATTTTTGCTTAAAGAAAATTTCGTGCTTGTAACGAATAATGGAGAAGAGTTCAAGAGACGTTATGCCAATCTTGATCTGCATCCAGGTCTCATAATCATTGTTCCAGGCGGCATCGGAAAAGAGCTTCAAGTTGAGCTATTTGACCGAGCCCTTGAGGTCTTCGAGTCCATGGATGATCTTGTGAATAAGGTTATGTCCGTTGATATTGATGGAAATGTGACTATTGCTGATCTTCCTGATCCTAATGCATGTCAAATATGCAAAGCTATACCATGCATATGCGGGAATAGAAGGCTAAAATTCCCTTGATATGCCAGCCAACATCCTGAACCTCCCGTCCTACACCGTCACAGCACTACAGGAAAACGATCACGACTACCACGTTGATGCCGTAACGACAGGCAACCTGCTGTCGTGCCCGCACTGCGATTCCGCCAACCTGGTCGGCTTCGGCCGGCGAGAGCAGATGGTCAAGGATCTGCCCATGCATGGCAAGCGCGTGGGTCTGTATGTCGATACCAAACGCTTCAAGTGCCGATCCTGCACAAAAACCTTCTACGAAAAGCTCCCTGCCGTCGATGAGAAGCGGCTTATGACCAGCCGCCTGGTTGAATGGGTCGGTAAACAGGCTATCAAGCGTACCTTCGCATCCATCGCTGAAGAAGTAGGCGTCACCGAAGGTACGGTCCGCTCGGTATTCAGTGATTACGTGAATGAGCTGGAGAATACCGTTCGGTTCGAGACACCACGATGGATGGGTATCGACGAGATTCACCTGATTAAGCCGCGCGGCGTCATCTCCAACATCGATAACAACACCATCGTCGAGTTGCTGCCGAACCGCAACAAGGAAACGGTTATTCGCTACCTGTCGCAACTCGAAGGCCGTGACCGAATCCACTACGTTGCGATGGATATGTGGGCTCCATACAGGGATGCGGTCGAACTAGTTCTGCCACAGGCCCGCATTGTCATCGACAAATTCCATGTGGTGAAGATGGCCAATGAGGCCATGGAGCGTATCAGGAAGAGCTTCCGTGAGTCACTGGCACCTAAGCAACGTCGCGGCCTGATGCATGATCGTTTCGTCCTGCTGAAGCGCGAATCAGAGTTGAGTGACAGCGAGGTTCTGAAGCTCTCTGGATGGCTCAATAACTATCCCGAGCTGGGCGTTGCCTACAAGCTTAAGGAAGACTTCTTCAAGATCTATGATGCGCGATCCAGGCATGAAGCGCTGGCCAGATACGAATCTTGGGAAAAGTCCATCACCCATGAAGTCCGCGACGCCTTTGCCGATCTGATCCGCGCCTGGCGCAACTGGCAGCCATACATCCTGAACTACTTTGATCATCCAGTGACTAATGCTTATACAGAGTCGCTGAACAACTTAATCCGTGTCATGAATAGGCTGGGCAGGGGATACAGTTTTGAAGCGCTCAGAGCGAAGGTCCTGTTCGCGGAAGGCGCATTCAAGAAGCAGATTATTCGACCCAAGTTTGAACGTCGGAGACAAGATGATTCTCGCTTCGTAGGCTACGCCATGATGACGAGCTTTCAACCTGAACCGCAAGAAACTGAAATCAACTACGGGGTGGATATATCAACACTGGTGGAGATGATTGAAGGCGGGCATATTTAGCCCATTTCAATCACGGAATACGGATACCCAAAAAATTAAAAGATGGTTTTAAGTGCTTTAATCATTTCATCAGAAATTTTTTGACGCTCGAGCATGGCGCTTTCGTAACGAGTCATTAAATTTTTCTGAGACGATGACATGATTAAGCCATTTTTCTCTAATAGCTTGGATTCCATGGCTGCATGTTCCGCAGCTTCATAGCGATTATAAAGCTCATCCCATTGATTTGCTGAAAAACTCATAATGTTCGACCTTTGTGCATTAACGATTATTCTTCATATGCTTGAGAACACTCTATTACTGATATGAAGGCATTTAAAAACTTTTCTACTTGATGAAGATGTAAGAAAAAAGGAGCGACATAGTCTCGATGTTATGAATTGTCGAGTTGTCATCGATTTAATGTTCAACGCGTTCCAGTCACAGAACCGTTGCCAATTTAATTAAACTAAATCGGGATTTCTTCACTTCAATGATGGAAGAATTATGAATATCGATTATTTCACTGAGATTTAATTATTCATTTTCTTTTATAGATCTTATAGACCTAGGGGAAAAAATTTTTAGATAAATCATTTTGAGAATTGAAATTGTTCAATATGAATCTTAGATTGGGAATGTAAGATTCTAAGTGACTCCTAAGGTCTCATGCAAACGGGCTTGCGTTTAACTGATTTCCTTGATTGATTGCGTTTGTAGTTGTCATTAATTATGATGGTGACGACCGAAATATACCAATGGCTAACTAGTCATGACTAATAAAATAATTTAAGTGCAAGTTTAAACATGTCTGCAGAAGAATTAATAAAAGAAATTGAAAGTGTTTTTGATGGAATCCCACGGCCTGATATGTCCTTAAGACAATTTAACTTGGTTATAAAGAATGATGTTTCGCATGTCATTACAGACTCTGAGTGGGAAATTGCCGGGAAGGGAAGGTCGGATCTAAGATGGCAGGATATTTCAGATTCTGAAATAGAAGAATGTGATTTCTTACTTACCCATATGCAAGCCGAGGAGTTGCTTTATTATCTTCCTGCTTATATGAGGTATTCAGTTAAGAATCATTGGAAAGGTGATGCAGATGTGATTGGATTTACGATCTATGCAGTCTATCCATCTGCTCTTGATGAAGTGCTGTTTAACCATGAAGTTGAGAAATTTGATCTGCTAAATCGTGCTCAGCGTGAGATGATTGTTAAATTCTTGAAGTTCGTTGCGAATAAGGCGGATTTCGTTCATAGACCAGACGCGATGCTGGCGCTGGAGCGTTATTGGGATCAGAATGGCAATAACTAGAACGATTACTCTTGGGTTGGCTAACAGGCTTTTTTCTAATGAAGAATAACCTCCAAAAGCTAATAAGCATGCGATTAATCTTGTTGATAGGACTGATGGGGATTTTAATTTCATCCTGTACGACTTCTATCGTGAAGAAGCAACAGTTGTGCGAATCGCAATATCCAGGTTTTGAGCAAATGGTTAAGTGCACGAAAGAATCCTATTTAACCGATAACAATTCAGGACTGGACGATCCCAGGGTGAAGCTTTACTTTTTAAAAGGGGATCAGCTTGTTGAGAAACTTAAGAATAAGGAAATCACCGAACTTGATGCAAGGACCGAGTGGCAAAGTCTCTATGTTCAGTTACAAGACAGGGCATCTGCCGAATCAGCCGCTGCAACTGCCAATTACAATGCCAGCAGGATCAGGCAGACCTATTGTGTTCCAGTGGGGACAACAACACAATGCACAACCTATTAAATTGACCGTTTTGGCTGGGTAACTAAAGGTTTTCTCCAAACTAAATGAGATAATCAGCACATCGCATTATTCTCATTTGTACTGCGTTTCCAATAGGAAATAAACTCTTCGGGGCTCAATTCACGTATAGCCACCCCAAAATTGTTTGATTTGTTAATTATTGGCATGCCATTGTCGGATAAGAAATTCAAATCATTCGATACTTCCAAATCGCTTATCGTCGGTTCAGACGTGTTTTTATCTTTTGTGCCCAGTAAGCCTAATATATATGTCATATAAGTCCTAAGATGAAAAAATATTCATCATTTACGACATATATGATTAAAACTTTAGTAAAATTATTAAATATTTTAAATATATCCAATTTGATATATTTAAAATGAAATAAGCAACAAATACATAAGCCTAACCTCAGTCAAATTCATCTGAAACAGAAGAGGCCGGGTGTTCCGACAATCCCTTGCAGTCATAACCTTCCCGTTCCAATCTTATTCTGTATTCGCAAGATGGCAGATGGCCTTCTAGTTTGCCGTTGATCGTTGTCGTTGGTACTTTACAGTGAACGCAACAATAGGAATGCATCTGACCTTCCAAGTGTTCTTGCGGGTAATCTATATAATAAAGTTTTCTCATTCTGAAATTTCAGGGTAATAGCAACAGAATATTTATACGCTCGCATTCGTTTTAAGTCAAAACCAAGATGATAGTTAACGGATAATTTATATAATGGATCGACTCCATTTAATGATTTACTAACCATTTCTGAATTTATTGATTGGTATTTACCAGATTAGAAAGTGTTGTTTTTAAAATGAAACTAAAACGTATTGTCATACACAGCCTCGTATTGATGCTAATTGTATTTTGCATCAATCAGATTGACCTGCCTTTGGCTGAATGGATTTCGAAGTTTACCGAAGTGCATGCAACGTTGATTAGAACATCCAACTTCCCTGATCTCCTGCTGATATTCGTGACAGTGACAAGCAGCTTAAGCTGGATACTTTATTTCTATTTTGAATTGATTGGCTTTAATCGTATTCAATCCTATTTTTTTAAAATACTGGGTACTGTTTTACCACTAGCTTATTTATTGAAGTCAGTAATGAAATTTCTGTTTGGAAGAACTGAAACGCGAGTATGGTTAGACAATCCAAAGTTGCATGGCTTTCACTGGTTTAATGGCGTGGATTTTTATGATGGCTTTCCTTCTGGGCATATGCTGGTCTTCACTCCAGTGTTCCTGCATTGCTGGTACGCTTATCCGAAATACCGCTTTATTTATCCAGTTGCCTGGCTTTTTCTGGCGATCGCTCTTATCGTTACCGATTACCATTTTCTTGCAGATGTTCTCGCTGGAACATATGTCGGTGTGATGCTTTTTTACCTTGTGATAAAGGTTGTCCGGTAGCTAATTTAAAAAATACCCATTGAGGTTGACTAAAAAAAAGCCGAAGCCACTTGAGGAGAAAACCGGCTTCGGCGTATACCGCGAACCACTTAAGGGGAGGTTTAAGTGGTTACCTGCAATCTACGCATCAAATGTTTCAGAAATATTGAACTATTAAGAAAATTTGAATTCTTGGAATTAGAACGGCAAAGACGCGATATAAGACAAGCTTGACATCCTCCCCGGCATGAATGCCGGGGATTCCTACCGAGCTACGCGATGACATGCGTAGTCTCCTCAGCGGGTTCCTGCTTCACCGAGGCGCCTGATTGCGCGGCCTCTCCACAGGCTAACACGGCCAGTCCGGCCGCTTTGATGTTGATGGCGCCGACCAGGTCGGCATGCTCGGCAAAGCCACAATCGACGCACTCGAACTTCGCTTGTGTCTGTCGATTGTCTCTCGACACATGCCCGCAACACGGGCATGACTGGCTGGTGTATTGCGGTGGAACCGCAATCAACTGTCCGCCGTTCCAAGCCAGCTTGTATTCCAGCTGACGGCGAAACTCGAACCAGCCCTGGTCGAGAATGGCTTTGTTGAGGCCGGACTTGGCCGACACATTGCGCCCGGGCGCTTCAGTTGTCCCCGCCGC
>CAIPBJ010000040.1 GCA_903863255.1 uncultured Methylophilaceae bacterium
GTGACTCGCAGCACCGCCAGCAAGTGTAAGTAGTTATATAGTTAACTATTTTATTCAAGGAAGTCCCGCCGCGTGCGGGACTTTTTGCTTTTTATGGGCCCCTAACAAGGGCGATTCAATGAAGTTATCCAGCGTGTTTGATTGTAATCAGATATCGAATTCTCTTGAATGAAAACGCCTTATAATTCCACGAACCAGTCAGCGTCTTTTTTTCATTTCATTTTTCTGTTCTGTCTTAAGCAGTCTTGAAATGAATCCGATCTTTTCAGTTAAGGTCATAATTAGGGTGTCAAAGGTAATAAGTCCAACAAGTTCATCCTTGTCAGATATCACGGGTAGGGACCTAATGCCTTTTCTTGCCATAATATTTAACGCATCAAAGAAATCGAAATTATCTTTCACTACCTCTAAATTATTCACCATAATGTCCCCCACAGTAATGACATTTGAGTCAAGTCCGGTAGCAACGAGCTCAACCACAATATCTCGATCGGTTACAATGCCTATGGCCTTCTTTTTGTCTTCGGATACGACGATGACCTGACCGACATGAAATTGACGCATTAGCTTGGCCGCTTCTAAAATCGTTGTTTCTTTTAAGACAGTTATTATGTTGTGATTTTCAACATTGCTAATTGACATAATGACCTCCGTATTTTCGTATTGTTTCTTTCATTAGTATGATCTGTTCTTCAGGTCCAAGTTAACCTTCTCATACTCCTCCTGACACTTAAGGCACAAAGTAGCTTCTGGTTGGGCAGTAATTCTTTTAAATGGGATTGGTTCGCTGCATACCTTACAAATTCCAAAGTCATCATGCTTGATTCTTGTGAGAGCATCCTCAATTTTTTGCAATTCATCACAATCAATTTTAATCTGGGCAATTTCGGTATCATTCAAAAGATCTGCTTCTGCAAGGTTAGCCTCTTCATTATTATGATTTGCAAAGCCAATCGACTTACCATCAGAATGATGCAGTCGTTCGTTTATTACCTTTAATAAGGCTTCCCGTTTATTTCTTAGATTAAGTTCAATTGTATTTATTTGATCAGGTCCTAAGTTCATATTAACTCCTTTTAATAAGATGCTTCCTACAATTAGCTTGATGACCTATTGATTCTGACATTAATAAATTATGCAAACCTTGCGTTAAGTCAAAGTATTCAAAAGAGAATTCTTCTGATCAGGTGTAAAATCTCATTCAAGCGGGCCTTTAACTATGAATGCGGAAAAGTTGATGTGCTGCTCTTTGATTCGGTTTAGTATTGGATTTAATCGCTAGAACCTTGATCACAATAATCAAAGACACAGAACCAACAAATGATTCATTTAGGTGAATTCTTTATTGATTGGCTAAATTAATTTATTGATCTACCGTTAATAGTAATTAACTTTCACAACGTCAGGATTAAGCAAATGAAAATAGTAAAATTAATGATAACGCTTGAAATTCTTTTAGGTGGTCTTATTTTTTCAACATTCGCTTTATCTGATGAAGTAAATGTTTCAAACGTTGATAATTCAGCTCCCGTTACATCAGAGGCTAGCCAAAATCCGACATGGAGTTTCCCGTCCAGCGTTGCCTTGGTAAGCGATTATATCTGGCGTGGCCAAAGTCAAACCTGGGGAAATCCTGCATTACAGGCAGGGATAGAGATAGATCATTCCAGTGGATTGTATTTGGGTCTTTGGGGGTCTAATGTTTCAAGTCATTGGCTTCCAAACGCTAATCTGGAGACGGACTGGTCGATAGGTTACCGTAATACTATCTTTAAGGATTTTAAATACGACATTGGTGGGGTTTATGTTTTTTATCCGGATGGAAATTTTAGTAAAGTACCAGTTTTTAAATATGCCCATTCCAGATTAGATACATTGGAGATATATGGAAGCATCTCATGGCAATGGTTATCCTTAAAAGCAGGGTTTAATCCAACTCAGTTCTATGGATGGAATCCGAATAACTCAGGCGGGCCTGGTGTGGGGGCAAATAGTCCAAGTTTTCCTGGCGATTTGAATGCGGGTGTAATTCATGAAGGAAATACTAGATGGTCGCATTATTTGCAGGCAGATGTGAGCTACGACATGTCAGGAATTTTTAATGGGTTTAATATTTCTGGAGAGATAGGCCATCAGTATATAGAGGACAGTACTGGCTTAGATTGGACATGGTACAAGATTGGGATTACACGGTCTTTTGATTATGGTATTGCTGTCAATGCATTTTTGACGGGTACATCGGGTTCAAGTGCCTTCAACGGATTCCCGTCTTTTGATAATGCAAATGACGTTTCAAATGTGGACAAAACGAAGTTAGTATTTGGTATTACTAAGAGTTTTTAAGTATAACCCTTAGCAATGCTCTACTATCTAGGTGTTGAATACTATTTTGTGAATAATTTGTCTGATTTCAGATATGTTTCTCAAGGGTTTTATACATTGTTTCAACGTCGATAGGTTTTGCAATGAAATCGTTCATCCCCACTTTAAAACAAAGGTCCTTTTCCTCTTTCATGGCATGTGCAGTCATTGCAATGATGGGTATTTCCAATAGTTTCAATTCATTTCGAATAATTGAAGTAGCCTCATGACCATCCATTTCGGGCATTTGTATATCCATTAGAACAAAGTCATATTTCAGATTCTTCTTAAGCATTTCAACCGCTTCTTTACCATGATTCGCAATGTCCACTTGAATACCCACTTTTTCCAGCAATGCCATGGCCAGGACTTGATTCACTTTATTGTCCTCAACTAAAAGTGCTCGTTTAGTTAGCAATTTTTCATATTTATTCTGAGATGCATTTGAAAGGTTCGATGAAGGGGCTTCAGTTTCCACGTTTTCCTTTAGTAAAACAGTAAAAGAAAACGTGCTTCCTTTATCCGGTTCACTTTCAACGTTTATCGTTCCACCCATAAGTTGAACCAATTGACGGCTAATTGCCAAACCCAGGCCGGTTCCACCGTAGTTGCGAGTAGTTGAATTGTCAGCTTGATTAAATGCCATGAAGAGTTTGTCTTGTTGCTCTTCAGAAATGCCTATTCCGGTATCGGACACCGAAAAACCCAGTTTGACCGTATCATTGTCCTTATTGATAAACTCGATTTTAACTTTGACATAACCTTGATTCGTGAATTTGATCCCATTGGAAATCAAATTGGTAATGATCTGGCGAAGCCTAAGGCTGTCACCATAATAGTTATCAGGAATACCTTCATTGACATCGAACGTAAGGTCGATCCCTTTGTCATGGGCAGCATTTTCCATGGACTCATATATCTCAGACATGACTTTACTCAGTTTGAAAGGTACTATCTCAAGCTTAAGTTTTCCAGCCTCATTTTTAGAGAAGTCGAGGATGTCATTGATAATCCCAAGAAGATTCTTTGAAGATTGGTTGACCTTACTTAAATAATCTCTAAGCCTCACGGGGTCGTCATCACTTAAACCTAGATGACTAAATCCTAATATAGCATTCATTGGGGTGCGAATTTCATGCGACATATTAGCAAGAAAATCCGATTTTGCCCGATTCGCTGCTTCAGCAGCATCTTTTGCCTTTAACAGTTTCTCTTCTGTGATCTTCTGAGTATTTAATGCGTTGTCTAAGTCATGTATTCGTTTCTCTAATTCAATGTTCGTGCTAGTGATAACCTTCCTGGCTTGATAAAGTCCCTCTCTTGCTCCATCCAGTCCATATGCAGCATTCGCAATCTGCTCTTGGAGCATATTGAAACTGGAAGCCATCTCGCCAAGCTCGTCATTCGAATTGATGATGACAGGAAGATAATCAATTCTTGCATGTGCAAGTTCAAGCTTACCCTCGCCAAGTGCCAGCATCGCACGAGAAAAATCAAAAACAGTTCCCTTAGCCAGACGTTGAGCAGCTAATGAAACTTCTACTGCAGAATGAGCAATCATTCCAGGTAGAACAAGTCCAACGCTTATCGTTAATATAGCAACAGCGACAAAAATATCTTCAAGCGCCGTTATCAATGGCGCATGACTGGAAGGTACACTGCTTACCGCCATTAGGTAACCTAATCCGTCAAGCACCAGCACCAGTATCATTGCACCAGTTAGTTTAAGGTGAAGCGATCCCTTAAGTCCCGGTAACCCTTGTTCAACTCGGTCATTATATTTTCTTAAGGCATACATCAAAGCACCTGAATAAGCAAAGGCAAGACCGATAATTACGGTAGGAAGTCCAAATTGCTGAAACCCTAATATGGCAGAAACGCCCCACATCCCAGCGGCTGCGAGTCCTAGATATATCATTGTGGTGGGTGCCCTATACGGACGAACCAAATTTGGTTGGTCTTTCCTTAGAAGCCAAACTGCAACACTAGGCAAACAAACGCCGATCAAATAGGTAAAATTGGCCGCGGCAATCAGCCAGATCGGATCACCAATAAGCAGTAAGCATATTGACATGCCTGAGGTGGTGACGGTGGCAATCCAAGGTACATCGAACTTGTTTCTTAGAATGAAGATCTTTGGTAATAAACCGTCTTCAGACAGCTGGGAAAGAACACGTGATGCCCCAGCCAAAGGCTGTAATGTGCCGTGAAACATATTAAACATCATGAACCATATGGCTGCTGCTTTTGCAGCACTTCCAAATAGCGGAGCAAAAGTTGGACCGAGCTCGAGTGCAAGGTCCTTTCCTAACGATTCAGGACCCAAGGCCCCCAACCAGATAATGGGCAGGAAAATAAAATAAACTGCAGCCATGAATCCTGATCCCAAGACTGCTTTTGGTATTTCTTTTGATGGATTCCTTGTCTCCCCAACATGACACAGTGCGGCTTCGAATGCAGGGGCGGCAAATCCAATCAAATATAAACCAGCCATTAAACTGGTTATATCACCAAAAATACCCTGGAAAGGAGTGGTCAAGTGGAAGGTAGTGGCTTGATGCCAGTTAACTTGTCCGGATATTATTGGCAATAACCCTGATAGGAAAGCCAATGTTGCTGAAGTGAATGCAATTGGAAGGGCAAGCTTTGCGACCCACTTTACGCCAGAAAGATTAATTAAGGTAAAGGTAAGAACTAAGGTACAAGCAATTAGATTGATGGAAAGAGTAGGGAGGTACCATTCGTGAATTGCTGAGGCAGAAAGGATAGCTGTCAACCCACATGTTGGAACCCAACCCCACCAATAACATACTCCGGTGAGATTCCCTAGAACCGGACTGTATGGACGAAAGGCTTCGGCACAGCTAGCTGAAATCCCCCCAACTTTATTGGGGAACATAAGCACCAGTTCAGTCCACCCAGGGGCTGCTGCATAACTTAATAGCAATCCAATAATTAGCAACGGAATGCAGGCGCTGCCTTGCCCTAATATGTCACCTTGACCGATGAAAAGTGCAGATAGAAGAAAAAGACTTTGATTGCTTCCACCCATTGCCATGGCGGTTGTCCCTAACCAGCCTAACGTTCTTGGATGTTTTGGTGTTTCGGCGACATTCGTATCTTTAAATGTATTTTTCATGTAGGGCACCTAAAATGAATATAAAATGATACAAATCAGTTAGATAGGCAATCGCTGTATGTATTAGTTACAACGACGGTTATCAGTTAAAGTTGTCAGTGTACTTGTGCTTGATTTCAATGACATCCTGCCAATTCATAAAGAAAGCCTCGACACATTCAGGATCGAAATGTTTTCCACTTCCCTCCCTAATCAGCTCTATGGCTTTTTCAATGCTCCATGCCGCTTTGTAAGGACGTTCCGATGTTAGCGCATCAAATACGTCAGCCAAGGCGCAAATTCGTCCGAACAGCGGTATTTGGGTGCCTTGGAGTCCCAATGGGTAACCGCTCCCGTCAAACTTCTCATGATGGGAATAAGCGATAACCTCTCCGGCTTTTATAAGTTCTAACTTGCTTCCTTCCAGCATCTTTTTACCAAACATCGGGTGCTGTTTCATTATTTCGAATTCATAACTGCTTAATTTTCCTGGCTTCAATAAAATATTGTCCGGGATTCCAATTTTCCCAATGTCGTGCATAGGTGAAGCATTGATTATCAATTGCTGGTCTTCTATTGATAGACCTAGATTTTTTGCAATATGCCCGGCATAGTTTGCCATTCTTAGAATGTGGAAGCCCGTTTCCGGATCCCGATATTCTGCGGCTCGGGACAATCTATAGATTACTTCCTGCTCAGTATGCTTAATCTGATCCGTAGCGAGTCTAACTTCGTTTTTTAGCCAATCGGCTTGGTTGCTTAGTTTCTTTTGAGCATCTCTTAGATTCAGTAGGTTTTTTACTCTTGCGGTAAGTTCAATTACATCAATCGGCTTATTTAAAAAATCATTCGCAGATGCAAGCAGAGCCTGATGCCTAATTTCCGTTTCATAGTGTGCAGTAACAATAATGATCGGTATCGAAGCCGTGTTTTCAATTTCTCTGAATGCTTTTATGAATTGAATCCCGTCCATATCAGGCATCATGAAGTCAATTAGTATCAGATCTGGCTGATTTTCTTTACACCACGCCAATGCCTCGAGTGGATTGCTAAATTCGACTGTAGTTACATTTTCAAGCTTATTTAAAATTACCGATAGCAAGATAATATTGGTTGCATGGTCATCTATGATAAGGATCTGCAAGATCTATTTACCTTCTAATGAAAGTTTGAATTCTTCGACATCCCTGAGACCCTTGATGGATGCAAGATACAGTTCACTTGATTGGATGACGTTGGAATCTTTTCCTGAAAGCTCGATGCTCAAGCCTATGTGGCTCATCTTTTCAAGTCCAATATTTGCTGCCGATCCTTTTATCTGGTGACCGATAGCTTGAATTTCAGGGAAGTTTTCTTCGTTAATGGCTTTATTAAGTTTTCCAAGAAGCTCATGAACCGTTGAAACAAATAGTTCCAGAATAGTTTCTATGGATTTAGTGTCATCGCCAAAAAGCTCTTCTAATCTTGATTGATTAATCGTTGGAAGTGCTGTTTGTTTTACAGGATCAGTGGTCAATGTCGTTTCCTTATCAAGCCAAACCTTTAAGATTGCGTTTAATTCCTCTAATTTTACAGGCTTGGATAGATATCCATCCATCCCAGCTAAACTGCATTCTACACGATGTCCTGCCATAGCATTGGCTGTCATGGCAATTATGGGCAGGTATCCCCCTTTGATTTTTTCTTCGACGCGTATTTTTCTTGTAGCCTCATATCCGTCCATGACGGGCATTTGACAGTCCATTAAAACCAAATCGATCTTTTCAGATTTAAGAATACCCAGTGCTTCTTCACCATTGTTTGCCAGACTAACAGAATAACCAAGTTTATTTAATTGATTTAAAGCGACTTTCTGGTTAATTATATTGTCATCAACCAATAATATCCTGGACATTATCGAAAAGTCATCTTGCTGAAATACAATCTTTTGGCTATCAACTCGCGCATTGCCAGCTTCGACTATCTGTTTTTTCCGGTCAATGCAGAATAGGACTTCATCGAATAGAAAAGAAGGATCAATATCCAATGACTCAGCGTGTTTAACGTAAGTGGATTCATCCCATGTTTTCTTATCCTTGTCGCAAATAACCAGGATTTGAACGTTGGGTTGTTTTTTTCTGATGGCCTTAAATAGATCCTCTATCAAAATATTGCTCTCGTCTAAGGCAATAATACATAGATCATAACGGCTATGGCTCTCTATCTTGCTAACGAGCGATAGCTCCGTCTCGACAACATCCAGTTTGATTTTCCAGAGATCCATATTGTTGATAATCGTTCTTTTCATCAGAGATTCTGAAGCAAGAAGGATCGCGCTGGTTTCTGTTAGTTGATTATTGAGTATTTCATCTTTAATCAGGTTTTCATATTCAAGATCCAGCTCAAACCAAAAAGTGGATCCTTGTCCTATTTGACTTTGGACCCCTATTGAACCTCCCATTGCTTCGACTAGACGCTTACATATTGTTAAACCAAGTCCGGTGCCTCCGTATTTGCGCGTGACAGAACCATCTATTTGAGTAAATGGCTGGAATAATTTCTTTAAGGAATCTTCTGAAATACCAATTCCGGTATCCTGAATCTCGATTCTCAACCTAAATCGATCTGCATCAAAATTATCAGCATAGGCAGTTAACTCGATACTTCCCCTCTCTGTAAACTTGATGGCATTACTTAACAAATTTAATATGACTTGTCTAATCCGGGATGCATCGCCTTTGATAATGTCTGGGATAGACTGACTGACATTTGTGCTCAAAGCCAGATCGTATTTCTTTGCATTCATTGAAAGAAGATCCACGCAACCTTTGATAGTTTCTTTTAGGTTAAAGTCCTGATTGAGAATTTCAAGTTGACCGGCCTCAATTTTAGAGAAGTCTAGAATGTCGTTTATTATTTCAAGCAGGTTGTTCGACGAGTCTTTGAGAATTGTCGCAAATTCTTTTTGCTGGTCATCAAGCTCTGATTCGATAAGCAGATCAATCATTCCAACGATAGCATTCATTGGCGTCCTGACTTCATGGCTCATCATGGACAAGAACTCGGATTTTAATCGATTTGCATTCTCTGCCGTCTCCTTGGATTTTTTCAAGTCTGTCACATCATAGAACCAACCTAGTACAGCATTTTCGCCTTCAAACTCAATATTGAAATATGACGCGAGGGTCCAAACTGTCTCATTCCGCGAACTTTTCAGTTTCACCAGACGATTCTTTATTTGTTCATTTTGACGGAGCAGCTCATAAATTTGAGTGAATTCTTCAGGATCCTCGTAAAAGGATTGTGGCGATGAATTTAAAATGTCATCTTCATTGCTCGAAAGCATGCTGATATAGCTTTGATTCGCAAAAACGATACGGTTAGTAATTTTTGACTGGATTCGAACCGATATTGGACTTATTTCCAATAATTCTCTCATTCGACTCGCACGTTGTATCAAGTTGTTTTCAATTGACTTTTGATTATGAATATTACGGAAGATCACCACGTTTCCCGAGACTTCACTCCCTGTAAACAATGGAGATACACTCATCGCGATATTTATTCGCTCCCCTGACTTATCGATAAACAACTCTTCACTTGATTCTATACACCTTCCAGAAGTTAGAGATTTATATTCAATTGAGTCATGCAAAGAGATACTTGAACCGTCGTGCCTTTCATAATGAATTAATTGCCTGATGTTCCTTCCTGAGATTTCGTTAAATCTCCATCCTAGAATCTTTTCTGCTTCAGCGTTCATGAAAATGACTTTCCCATCTGCATCAACAGCATATAAACCTTCGCTAATTGAATCTGCGATTCTTCTGATGAGCGCCTCTTTATTTTGGATGGCGTTCTCAACCATTCTTCTCTGGTTAATGTTAAGTATGGATAGTGTGAAACCATTCTTCTTCCCGTTGGAACTTACCATAGGCCTAATCTGAACATGTGCCCAGAATTCCGTACCTAGATTATTCGTTAACAGTTCATCATTTTCGTATTTGAAATCTTTGACTGCCAGCAATAACGGTTTAACTAAATCAATTTCATTCACTCTATTATTGCTTGAAAAAAGGGTTGAGAATTTTTGCCCAACAAGCTCTTCCGCTGAATAACCCAGCATTCGCTCTGTGGTTTTGTTCCATGTCTTAATCAGGCCATTTAAGTCAAGTCTTAGAACGGCAAAATCATCTATATTGTCATAGAGTTGAGAAAATTGACGCTGATCTTCAAGCTTTGATAGCCAGCTTCTGATTTTGAAATAAATATTCACCAAAAATAATGAAGAAAGGCAAGCTACCCCGACAAGAATCAAAAAGTTGATTAAGACTCGGTCATTGTTTGGAATGGAGTTGCCGGAGTACTCGGTCCCTTCTTTTAAGAAAAAACTTGCTGCCATCGCTATGTAATGCATGCATGAGATGCTGACCCCTAAGATGGTTGCGGCAAGAAGAGTAAATTTTCTTCGGTGATCATTAATTTTAGAAGCCAATCCAAGTCCGATATATCCCAATAGAATTCCCGAACCGACCGAAATCATGAAAAGATGGCTGTTGTAAATGATTTGTCCAGGAATATTCATTGCCCTGGTTCCTAAATAGTGGGTGAAGGCGACACCTATTCCCAACGTGAAGCTGCTGGTAAAGATATTAAAGTTACTGGCATCCTTTTTATTGATGAAATCAATTGCGATCGCACTAGATAGTGCGGCAGGTATGATTGATAGCATCAGGTATCTTGTATCATAATTGACTGAGCAGGGGAGTTTATAAGCCAGCATGCCTATGAAATGTGTCGACCAAATTCCAGCTCCCATTGTCAATGCGCTCAATATCAGCCAAAGCGGTTTCCCATACCTGCTATTCGTCATTTGGATTGATTGAGAAAAGGCTATTGCAGTATATGAATAGGCAATAGCAACAAGAATAGATAAAACTACGACAAATGGGTTGTAATATCCAATGTATAGAAGTTGATGTGCCGGGGATGCGTTTTGGAACATGCAATTTTCTCGATTAGCAATAAAGGTTGGTCATATTTATTTAGATTCAAATTGAAAATTTAAATTAATTTCCAGGCCAAGTTCTTATTAGTAAAATAATTTAACCGTGCTGATTGGCCTTATTATTTATATCAGATCAGGGATAATTTCAATCCAGGAACACAGTAACTTTTGTTGCGTTATTTCAAAAATCAGATTCATTTTGGACTAAAATCGAGCTCAATTGAACTTTATATTCTCAAAACCCGTCATTTACATTCATAACGTGTCAAGGTATAGATGACTGTGGTATATTTACCGGTTTTCAAAATAATCGAATCTAGTTAGCGACCTGTTTTTGATAGGTGTATTGTTTAAATCTGAGGAAGTGTGAGTTATGTTAGAAGCTATTCGTGAACGTTCAAAGGGTTGGTTGGCTAAACTTATATTAACCCTTATTACCGTGCCTTTCGCGCTATTTGGAATAGATGCGTATTTAAGAGATGCTGGTTCGAATGCCTCTGTTGCAAAAGTTAATGGTTCAGCAATATCCGTTCAGGAATACGGCAATGCGATTCAAAACCTGAGGAACAAATTGCAATCGGAAGGTCAAAAAGACTTAACGATTCTAGATAACCCAGAAGTAAAGCAATCGGTTCTGGACCGACTGATCACAAGTCGGTTACTCTCAGCGGAAGCCAAAAATAGCCATTTTAAGATAACAAACGAGCAATTGGGCGCATACCTGATCGGATTGCCCGAGTTCCAGGAAAACGGTAAGTTCTCTCAAGAACAATACGATAAAATACTGAGCCAGAACCAACTCTCCCCAACCCAGTTTGAAAATAGAATGCGTAATGACTTGTTAGTCGATCAGGTTCGTCAGGGATTGATTTCACTGGCCTATCAACCACACGCTATCGAAGATTCAATTTTAAAAACCGAGAATCAGCAACGTGAGGTAAGTGTTGCAGAAATAAAAGCAACGGATTTCGTTTCGGAAGCCAAAGTTACGCCTGAAGAAATTAAGTCTTACTACGAAAAAAATAAGGAGAACTTTAGAGTTCCTGAGCAGGTGAAGCTTGAATTTGTTATGTTCTCGGCGAATAACCTCATACCTAAAATGCAGGTAAGTGAAGATGAGTCCAAGAAATACTTTCAAGAAAATTCAGCTAAATTCCAAGGCGATGAACAAAGAAGAGCAAGCCACATTTTAATTTCATTTGGTGTAGGCGCCACAGAACAGGCAAAGGCAGATGCAAAGAAAAAAGCTGAGCAAATCTTGGCTGAGGTTAAAAAGAGTCCCCAAAAATTTGCCGATTTTGCCAAGAAATATTCGCAAGACCCCGGCTCTGCTGAAAAGGGGGGCGATCTGGGCTTGTTCGGTCATGGCGCGATGGTTAAACCTTTCGAGGATGCCGTTTTTTCTATGAAACCAGGAGAAATCAGTGATTTGGTGCAGTCGGAGTTTGGTTATCATATTATAAAGTTAACTGAAATAAGCGGGGAGTCACAAAGTTATGATGCCTTAAAACCCAAGATTGCTGGTGAGTTGATGTATCAAAAGGCGCTTTCTAAATTCTCGGAAGAGGCTGAGAATTTTAGCAACAAGGTTTATGAGCAATCAAATAGTCTGAAGCCTGCAGCGGATGAATTTGGACTTCAGGTTCAGACAACCGGATGGTTAAGCAAGGAAGAAGGGGCGAAGTTCTTTAAGAATGACAAGTTAATTAATCTGGTATTTACGGACGAAGTTTTAAAGGATAAGCGAAATACTGAGGCAGTTGAAGTTTCGAGCAATACCCTAGTTTCAGCTAGAGTAGTCGATTATAAACCTTCCGCGCCAAGAACGTTTGATGAAGTCAAAGGCGGAATCGAAGATTTCCTTAAACTTGAACAAGCTATTAAGCTTGCTCAACAAAAAGGTTCTGCTACCTTATCTGATCTGAAAAATGGTAAAGATGACCCTAAGTTAGAATGGATACCTTCAGTGGTTGTGGATAGGAAAAATGCACAAGGATTGACTGATCTGGCCATGTCCAATGTTTTTAAAGTTGATACATCTAAATTACCAGCATATGAAGGTGTTATCGATAACAAAAAGGGCTACCTCCTGATTAAAGTGTTAAACGTGACTGAAGGCAAGCTGAGTGATGACACCGATAAGAATGCTTCGTTGATCGGATTGAGATCTGCTTTGGCGTCGGAATATGCGAATGCCTATATAAAATCATTAAGGAACAAAGCCAAACTTACGATTAATCAACAGTTGATGCTAGGCGAATCGTCAACTAACTAGGTTACAATATTTACAGAATATTAAAAAAGGGGCAGACAGTGCCCCTTTTTTTTATATTAGATCTTGAACGTTAAATTGATCCGAGAGCCGTAATATTCATCCCACCATCGACATAAGTGATTTCTCCTGTTACGCCGGAAGCAAGATCACTGCAAAGAAACGCGGAGACATTTCCGACTTCTTCAATTGTTACATTTCTTCTTAATGGTGCATTCTTCTCGTTGAATTCAATCATTTTATCGAAGTCAGCTATACCAGAAGCGGCTAAGGTTTTGATTGGCCCAGCTGATACGGCATTTACACGGATACCTTTTGGACCTAGGCTTTGAGACATGTATCTAACATTTGCCTCTAAACTGGCCTTAGCCAAACCCATGACATTATAATTTGGCATGGTCCTTTCAGCTCCAAGGTAACTTAAGGTCAGTAAACTTGCCTTTCTTCCAAGCATCATGGGTAATCCTGCTTTGGCCATGGCAGAAAAACTATAAGAACTTATATCATGAGCAATTCGAAAATATTCTCTTGTGACTGAATCTAAGTAATCACCATCTAACGCTACCTTAGGAACAAAAGCGATGGAATGGACAATGGAATCCAGCCCATCCCATATTTTTCCCAATTCCTGAAAAAGCAAGTCAATCTGACCGTCCTCAGCAACGTCACAAGGCAAGACGATACTTGAATCAAAGTCTTGGGCTAATTTTGCAACTCGGTCCTTGTGTTTTTCTATTTGGTAGGTAAATGCAAGTTCAGCACCTTCACGTTTCATAGCACTTGCTATACCATAAGCTATTGAACGATTACTTAAAACTCCCGTAATAAGTACTTTCTTTCCCGATAAGAATCCCATGATCAATTATCCTTAAGGTTTATTTTTGGTTGTAAATGATATTTATTTAGCTTTTCTTGGGTCTAAAGCATCTCTTAAACCTTCACCAAAGAGATTATACCCTAACACCGTTATCAATATCGCAAGGCCAGGAAAGAACGATAGCCACCAAGCGAATTGGATATATTCCTTTCCGTCTGTCAGAATATTTCCCCAAGATGCTTGAGGTGGTTGAACGCCTAGGCCTAAGAAACTTAGACCCGATTCCACCAGAACAGCACTTGCAACACCCAACACTGAACTCACAATAATCGGGGTAAGGCTATTGGGTAATAAGTGAATAAATATCAGTCTTAAGTCATTTGCACCCAGTGTCTGAGCACCTAATACAAATTCACGATCTCTAAGGCTTAAAAATTCGGCTCGAACAAGTCGAGTCACACCCATCCATGAGGTTAATCCAATAACTATCATAATATTCAGGATTGACGGACTCAGGAATGCAATGACCGCGAGAATCAGAAAAAAGGTTGGGATTGATAACATGACGTCGACCATTCGCATGATCACGATGTCGATCCAACCCCTGTAGAAACCAGAAATTGCACCTAACAGGATGCCTATGAATGTGGATATGCCAACTGCAACAAAACCAACTAAAAGAGAAATTCTTGCTCCATATAGCATCCTCGAGAAAACATCTCTTCCAAGGCCGTCAGTTCCCATCAGATGCTCAAAGGAAGGCGGAAGCAGAATTGCCTTTACATCAATTGCATCTGGATCATAGGTTGAGAGTAAAGGAGCAAAAATGGCTACAAAAAAAATAAATAGGATGATCAGAAAACCAATTAATGCCAGAGGATTACTCAAGGATTTTTTAATGAGATTCAAGTTCACTTAACGACACCCCTTCTGACTCTTGGGTCTGCCCAAGCATAAGCAATATCTGCAATTAGATTTCCAAGTAAGGTCAGTGCAGATCCAACCGTGAGAATTCCCATTATGACTGGGAAGTTCCGCATTAAAACAGCATCGTAGAATAATTTACCCATACCTGGGATTGCAAAAATTGATTCCGCGATAACCGAACCACCTATCAAGCCCGGAATTGACAGGCCAAGAAGCGTTATAAGAGGCAATAATGCATTGCGTAGTGCATGCCTGTAAACGACGATAAACTCTGAAAGGCCCTTTGCTCGCGCTGTTGTTATGTAGTCTTGATAAAGCACATCCAACATCCCATTCTTTACGAATAGCGAAACCCCTGCGAGCCCGGTGATAGAGGGAATCACAATCGGTAAGAACAAATGCTTAAAATTGTCAGTGACTTTCTCCCAAGGTGACATCAAATCGTAATTAAGGCTATGAAGGCCAGAAATAGGAAATAGGTTGCATACAACACCCAGCCAATACATTAAAAGGAGTGAAATCCAAAATCCAGGTGCCGAATAAAGGATGAATATTGCTGAAGTAACTAGCCGGTCCTGCCACTGATTATGTTTCGTAGCGGTATAAACTCCGATAGGTATCGCTAGAATTAATGTAAGCATCAATCCTGCAATATTAATGAACAGCGTTACAGGTAAGGCTTCTTGTATCATTCCTTTCGTAATATTTCCTTTCTTGTCTTTCGTCTCCCAAAACACTGGCCTCTGATCCGCGGCAAAGGAAGTACCAAAATCAAGGGTGGACATTCTTTTTAGCCAAAGTCCATATTGAACAATTACTGGTTTGTCGAGGTTATACATCTGCCTTAACTTCTGCCGTGACTCTTCACTGGTTTTTGGGTTAAAGCTGGCTTCAGTAGTTGTAATATCGCCCGGTGCCAGGTGCATGATAAGGAACGAGATCAGACTGATACCGATCAAAAGCGGAATCATCCAGAAAAGCCTTTTAACAATATATCTAATCATGTCAATTCGTACTCATTTCATTGCGTCTCAATGGAACAGGAATATACCAATCGTATGAGTTATGAGCGACCCCGGCGGGAGGGGGTGGATCGTCTATCCCTTTAACTCGTTTGTTTATGGCAGGCAGACCGTAGCCAGCAAAGAGGTATACAACCGGGCTATCTTCCAGGAGGATTTTAGAAAACTCATGATAAATTTTCATTCTTTTATCTGGATTCAGTTCCATTCTTCCTTGTTCAAGTAGTGCGTCGACTCTTGGATTGCTGTAACCAATAAAGTTAAATTGACCTGGCCCTTGTTGAGAGGAATGCCAAATGGAATATTGGTCGGGATCAAGTGAAAGTCCCCAGCCAAGCAATACGACATCAAAATCGCCGGTTTTAATCACACGACTTATAAAACTTGCCCATTCCAACCTTCTTATCTTAACGTCAATTCCGACTTCTTTTAATCTGCGTTGAATTAATACAGCACTCATTTCACGCTGTTTGTTCTGGTTTAAGCGAATTTCGAAACTGAGCGGGACACCGTCTTTATCGATGATTCCGTCTCCATCATGATCTTCATATCCAGCTTCTTTGAGCAGTGATCTTGCCTTTACCGGGTCGTATGGGTATGGATGAAGTTCAGGGTTAGACCATCGTGTGCCTGGTTTGTATGGCGAAGAAACAGGTTCACCTAATCCTAAAAGTACCCCATCGATTATTTCCTGTTTGTTAATTGCGTAATTAATTGCCTGGCGAACCCGAATGTCGTTAAAAGGTTTTCTTTTGAGATTGAAACCCAGGTAAGTATAGCTATTGCCAAGTTCCTTATACAGAGCAACTCTGTTCTTAAGTTCAGGGCGAGCAGGGATAATTCTGGCATATTGGATGGGATCGAGGGACATGGTGTCAATATTATCTGCAAGCAGTTCAAGAAACTGAGTTGCAGGATCAGGTATAAATCTTGATACAAGCCGATCTATTCGGGCTTGTCCTTGTGTCGCGTTAGGATTCCGTACAAGTGAAATATTTTCACGGGGCCTCCATTTCTCAACTTGGTAATAATTGCTTCCAACTGGATTGCGCGCAAATGACGTAGTGTTGATGTCCTGATCCTTAAGTAAATGTTCAGGCAAGATTTGTAATCCTGTCCAGGAATCTAGGGCAGGAGCGTGAGGTTGTGAATAACTAACGATAAAGGTAAGGTCATCTGGGGCCTCTGCTTTTTTAACTAGCTTAAAATCAGCTCCATATGGGGTCTGAGTATGGTCATCCGTGACCAGTTTCCATGTGAATAGAACATCTTTGCTAGTAAGGGGTTGTCCGTCCGCCCATTTGAGGTTGGGTTTTAATTTAAACGATATAGTCTTTTGGTCAGAAGAGATTGTCCAAGACTCTGCCAATTCACCTGTGATTTCAAGATTCTTATCGTATTTCAACAGGCAATTAAAAATATTGGCCGCTACGGCAGAAGAAGCAGATTCGCCTGCAATCATGGGAATCAGACTGCTAGGCTCACCGCTCATGGCATCTATAAGTGTGCCACCCTGAACTGGCGGGTAATCAACATCATAATTTACAGCAATGTCGTTAGTTTTTTTGCAGGAGACTAGCAAACACAAGAGCATTACCCCCAAAACCAAACCGCTTCCCTTTTTTATAGTTATAAATAGATTTGAATGCATAGGGTTAACTTTGTCTTGGAATAATTAATTTTTTCCCAACCGCTAGTTTGGTACTTTTAAGTTTATTAGTCTTCTTCAAGGTGGCTTCACTTATCGAAAACTTCTCTGCGATGCTTTCCAAGGTGTCACCTCTCATGACGGTATAGTGCTGGGACTTGGCAGCACTATTCTTGACATGGGTTTGAGCATTATTATTCAAAATGGTTTCAGGTATTATAAGTTTTTGGCCAGACTTAAGCCTGGTTTTTTTAAGTCGATTGGCTAAAAGAATATTTCTTGGGGTGGTGCCATATTCTTTAGCAATGGCACCCAACGTCTCGTTGTTCTTTACGACATGAATCGTTGTCGAATTGTCACTTTGTCCGCTATTCGATGAATAACTATTGTCTGAGTTTGAAATCGAAGTGGTCGTGTCAATTGGCGGTTCAGCATCAGTTTTTCCGGAATAGGGCACTAGGATAGGGCCCGAATTACGAATCTTTCTATTTGAAGGCAAATCATTGACATCTCTTAATTCGGCTAAATTGATCCCGAATTTTTTTGCAATGTTATCCATTCTTTCACCCCGTTTGGCGTGGTATGTCTGCCAGCTTACAAGGGGTTTGTCATAGTTAGATAAATTATTTTGAAAGGTGGTGGCAGCACTGACTGGCAATAATATTTCATGCGCCTTTCCATTGGAGGTCAAGACCGGGCGATTGTATTCGGGATTCAGCGAACTAAATTCCTCAAAAGAGATTTCAGCAAGTTCAGCTGCAAGTTTGGCATCAATCTGCTCGGGTGCAGTGACAGTTGTAAAATATGGTTTATTAGGAATAGATTCAATGCTGAGACCGAATTGCTCCGGACTGGTCATGATATTTTTTATAGCCTGAAGTTTTGGTACATAGTTTTTTGTTTCAGCTGGCAACTTCAAACTGTTGTAGTCTGTCGGTAAGCCACGCCTTCTGTTTCGGTCTATAGCCCTTTGGACGGTTCCTTCACCGGCATTGTAGGCGGCAAGGGCAAGATCCCATGTGCCAAACATCACATGAAGTTTTTGCAAGTATGTTAGAGCGGCATCGGTTGCAGCTGTTACACCTTTACGGTTGTCAACCCACCAGTTTTGCTTTAGTCCAAAATTCTTTCCAGTTTGAGGCATAAACTGCCAAATACCGGATGCGCGTGTTCTGGAATTGGCTTGCGGATTAAACGCACTCTCTATCATAGGTAGCAAGGCAATTTCTGTAGGCATGCCACGTTTTTCAACTTCTTCAACAATGTGGTATAAATATCTTTGACTACGCATCATCATCCGATGGACGTAGTCTGGTCTGGATGCATACCATTCTTCCTGAGTTAAAGTAAATTTGGAGTCGACATCGGGCATCTTATAACCATTAATAATTCGTTGCCTTAAATCATCAGTGTTAATATCGCCCGTTGCCTGACTTTCATCCGGTAGGGGTGCTGGTAAATAGTTGAGCGCCGGGTCATTGACTTTTGGGGAAGCTTCTAAACCGCTTGCATTGGGAATTTGATCGTCAGGGATGGTATTGTCGTTTGTTATTACAATTTCATCCCCTTCAAGATTGGTTTCGGTTTCGCCAAATGATAGATTTGAATAAAAGATATAAATGGTTGCTATTGTCAGCAGTAAAAATCTTACAGACATTTAACTGTTCTTTATTGAAGAAATTGATTGATAGTAGCGAAAATTATTGGAATGAGTCAAGTGAATGTTATACATTAATAAAAATATATATCTATATGATTAAAAATAATTTCTCATCTTTCTTATAGCCGTAAATACTGCTATCGGGTCTGTAGTGTTTTCGCCTGCGGCAATTCGTATTTGTTCATTATTGCATCTTAAGAAAGGGTTAGTCTTCTTTTCCAAAGCAAGATTGCTTGGCAGGGTTGCTTTTCCTGATAGTCTAAGTTCTTTCACTTGGGATAATCTTTCGACAACCTCGGTATTTTCTGGTTCTAGGAATAATGCAAAATTCAAGTTCTTCTCGGTGTATTCGTGAGCGCAGTATACCTGAGTGTTATCGGGTAATTTGGCTAAAAGACTGAGTGAGTTGTAGAGCTGTTCATAGGTTCCCTCGAAAAGCCTTCCGCATCCTGCTCCAAATAACGTGTCACCACAAAACAGCAAATTTGAGCCATAATAGGCTATATGGCCTAGTGTGTGTCCTGGAATATCTAAGACTGAGAACTTAACGTTTAGACTTGGTATTTCAATAATATCTTTGTCTTTGGCCTGAATGCTTTCAAATTCAAAGTGTTCTTTGGCGGGTGTGTAGACTTTGGTTTTATATCTTTTTATCAAATCATTGACGCCATCAATGTGGTCATGATGATGATGGGTAATTAAAATGGTGTCTAAAGTTAAAGCCTTTGACTCTAGGAATTCTAAAACTGGTTTTGAATCACCTGGGTCGATCACAGTTGCATTTGTGTTGTCGTGCAATAACCAGATGTAATTATCTTCAAAAGCAGGAATGTTCGTAATTTCTAGCATGGTTAGATAATTGTAGTTAAGGAATAAAATGTCAATAGATAATCAACATACCTGGTTTAATTCTCCTCTAGGGGAATATTTACAAAAACAGGAGAAATTATCTTTTGACAATTATGTAGGCGATATTTTTGGATTTAATGGGATTCAATTAGGATTTCTGCAAATTAATCTTATGGAGTTCTCTCGTATTCCCTATACTTTTTTATCGGACATTAACCAAGGTGATTTTAGGTGTGATTCAAGACAATTACCTTTGGCTTCAAATACCATTGATTTGCTGTTGATGCCTCATACCTTGGATTTTAGTGAAGACCCTCATCAAACGTTAAGAGAGGCTGAACGCGTTCTTGTTGCTGAAGGACATGTTGTGATTTCTGGATTCAATCCTTTAAGCCTCTGGGGGATTAAATCCATGCTTTGTAAAAATAAAGGGTTCCCGTGGCATGCAAACTTTCTTCCGCTAATAAGGATTAAAGATTGGTTGGCTTTATTGGGCTTTGAACTGATAAAGGTTCAAATGATATGCTACTCCCCGCCATATTCCTCTGATACTTGGATTCACCGCTTGAAATTTCTTGATCAGCTCGGAGGAAAATGCTGGCCGATGATGGGGGGTGTTTATTTTATCGTAGCAAAAAAGCGGGTGCCGGGTATGCGATTAATAAAACCCAACTGGCCTCGTAAAAAGATCAAGCCGAATTTTGCAACTTCAACATCACAAAAAAATAAGACAAAAATTGAAAAGAATCAATAAGATGGAACATGTGATCATATATGCTGACGGTTCATGTAAAGGCAATCCAGGTCCAGGAGGCTGGGGTGCCTGGATTAAATATGGAAACGTTGAGAAAGAACTCTTCGGAGGTGAAATCCTGACAACAAATAATCGTATGGAGTTGCTTGCCGTCATCAAGGCGATTTCAGTGCTCAAACGACCATGTTCCATCAAGATTTATACAGACTCGGTCTATGTCCAAAAAGGCATGACAGAATGGTTGGCTGGCTGGAAATCCAGAAATTGGAAAACATCAGATAAGAAACCTGTAAAGAATGAAGATTTATGGCGTCAATTGGATGAAGTTTCACAAGGCCATCAAATAGAATGGAATTGGGTAAAAGGACATTCTGGGGATTTAGGAAATGAGCGAGCAGATTCACTTGCCAATCGGGGTGTCGAAGAAATCCTGAATGTTTGAATTAAGCCCAATAGCCCTTAAGCTATACTTGAGACCGGGGAATGAACTTGATCGGACGGGTTTTTTTGTTAATTTATTAGCGAGGCTTTTATTTTGAGGCAAATATTTCTAGATACGGAAACGACAGGATTGTATCCAGCTCAAGGTCATAGAATAATTGAAATCGCTGCAATTGAGTCTATCAATCGCAGGGTGACCCAAAATCATTTTCATGTATTCCTTAACCCAGACAGACAGATTGATCCCGCAGCTCAGGAAGTGCACGGAATCACATTGGACTTTCTACAGGACAAGCCTCGTTTTGAAGATATAGCTTCAGACTTTATTGAATATATAAGCGGTGCAGAATTAATCATTCATAACGCCCCTTTTGATGTAGGGTTTCTCAACTCTGAATTGGGTCGCATCGATAAAAATAATATCGAGCTAATTAGCTCGAGTATCGTTGATACTTTGTCAATGGCAAAGGCCATGAGACCTGGTCAGCGAAATAACCTCGATGCATTATGTCGATATTATGGGATTGATAATTCCAAAAGAACCCTACACGGTGCTCTGCTCGATGCCGAATTGCTTGCCGAGGTCTATTTCTCAATGACAAGAGGGCAGGAGAGCTTGATGATTGATCTTGAAGACAATTCTGTTATTGATCAGGGGCTACTTAATCAGCAAACCACGTTTCCAATTTTAGTGATGCATGCCACACCCGATGAGCTTGATGAACACAATCGCTATCTTGATTCGCTATCGAACACTGGAAAATGTATTTGGACGGATGAATCTTAGGTTTTTTATTGAACGTTTTTGCGTTCAGGAAAAAGCATCAGCCCAGTTATTGGGTGTTTCATAAAGGCGCACTTTTTCTAACTTCAGGTGATTGCCGAATACATCTTGATAATGGTCTTTAAGAATCCTGAACGCTGTGGCCGCCATATTTTCAGCTGTTGGTACGACTTCCATTACAACTGTCTTATGATTGGGTAAGCTGTTCAGGAAATCCAGAATGACTTTATCATCTTTATAAACGATAAAAGCATGATCCCACAAATCAGTTATAACCCTTCTTGCGATCGATTTTACGTCAGAGAAATCCATCACCATTCCATTTTCTGATAAATCCTCATTCTGGATAATATCGCCAGACAATGTAATTTCGATTGCATACCTGTGACCGTGAAGATTCCTGCATTGGCTCTTATGGCAAGGAATTCGATGGCCAGCGTCAAACTCTAGTCTTGTTGTGATTTGCATAATAGGATTATATCAGCTCTGATTCTATGAATCATTGCTCGTGTTGAATGCTTTTACCCATATTACAAAATCACTCAGATTTAAGGGTTTCGAAAAATAGTATCCTTGAACCTTGCTGCAGTGCATGCCCTGAATTATCCTAAGCGTGGCTTCGTCTTCAACACCTTCTGCTACTGTAAGTTTATTTAGGCCAAATGCCAAGGATGAAATTGAATAGACAATGGCACGATCTTCTTCTGATTTGAGGATGTTTCGCACAAAAGATTGATCTATTTTTACAAGTTGAACCGGCATGGTTTGCAGGCGGCTCATGGAAGAATATCCTGTTCCGAAATCATCTAATGCCAATACGCACCCCATGGCTTTAAGCTCCATCAGGATCTGATTGGCTAACACTTCGTCAATCAGGAATCCGGATTCGGTTATTTCAATTGTAATATTCCTTGCATCGATGTTCCATAATCTAAGAGCCTGTGCAAGGAGATGAGGTAGCTCAGTATCGAGTAAATCGTCTACGGTAAGGTTAACAGTAAGGCTGATTGAATAGCCTAATATTTCGGCTATTTCTCTTATCAGACGACAAGCTGTGTTAAGTAACCATCTAACAAAATGTTTCCCAAATCCTTCTTTATAGATAATGTCTACAATTTTCTGTGGGTTAGCAAAACTTCCATCTTCTCTTCGCCATCTTAAAAGTGCTTCTGCGCTCACACAAATATTTTCAGGGATATTAACTATAGGCTGAAGATATAATTCAAATAAGTTGTTTTCAAATGCCTTAAATAATTCCTGTTCGAAGTCGATCTGGTCGTCGACTTGCTGTTTTATTGAATCTGAATACATCAAAAGATGAACGCCAGAATTTAAGGCACTATTCAGAGTAATTTGTGCCTGGAAATAGAACGCCTCTTTTGAGATGGACTCTTCTTGATTATTTAGTATCCCCGCGATCGTTGGCGTAACGGAATAAGCTTTTCTATTGATATGAAGGGTGACTTCAAATGCACGAAGAAGTTTTACAGCCAGAAGATTGATCGAGACACTGTCTTCCAGGTTTTTTATAAGTATCCCAAATTCAGCTAGTCTTAATTGAAAAAGGACGTGTTCATTTTTTATATTTTCCTTTATTAGCTGAATGATATTGTTGATCAGATCTGCATCTAGGGATTGATTGGAAATAAATGAATGGGTAGACAGCTTGAAACTGATTATCAAAAGGCCAACAGTTTTTTCTTTTAAAAGCTTATCTAATTGGGTAAGCAGCAGTCTAGCATTCGGCAATCCCGTTCTTGCGTCATGGTTTTTAAGGTAGTTATAGCGATATTGATCATAATGGCTGGTTGTCTCGGCAATAATGAATTGCATAAACATACGAAAATTGTTTGAAGGGATTCTTAAAAGCGAAGAATGGAGCGTCAATGCTTCAGAGACATGAATGCCTAAACTTATCGTTGCCCCGTTTTTATATACATTTAGCCAGTTTTTTAGAAAGAGATTGACGTTTTTGACAAAAGCATCCCAATCATTTCTTTTTGGCCAATCAATTAAGTCACCAAGCAGATTCTGGAAAGACTGGATTTGGTGTTCATCAATGATGTTTTCGTTAAGTTTTTCTAAAACTTCTGAACGGATTGAAAAGATGCCATTTACGATATCGTTTTTGCTTAGATTATAAGTCTCAAGTATGGATTTGATTCGTATTGAAGCCAACCAAAATTCATATTCTGGGATAACAAGGCCTGCCTCAAGAGCAGTTAATTGGGAAAGTTTCTGAATCTCCATAATATTTTACAGGTAGAAATCCGAAGGATTTAATCCATAACTGTTTGGCGGGATTCCATATTTAATTTGGTAAGGGAAACCAGAAGGTGTTTTTGGTGAAGTGATCAGATCGATAGTATGAGGATGTAAATTACGGGATTTATCTTGCGCTAGCAAGACCATTACCTTTGGAAGGAGACGTCTGATATGGTTCTGCTGAATCACAACCCCTACCTCTCCAGTATTAAGCTCAACAAGCGAACTCACTGGATAAATACCAAGGAATTGTATGAGATTGTCAACCAGAGCGGAACTAAACTCCTTATCACGTAAGGTATTTATGTATTCCAGGGCCTTTTGATTATCAAAGCCTTCACCATAGGCTTTATCTGCAGTAATGGCACAGTAAGTATCAATCAAGCCCGCCATTTGCCCGTGCAGGCTTATTGCATTTCCTTTTAAGCCTTTTGGGTAGCCTTGTCCATTGATACGTTCATGATGTTGTTCTATCGTGTAGAGCACTGCCGGCGAAACAGCATTGGTCTTATGGAGCATATCCAATCCATTTTCTACGTGGGACTTGACAACATCAAGCTCTTCAGAGGAAAGCTCGCCCTTCTTAAATAATATTTCCTTTGGGATTTTAAGCTTCCCGACATCTTGGAGGAGTCCGGCTATGCCTAATTCCTTGAGTTGATACTTAGGAAGCGACATGTATTGCCCAAGAGCCATTAAATTGATAGAAACATTTATGGCGTGATTAAATGCATAATCATCAGTCTGTTTTAATTTTGAAAGCCATAAAAGAGCATCGGAATTTCGTTCTATACTCGACAGCATACTGTCAATTGATTCATTAATCTGAGTCAAATCAATGTGTTTTTTATCAGCTAGCGCCTCGAATAATTTTTTCGTTGCTACTTGCGTCTGATCAAAAACATTTGATATCCGGATTATTTCCTGCTCGACAGATACGTTTTCCTCATAAATGGTGATTCTGTATTCTTCATTTTTTTTGTTGCTATTGTTTTGCTCTGGCTTGTACCTAGGACTTTTTGGATCAGAATAGCTCGATTCATCAGTCTTTCCAACCCAGCCTTTTAGAAATGAAAATAAACTGCCAACATCAGACTTAACCTGACTGGTAAAGGAGGGGGGATTGTCTGCTGGAATGTCGCTTTTCTTACTATAGCCTGGCCTAGATTTTTCCTGCTCGACACGCAGATTGTAAATATTGCTTGTTTCAGGTTGCGCTCTTTTTATTTTACTTAAAGGTTTTGTTAGAGAACCTTCGTTTTTTCTTTCAGACAATATTTCTTTGACGATGTCATAAAATGTCAACTCGTTAGAGAATTCAATCTGATTCTGTTGAGTATTTTGATTCGGGGATTTGAGTTTGATGACACTTCCTTCACGAGTAAAAGCTACGTCCTTGCCTTTCTCAGGCATGAAATGCTCATTGATGGATAAAGTTCGATCAATCACCACGATCTTGCATAGCTTCTGAATCGTCACAATTTGCTCGTGAGTTTCAATAAGGAAACCTTGAATGTAAAACGGCGTTTCAAGCCAAGGCCGATCCAACTCGGAAACATACATTCCTAATTCTAGTTTGCTTGCTTCTATGCTTTCTTTTTTTGGGTTGCTCAAAACAAATCCTAATAAAATAATCTTAGGTAATGTCTACGTGATTGTAAACAAGTAGAACGCTTCATTGTTATTACGGAAATTTTATCATTTGCTTGAATTAATTGAGTTGAATTTTATTATTCTGTAATAAATTGTTCAGATTACGTTATTTCAACCAGGATTTCCCTGTAATTCTTCAAACGAACCATCGAAATAGAGTTTTCTTCAACAGCCCTTGCTATGGCACAGTCGGGTTCATGAAGATGCCTGCAGTTATTAAATCTGCATTTACCTAAATAAGGGCGGAATTCTATAAAAGCGTTTTCGAGCGTTTCAACATTCAGATGATTCAAACCAAATTCTTGCAAGCCTGGGGAATCAATAATTTGACTCTTTTCATCTATACGATACAGATGCGTAGCGGTTGTAGTATGTTTCCCGCTGTCCAATGCGCGAGAAATTTCTTGGGTTCTTACATTCAGATCAGTGAATAGCGCATTTATTATCGTAGACTTTCCCATTCCCGATTGACCTACTAAAACACTCCTGTTGTTTAAGAGTAACTCCTTTAGGGGGCTAATGTCTTCCTTCGCTGAAAGTTTTTGAACTTTATATCCAAGATCCGAATACAAAGAAAGTTTGCTTATTGTTGGAGCAGGGTCTACCAAGTCACATTTATTCAATACAATTAGGGACGTTATATGGGATGATTCAGATGCGATCAAGCATCTGTTAAGCAGCGTTTCGTAAAAACTTGGTGTTGTGGCTAGAATGATGACTACCTGCGTGACATTTGCAGCTAGTAGTTTCTTCCTGAATGAATTGCTTCTAAACAACAAGCTCGATCTAGGCTCACATGACTCTATAACACCTTCATTATTATCAGTCAGGTTTATGTTTACAATGTCGCCACAGGCAAGATCAGTCTTTTTTCCTCGAGTGACACAGCTTATTTTACTAAGGTCTTGAAGTTCTACTTCAAATCGTTTTCCATATGAAGCTGTAACGAGACCTTTAAACAATCTGACTACTTCTCGAATTTGTAATAATTGTCATTCAAGTATCTCGCGACGTTCAGTTCGTCATCTTCAAACCACTTCAATCCTATCATCGTGTTGCAATTTCTTACCTGAGTTAGTAAACCACTTGAAGTTTTAACAATTCTATCATCTCGCAGATAGATTCCAGATCCATCCCCCCCGAAACTGGATGCGTGGCAGCTTACGCAGTTTTTCTCAACCAGTAGCTTTCCTGTTTGGGCGTTGCCGTTTTCGAATGGACGAGCAAAACAGATTTGTGAGTAATGTATTAGCAGGACAAAAAATAATATTTTTTTCATAATTATTCCATTTATCTTCTAAGACTGGATGAAAGCTTTTCTATCCTTATGCTTGCAGGAGGATGCGAGTCATAAAAAGCTGAGTGGACCGGGTCTGGTGTTAATGTTGACGCATTATCACGATACAACTTTACTAAGGCAGTGACCAAGTTGTTTGCATCAGAGTTTGAAGCAGCATAGGCATCGGCTTCGAACTCATTCTTACGAGAATAACTAGCTAAAAAAGGCCTCAGTAGAAAAAGGAACACAGGGCTTGCCAACAAAAATAAAACCAAAGCCATGTAATCGCTGGGCTGCTTCACTCCCAAACCAACAAAAAACCAGTCTTGCTGCTTAAGCCAGCCTAACAAAGCAAGACCTACAAAGCTAATGGTAAAAAGCATAATGATCCGCTTAATAACATGATGGTGTTTGAAATGACCGAGTTCATGGGCTAGAACAGCCTCTATCTCATCACTTTCCAATCGTTCAAGAAGTGTGTCAAAGAAAACAACGCGCTTGCTTGAACCAAAGCCTGTAAAATAGGCATTACCGTGACTGCTTCTGGATGAACCATCCATTACATACAATCCTTGTGATTTAAATCCACACCTTTTCAGCAGTGATTCGATTCTTGTCTTAAGTGATTGATCAGCCAGAGGTGAAAATTTGTTAAACATAGGGGCGATGAATGTAGGGTAGATAGCCAGCATCAATAAATTGAATCCACTCCAAATAATCCACAAATAGAACCACCAGTATTCACCTGCGCCCTTCATCAGCAGAAGTGCAGCAAATAAAATTGGCGCTCCCAGGATGAAACCAACCATAGTATGTTTGATTAAATCACTAACAAACATTATTGGCGTCATTTTGTTGAATCCAAAACGTTCGTCAATGACAAACGTTTTGTAATAATCGAATGGAATGTCAGCAAGGCTAGTGATGATCAATGCACTTAATATAACCAGCGCTCCCCTGATTATTGCCATGTTTGGAATCGCATCTCGCCAGATTTCGTCGATTAGTTGCAAGCCGCTGCCAAGGGTCAAGGCTAACAAGATGACTGATTGTACAAAGCTTTCTGCAATGATTAATCTGGTCTTAGCAGATGAATAATCGGCAGCCTTTTGGTGTGACTCTAGACTGATATTAACCTTGAAAGCATCAGGAACTTCATTTCGATGAGCCAGGATAAATTTAATATGCCTATTAGCCAACCATAATTTGGTTAAGGTTGTTAAAAACAATAAAGTTATAAATATGTTTGTAAGTGTAGAAGCCATAATTTTCGAGATTAAGTTAAACTAATACCATTATAGAAGCGAGAATTCGCAGAAGGTTCATCTTAACAGCTTTATTAGTAAATTTTAATGGAAATCATTATGGTACAGAACAGTGATAATCTTATATGGATTGATATGGAAATGAGCGGGTTGTTACCTGATTCCGATAGAATTCTAGAACTTGCAGCAGTAATCACTGATCCAGATCTCAATTTCCTGGCAGAATCCCCAGTATTGGTAGTGCACCAAAATGATGCGATTCTTGATGGAATGGATGCCTGGAACAAGGGAACTCACGGACGCTCGGGTCTTATTGACCGGGTCAAGTCATCTGTTCTCACAGAGGAGGTTGCAAGCGAAATGATGATCAACTTCCTAAAGGACTACGTTCCTTCTGGCAAATCACCCATGTGTGGGAATTCGATCTGTCAGGACAGGCGGTTTATGGCTCGTTACATGCCAAAATTGGAGAGCTTTTTCCATTATCGTAACTTGGACGTCAGTGTATTTAAGGAATTGTCCAGGAGATGGAAGCCCGAAGTCTATTCGGGATTTAAGAAATCGAGCAAACATGAGGCGCTTGCCGATATTTATGAATCAATAGAAGAGCTTAGATACTACAGAGAACACTTTATAAAGATCTAAAAAAATGGGCGCTTGTTAGCGCCCAAAGGGAGGAGAAGTAAAGCTTTTGGAGAAAAGCTCACATATACTTAAGCATTTAGTGTGCCATATTCAATTTGGGAAGCTTTTTTATCAGTCTTAAAAATGGCGATAACAACTGAAAGATGAATTGGGCTTAGATTATTTTCAATAATAAATGGAAGTAATCAGAATTTGATTAGACCAACATACCGTATTGATGAGTAGGGCCGTTTCGTGGATGGACAAGCTAATCTAGACGACAGACATCATTATTTTGCTAAAAGGGTTTTGTAAATGGCTAAATATTCTCTTGCGCTTTTTTTCCAACTTAAATCCTTACGCATTCCATTCAATTGGATACCTCGCCAAATTTCCTTATTTTCATAATATCCAAGCGCTCTCTGAATACTTGAAAGCAGTCCCTGTTCACTGACATTATCCATTACAAAGCCTGTGGCTTCGTGCTTGGATATACTTTCAGGAGTCGTATCCCTTATGGAATCTGCCAATCCTCCTGTATTCGTTACGACTGGAGGTGTGCCATATCGCAAGCCATACATCTGGTTTAACCCGCATGGCTCAAATCTTGACGGCATGATAAAAAGATCACTTCCCGCCATGATCGCATGTGAAAGAGGTTCGTTATAGCCTATATTGATGCTGACCTTATCGGGATATTTCATTTTAAGGGCTATGAATCCATCTTCGAGTTTTTTTTCACCGCTTCCAAGAAGTGCAATCTGACAGCCTTGTTTCAGAATCTTTTCAGCAACTGAAAGAAACATATCCAAACCTTTTTGATAGGTTAGCCGGCTTACTATACCCAGCAAAGGGGCGTCATTATCTACCGTTAGGTCGAGCTGTTTTTGTAATGATTGTTTTACTTCTCTTTTTTTATCAAGTGACTTATGGGAATAGTGGGTATCAAGATAGTGGTCCTTACTCGGGTCCCATTCATGTATATCGATACCATTCAAAATGCCATGGATTTCATGTGAACGATGACTTAATAAGCCCTGCATGCCAAATCCGTAGTTTTCTGTCTGAATCTCCTTGGCATAGGTTGGGCTTACGGTCGTTATCACATCACAATAATAAAGTCCGGCTTTTAGAAATGATATTTGTCCATAATATTCCAAACCATTCATTTGATAACATGAATAAGGTAATTCAAGTTGCGACAACCAGTTGGAAGGAAAACATCCCTGAAAAGCCATGTTATGGATGCTTACCACCGATTTTGCATGTTCAACGCCCATGAATTTCAAATAAGCTGGGGTCAGCGCGCTTTGCCAGTCATTACAATGAACGATATCAGGTATCCAGTCTTGGATGTAACTGTTGCTCGTACCCAGAATGGCAGCGATCTTGGATAGGATCCCAAACCGAAGTGCATTGTCCCCCCAGTCAACCCCGTTTGTGTCAACATATGGGCCCCCGGCACGCTGATACAGGCTCGGGCAATTGATCGCCAAAACCGGAACTTTTGTTTCCGGCATTTCACCAGATATGATGGTTACAGAATTGATTACTGGAAGATCAGAGATTGAAGCCAGCACTCTTGGGTTGATTAGTTTTTCCAGTACCAAAGGATATCCAGGTATTAATATCCGTATATCCTCGCCCATTTCTGCTATGGCTGCAGGCAATGAACCGCTTACATCAGCAAGGCCCCCGGTTTTGATTAGGGGATATGCTTCTGATGTTACAAAAAGGATGCGCAAATTTGACTTTCAGCATTGAATAACAGATAAAGCTGCATCATACTTAGGTCTTTAACTGGCTTCAAGCTGTAGCTGAATTTTAGGGGAAGTGATGAGTTATATTGGCATTGTTATGGTTGCGCTTGGGGCCTCCATGGGAGCCTTAGCCAGATGGTTCCTTAGTCTCAACTTCAATCAGACTTTTGCTTATGTTCCCCTAGGGACTTTGCTATCTAATTTGATTGGAGGATACCTGATTGGATTGGTAGTGGGATGCATCAATATCGGGGTGGACATCAGTCCAGAGATGCGACTTCTGATAATGACCGGTTTTCTAGGCGGGTTAACGACTTTCTCGACATTTTCAGCCGAGGCGGTAACTATGATTCTAAAAGGTGACCTTACTTGGGCGGTATTGCATATCTTCTTGCACCTTGCTGGTTCAATCTTGATGACAATTCTGGGTATCTATACAGCAAGGTTGATCCAATAAACTGAATAATTATAGGCTCCGATTGAAAAACATTGAAAAATTTAATATAATCGAGGGTTTTCCACCTTGCCTTACTGTTGTCGCTATCAGAAGGCTATTATCCAAAAGGAGATTTCATGCGACATTACGAAGTGGTTTTTATTGTTCATCCAGATCAGAGTGAACAGGTACCTGCAATGATTGAAAGGTATCGCACAATGATAACTGGCCAAGGCGGAGCGATTCATCGACTTGAAGACTGGGGTCGACGCCAACTGGCTTATCCAATCCAAAAAATTCACAAAGCCCACTATGTATTAATGAATATAGAGTGCGGTTTAGACGTGCTTGAAGAATTAGAGCATGGCTTTAAATTTAATGATGCTGTTCTCAGACATTTAACTATGGCTACAAAAGAAGCGGTAGTGAGTCCTTCACCAATGATGAAAGAAGAAAAATCGAAATCATTGTTAGGAAAAGAAGAGACCGTAGTTGAGGAAGCCTCTGCTTAATTGAATACGCTGGCGACTAATTTATTAGTCATAACGGGTGAGATCGTTAAATTGGATGATCTTCGTTATACGCCGGCAGGAATACCGTTGTTGAGTTTTGTTGTTTTACACGTATCGATGCAAACTGAAGCAGACATGCAACGTAAAATTGAACTTGAAATGCCTGTATTTGCAGTTGGGGCATTAGCCTTAGAGGCACAAAAGCTTGAAGTTTCCGATGTGGTAAAGCTGACAGGGTTCTTAACGAAACGTAGCTTAAAAAGCACACAACTGGTAATGCATATTAATAAAATAGAAATTAATTAAAGGATATTGACATGGCACGTGATATGTTTAAACGCCGCCGCTACTGCCGTTTTTCTGCAGAGGGCATAAAAGAGGTTGATTATAAGGATGTTGACTTGCTTAAGGACTTTATTACTGAAAATGGTAAAATTATCCCAGCTCGTATAACCGGTACAAAAGCAAAATACCAACGTCAGTTAACTGCTGCAGTTAAACGCGCAAGGTTCTTGGCTTTGCTTCCATATACTGATAAACACTAAGGAGGCAATAGCATGCAAGTAATCTTATTAGAGAAGGTTGTCAACCTTGGTAATTTAGGTGACGTTGTAAAGGTTAAGGATGGTTATGGTCGTAACTTCCTGATTCCTCAGGGCAAGGCAAAGAGGGCCACAGAAGCGAATAAAGCGGAATTTGCAGCTCGAAGGGCAGAACTTGAGAAGCAACAGGCTGCTTTGTTGAGCGCGGCTCAGGCTCGTGCAGAGAAACTGATTGGATACATGCTCAAAGTGACACAAAAAGCGGGTGTTGACGGACGGCTGTTTGGGTCAGTAACAAATAGTGATATCGCTGAAGCGCTTACGGCACAGGGATTTGAGGTTGCAAAATCTGAAGTGAGAATGCCAAACGGACCATTGAAGTCAGTAGGTGACCATGTGGTAAGTATTTCATTGCATCATGATATATTGGTAGAAATTACAGTCTCTGTTATTGGTGAAGCTTAATATTTCCCCAGGCAATATATAAAGGCTGCTTCTGCAGCCTTTTTTTTTATTTTTTTGATATAAAATGATGATATGTCAGACGACTCATTAGACACACTTAAACTTCCTCCTCATTCTGTAGAAGCGGAACAATCGGTTCTTGGTGGCCTCCTGCTTGAGAATGAATCGCTGGATAAAATTGCGGACATCCTTAGAAAAAGGGATTTCTACCGCTATGATCACCAATTGATATACCAGCACATATGCAGTTTGATCGAGAACAACAGACCAGCGGATATTGTTACTGTAGCAGAATCGTTAGATACTTCTGCTGAGCTGTCAGGTGTTGGAGGCATTGCTTACCTTGGTGCCTTGGCACAAAACACACCGACTGCAGCAAATATAAGACGGTATGCCGAAATTGTTCGTGAACGAGCCGTTATGCGTAAGCTGGTCGAAGTTGGATCCACAATTGCAGAAAGTGGTTACAATCCACAAGGAAAAGATGCTCAGCAACTTTTGGATGATGCTGAGGCTAAGATATTTGAAATCGCTGAAGGAGGAAGGAACAAATCAGAAGGTTTTGTTGACATTAAGGCCTTGCTCCCTAAAGTGGCAGACCGTATTGACTATTTATACCAACGAGAGAATCAAGGCGATGTGACCGGTGTTCCAACTGGATTTAAAGACCTTGATGAGCGCACATCAGGCTTTCAACCGGGCGATTTAATCATAGTCGCCGGCAGGCCATCGATGGGTAAAGCCCAACCTCTGGATTCCCTAATAAAAACCGTTACAGGTTGGAAAACCATGGGCGAATTGAAATTGGGAGATGAGTTAGCGTCTTTTGATGGATTAACTTCAAAGGTCAAAGGTATCTTTCCTCAAGGGATGAAACAAATTTACCGGGTTGGTTTTTCAGATGGACGTTCTGCTGAATGCTGTGATGAGCATCTATGGCGCGTGATGAATCGTGAGTGGAAGTCACCCAGAATTATTTCTACTAGAAGATTGTTAGAAATGCTTTCCTGTTCGCGTTATAAAAACAGGCTTTGGATCGATTACGTTTCCGGGGATTTCGGACTAGACGCCAATCTACCTATTGACCCTTGGGTGTTGGGAGTAATGCTGGGCGAAGGTCATTTAACCTTTACTAGAGATTCCCTGACTTTTTCATGTGCTTCAGATGCGTTGGTCGACAAAGTCAATGATCTGCTTGGATATGACTTGCAATTAGCGCAACAAACCAATCACGAGTATGAATTCGTTTGGAATGGACTTAGAACCGTAAACGGCGGATTATCTGAAGGACCTGATTTTCTTAAAAGAACCTTAGGGAAACTGGGCCTACTAACAAAAGTAAATCAGGAAAAATCTATACCTGACTCATATCTAAATGCCAGCAAAGAAAGCCGTATTTTATTGTTACAAGGACTACTTGATTCAGATGGATGGACCACAAATGGAGGTTCGGTAAGATTTGCTACAACAAGCCAGCGTTTAGCTGAGGATGTTGCCATGTTAGTCCGCTCTCTGGGAGGTTATTGTTCAATATCCAGGAAAGATAAACCTGAAGAATTTATAAGTGAGTTGAGAAAAAGAAAATCAAGCTATTCTTTGAATATCCATCTTCCAAATGGTAATTCACTTCTTAAAGGTCAGGAAAAATCCATACTGAATGGACATAAAAAAGTAAAAAACCGAAGATTGACGATCACTACGATAGAGCGATCCCGCATGGCTGAGGCACAATGTATTTCGGTGACGCACCCATCCCAGACTTATGTTACCAACGACTATATAGTTACTCATAACACTGCATTCTCACTTAACATTGCCGAAAATGTGGCACTTGATACAAAATTACCCGTTGCTGTTTTTTCCATGGAAATGGGAGCAACGCAATTAGCTACTCGTATGATTGGTTCCGTTGGCCGTTTAGATCAGCATCGTATGAGGAATGGTAAGTTGGAAGATGAGGACTGGGCAAGATTAACTACGGCACTTGGGAAACTCAATGATGCCCCAATCTTTATTGACGAGGGTGCTGGACTGAGTTCATTTGACGTTCGTGCAAGGGCACGCAGGTTGCATAGGCAATGCGGTAAACTTGGATTGATTGTGGTTGATTATCTTCAATTGATGTCTTCCCCTACCGGAAGGCAAAGCGAAAATAGAGCGACCGAGATCTCTGAGATTTCGCGTTCGCTCAAAGCACTTGCCAAGGAACTTGATGTACCCGTAGTAGCCTTGTCTCAGCTTAACCGCGGATTGGAACAACGAACAGATAAACGGCCAATTATGTCGGATCTGCGTGAATCAGGTGCGATTGAACAGGATGCTGATCTGATCTTATTCATATACAGGGATGAGGTTTATAACCCGGATAGTAACGACAAAGGTACAGCTGAAATTATTATTGCCAAGCAACGTAACGGTCCGATTGGAAGAGTGCGTTTGACCTTCATTGGTGAAAATACAAGATTTGAGAATTTTGCATCTGGAAGCGGATATTCAGCAGAGTCATATTAAACTTAATCTATAAAAGATGCGCCCAATTCAAGCAACTATCAACATAGAAGCATTTCGTCACAACTTGAATGTCGTCAAGTTGCACGCTAAAACCTCCAAGGTTATGGCAGTGATAAAAGCGAACGCCTATGGGCATGGGTTATTGCATGCCGCATCGGGCTTGAAACTTGCCAATGGTTTTGCCGTTCTCGGACTGGATGAGGCGGTATCGCTTAGAAATGCCGGTTATCAGCATACGATACTTTTATTGGAGGGTATTTTCTCGATTGAAGAGTTTGAGTTAGTCTCTCGCCTTCGAATTAGCATCGTTGTGCATTCTGAGAACCAGTTATCGATGTTAGAGTCCGTCAGGAATCTGGTGAGTCCGCTTGAAGTATTCTTAAAAATGAATAGTGGGATGAATAGACTGGGATTTGAGCCTCATGTTTTTTCAGACATGCATCACAGATTGGTGAAATGCGGAAAGGTTCACAATGTTGTTCTTATGACCCATTTTGCCACTGCAGATGATCATAGAGGCATTCAGACCTCTTTGGATTTGTTTAACAAGTATTCAAATGATTTAAATTGCGAAAAATCATTAGCAAATTCTGCAACCATACTTAAATTCCCAGTTGCACATCAAGACTGGGTAAGGCCAGGTATCATGCTTTATGGTGCATCACCTGTGAGCGAAATTGAAGCATCCAAATTTAATTTAAAACCCGTTATGACGCTTTCCTCACAAGTCATTGCGTTACAGGACTTGAAAATCGGAGATAGACTTGGTTATGGGTATACATTTTCAGCTGAAAGACGGATGCGTATAGGCGTTGTTGCTTGCGGTTACGCTGACGGTTATCCACGTCACGCTCCGACAGGAACCCCAATCTTGGTTTCTGGTAAGCTTACGCGGACATTAGGAAGGGTATCCATGGACATGCTTTATGTTGATCTAAGCGAAATTCCAGATGCAGGTATAGGTTCGTATGTCGAATTATGGGGGGAAACGGTACCAGTTGATGAAATTGCCAAAGCGAGCGGAACCATTGGTTATGAATTACTGTGTGCTCTTGCCCAGAGAGTGCCGTTGAAGGTTATAAATGGCTAAAACAAAAACTGTGTATTCATGCACAGAATGTGGAGGTCAGTCTTCCAAATGGCAAGGCCAATGCCCAAGTTGCCAATCATGGAATACCCTGGTTGAAACCATCGAAGAAACTTCGAACAATAAAAGATTTTCAATTTCAGATCACGGAGCCGGGCTTCAGAAACTAAATGAAATTAAAACTTCTGAACTGGATAGATTCACTTCCGGTATTTCCGAGTTCGATAGGGTGTTGGGGGGTGGATTTGTATCAGGAGGGGTCGTGTTAATTGGCGGCGATCCAGGAATAGGGAAGTCGACTTTGTTGCTTCAGACCCTTTGTCACATAGGAAAATCCAGATCAACATGTTATGTGAGCGGCGAGGAGTCACCGCAGCAAATTGCCATGAGAGCAAAACGTCTGGGATTAGATGCCAGCCAAATCGATTTGCTGGCTGAAATTCAATTGGAAAAAATCCTGAGTGTTTTAAAAAGTCATCATCCTGATATTGCAGTAATAGACTCGATCCAGACAGTATATTCAGATTTACTTCAGTCGGCTCCTGGATCAGTTGCTCAAGTAAGAGAATGCTCTGCACAATTGACTCGATTGGCTAAACAAAATGGCATCACTGTTATTCTAGTTGGCCATGTTACAAAGGAAGGCGCATTGGCAGGTCCGCGCGTTCTCGAACATATTGTTGATACCGTACTTTATTTTGAGGGCGATACAAACTCTACTTATAGATTAATCAGAGCGTTTAAGAATAGATTTGGGGCAGTTAACGAACTGGGTGTTTTCGCTATGACAGAGAAGGGATTAAGGGAAGTTAATAATCCCTCCGCATTATTTCTGTCTCATCATTCAAACCAAGTTTCTGGTTCTTGTATCACGGTAACTCAAGAGGGCACACGGCCGCTACTTATAGAAATCCAGGCTTTAGTCGATGAAGCGCATTCTCCCAACCCAAAAAGACTTTGTGTTGGTTTGGAACAAAATAGACTTGCCATGCTTTTGGCTGTTTTGCATCGTCACGCTGGGATTGCATGTTTTGATTACGATGTATTCATTAATGCGGTAGGCGGTGTAAAAATTAGCGAGCCAGCAGTTGACCTGGCGGTGCTTATGGCAATCATATCTTCTTTAAAAAACAAGCCATTAAATAATAAATTAATAGTATTTGGCGAGGTTGGGCTTGCAGGTGAGGTTCGCCCCGTTCAGCGTGGACAAGAGCGACTTAAAGAAGCTGCAAAATTGGGTTTCACCCATGCCATCGTACCTAAAGCCAATGCCCCTAAACAACCTATTAAAGGTTTGAATGTGCTGTCTGTTGATCGTCTTGAACAGGCATTCTCTAAGCTTAGTGAAATTTAGCTATTAAATATCTGACCAGTTACTTTACGGCTATCACTGCCCATTAGGTAGCAATAAAGGGGTAAAACGCTTTCTATCGTCCTTAATTCTGAATGAATTTCACCTGGATGCGATTTTTTTCTTTGAGGGCTTTGTAATGCGCCAGGAATGATGCTGTTAATTCTAACATTGGGGGTCATTTCTAATTCATCTGCCCAAATCCTCATCATGCAGTCTGCCGCGGCTTTGCTAATTGCATGTGCACCCCAGTATGCTTTAGGAGTCTGTGCAGCTGAAGTCGAAGTGAAAATAATTGAAGCGTCAACAGACTGCTTTAATAAGTAAAGGCAAGCCTTTGTCATGGAAAATACAGCAATGACGTTGATTTTGAACATCGTCTCGAATTGCTCACTACTTTGAATGGCCAGAGGGGATAAATTATCAAATTGGGAAGCATTATGAAGAATTCCATCAAGATGACCCAATTGTTCCTCGATGCCCTTGGCCATAGCGTTATAGTCGTTATCTGATGCTGATTCCAGATCTAGAGGGAAAATAAGTGCTTCACTAAAACCTTTAACCAAGATTTCATCGTAGACTTTAGTTAATTTTTCGATATTCCTACCGGCCAATATAACAGTCGCACCTAGTTCAGCAAATTTTATCGCAGCAGATCTTCCAATTCCCTGGCCTGCTCCAGTAATTAAGATGACCTTGCCATTAAGAAGGTTGTCCGGGACATTATAGTTGTTCAAATTAAAATGCACTTATATAGAAATCGTGTTGTTTTGATGAATCAATATTGTATGCGTTCCTGGGTACAAACTCTCCAGGAATGCTGCAAAAATTGCTATGAAAACACTTACAAACAATGCTGTCCAGAAACCGCTCACTTTGAAGCCATCAACCAGTTTCGCAACAATCTGTATGATAAATGCATTAAGTGCCAAGTAAAAAAAGCCAAGGGTTAAGACTGTCAAAGGTAAGGTCAGGAAAAAAAGGATGGGTTTGACTACAGCATTAGCAAAACCTAAAACCAAAGCAGAAATAATAAGTGATTTGCTATTATCAAATTTGATCCCTTTGAATAATTTGCTTGCTATCCATAGGGAAAAACTCATTATCGCCCAGTGAATTAAGAAGTATGAAATTTGTGAATTCATCATTACCGACTTTTTAAAATATAATGTGCACATTCTACGCCACTTTGAACCGCACCTTCTATTGTTGCCGGGTATTTTCCTTGAGTATAATCACCAGCCAGGTAAAGGTTAGGTATCATTGTAATGGCATCAGGCCTTGCTAACCTTGGCGAACAGGCAAAGGTGGCGCGTTTTTCTGCAATTATTTTTGTCCATTGTGGTTCGCCTAGATTGGGATGATGGGCTTGTAGTTCTTCAAGTACAGCTTTTGCCAAGGATTCATGGCTAATCTCTTGGTGTTTTCCTTCTGCGCTAATAACCACAGCTATCAAGCCGTGCTGACCGCAGATGGTGCCTCTGTCGAAGCTCCATTGACAATAACCGGAACTATAACCGATCATGGCTTGAGGTAAATTAACATCCTTTTCAAATTGAAAGTAGGCTGTATAAATCGGCTGGAATCTAAGTTTATTTATCATGGCTTGGATTGATTCAGTCCCAGCTAAACCAGCAAGCAACTCATTCGTCTTGTGCGGGGATGTAGCGATTACGATAAATTGATAGAGTGAACCAGTCGTATTTTCAGTCGCTAAGCAGAATCCGTTTTCGATTCGACTAATACTTTTTATTGCTGATTTGATGTGAATCTTACCGCCATTGTTTTTTATCATTAGGGCTAATGGTTCGGAAATCATCTTCGTTAGATCCACCTTTGGTAAAAGCATGTCGCTGTCATTCTTTGCTTTTGAGAAGCTATCTTTTAGTACGTTTAGGAATACCTGCGCACTTGCTAAGTAAGGTGGGGTATTAAGTGCAGCAAGACATATCGGTTCCCATAACGTCTTAATAAGTCTTGAGGGTTGGTTTTGTTTTTTTAAAAGTGATAATAAAGTAATATCCTGATCTAACTGGTAATCGATTTTTTGCAAGCGATGCATGAAAAGTATTGCGCTTAGACGTTCTTTAAGACTTAATCCTTTTGCTAGAAGGATGCCATAAAGTAAATGAAATGGAGCCGGTAGAAGTGAATTAGCATGCAAACTGTAAACGTCTTGCATATGTATCTGTAAAGGAATCCTTAAAAGTACTTCTTCTTCATGAATTCCAAGCTTGCTTAATAAACTCAGCGTCTGGTGATAGGCCCCTAGAATAATGTGTTGACCATTGTCAAGCGTTGTTCCTTTCCATGTGAGGCCCCTTGCCCGTCCGCCCAGATATGGATTTGCTTCATACAGAGTGACATTCACCCCATTAGATGCAAGAATCGCAGCAGAGGTGAGACCAGCAATGCCTCCACCAATAATTGCAACATTATTTTGCATAGATAGTTGGTTATCCTGATGTTTTATATTTATTATTCAGCAATAAATTGATGACAGAATGGCAGACGTTAAATTATAGGTTACAAAAAGATTAATTGCGTATCCATGTCAGCCATGCCAACCATAACTTTCTTAGTCCTCCGAGCGATGTCTTGGAGTTCAGGACTTTTTGTGATCCGTCCGCTTTAATCTCTCTTAATAAGGTTCGATAAATCGCAGCCATCATGAGACCGGTTCGCTGACTATGGCGATCCTCTTTAGGTAAATGATTCAATGCCTTATCATAGAAAGTCTCAGCACGTTCAATTTGATAGTCGATCAAGGACCTGACTTTTTCGGACTCATTTCCAGCCAAAATATCATTTTCAGTTAACCCAAATCTGGTAATCTCTTCTTGCGGTAAATAAATTCTATTGCGTCTGGCATCCTCGCCTACGTCTCGAATGATATTGGTAAGCTGGAATGCCATGCCCAAGTCATGAGCATATTTCAATGTGTTTCTATTGGAAAATCCAAAAATGGAGGCTGATAGCAAACCAACTGCACTGGCTACTCGATAACAGTAAAGTTGCAATTCTTTGAATGAAGCATATCGGTTTTGATCACAGTCCATTTCCATTCCATCGATGATTTCTAGGAAAAGTTCTTCACTCAGGTTAAATGTAGCTAAATGTTCATGTAAGGCATGACTCACAGGGTGTTGTGGATTACCATGAAAAAGATTCTTGATTTCATTCCTCCACCAAGATAGCTTGGTCCGGGCAAGGTTTACATCGGAACATTCATCAGCTATGTCATCGACTTCTCTGCAGAAGGCGTAGAGGGCGACAATAGCCTCTCGTTGTTTTCTAGGCAGAAAAATAAAGCTATAGTAGAAACTTGATCCGCTTGAAGATGCCTTTTGTTGACAATATTGTTTTGGAGTCATCGTTTTAATACCGCACGATAGAACATATACACCCAATCTTTTTTAGTTAATTTAGGTCGACTTGCGAAAATGTCACCCCTTGATTGATGCAATTTCTTTAAAATACATGCTCCACCGGCAATTATAGTTCGCATTTCTAAACCAATTCTACCTTTGAGTTGGATGCCTAAGGGTGCACCAGACTGTAAAAGTTGACGGGCACGGTTGATTTGGAATTCCATGAAATGATTCCAATTGATATCAGCTTTTTTTGAATCAATCTGCTCCTGAGATACCTTATATTTCAGCATCTCGTCCTGAGGAAAGTAATTGCGGTTTTTCTGGTTATCTATCACCACATCTTGTAAGAAATTGATTAATTGAAGTGAAGAGCATATAGCATCCGAATAGCCGATGTTTTTGGGAGTGGCTTCCTTATAAAGGTGTAGCATTAATCTTCCAATCGGGTTTGCAGATCGACGGCAATAATCCATCAATTCTCCAAAATTCGCATAGTTTTTCTTTACTACGTCTTGACTGAAGGCATCAAGTAAATCATAAAATGGCTGAATTGGAAGATCGTTTTCCAGAATTGTTTTCTTCAAAGAAACAAAAAATTCTGTTTGCGGAGTCTGGCCTTGAAATATAGAATCTAATTCGGTTTTAAACTTACCAAGAAGGTCCAAACGCTCTTGTTGCGTTAGGTCGCCTTCATCAGCAAAATCGTCTGCTTGTCTGGCAAATGAGTAAATAAGTGCAATTGGTTCTCTCAAATGCAATGGTAGGAACATCGACGCTACCGGAAAGTTTTCATAGTGCGTAGTTGCAAGTTTAAGACTATCTTGGATAATGTTATTTGTGTTCATGTTTAGAAGTAAGTATGCCATAAATTTATACGACCACAGGTACTACCTGAAAGAGTTTTCATTAAGATTTAGTTAAAATAATTTAAAAATTTAGGAAATACGATGTTAGGGATTATTGGTGGGACAGGTTTGTCACAATTGGAAAACCTGAAAGTAAATCGCAGACAATTGATGAGAACGCCTTATGGAGAGCCTTCAGGCCCGTTGACCTTTGGAGAAATAGGTGGCCATGAGGTAATATTTCTTCCTAGACATGGTAATGGCCATACCATTCCTCCGCATGCTGTAAATTATCGTGCAAATCTTTGGGCACTTCAAGCTGAGAACGTCAAAAGTATTGTTGCTGTTGCAAGCGTTGGGGGCATTATTGACGATTTAGAACCCGGTAAAATAGTATTGCCTGATCAGATTATCGATTACACCCATGGCAGAAAAAACAGTTTTTTTGATGGTACCGATCAGTTGGTTAGACACATTGATTTTACACAACCATATTGCCAGAAACTAAGGATGTTGTGTAAGCGAGCGGCTAGTCATGCAAATCAAGTCTTAATTGATGGTGGCGTCTATGCTGCGGTTCAGGGTCCCAGACTTGAAACTGCTGCAGAAATTAATAAGCTTGAACGTGATGGAGCAACGATGGTTGGAATGACAGGCATGCCTGAGGCAGCCTTGGCTCGGGAATTAGAAATCAATTACGCTGCTATTTGTCCTGTAGCCAATTATGCGGCTGGGCGTGGAAGCAGCAAAAATGAAATTAAATATGAAGAAATAGGAAAGAAACTTGGCGAAACAATGGGTCAAGTAAGACTTTTAATTGAACAGGTGGTACTACTATATGCCGATTAGACCAGTATTGAGAATGGGGGATCCGCTTTTGTTCCAAAAAGCATTACCTGTGAAAGAATTTAATACCCCAGAATTACATGCAGTAATAGAAGACATGAAAGATACAATGAATTTCATGAATGGGGCTGGTATTGCAGCCCCTCAAATTGGAGTTAGTTTACGTATAGTAATCTTTGGAGTTGGAATAAATCCTCGATATCCTGATGCCGAGCAGGTTCCTTATACGATTCTTATCAACCCTGAAATTACCCCTGTTGGAGATGATGTAGAAGAGGGGTGGGAGGGCTGCCTTTCTGTTCCTGGTATGAGGGGTTTAGTTCCTAGGTATCAACGATTACATTATAAAGGGTTCGATCCTTATGGAAGTCCGATAGATCGAATGGTTAGCGGGTTCCATGCTAGGGTTGTGCAGCACGAATGCGACCATTTGGATGGGATTTTATATCCTATGCGAATAAAAAATATGACTAACTTTGGTTATACAGATGTGTTATTTCCTGATCTGAGGGTAGAAGATGATTAAAGGTTTGTGTTAGAATTCACGCCTTGCTGTCGGGTAAAGAAAAATCAGGCATACGCGCAGTTAAAGTTATAGGAAGAGTGGCAGAGCGGTTTAATGCTACAGTCTTGAAAACTGTCGTGGGTTCACGCCCACCGTGAGTTCGAATCTCACCTCTTCCGCCAGGTTTTGAATGTAATCGCCGCTATAAAAGCGGCTTTTTTTTTATATAAGGGAAATCATGAGTCAAATTATTGTTGAACATAATCCAAGTGAAGACAAGTTAAAGCAGTTAGGGGTGTCAAATTGGGCTATATGGGAAAAGGAAGTTTCCAAGTTTCCTTTGGATTTTGGGATGACTGAGAGCGCATATTTACTTGAAGGTGAAATTCATGTTACACCTCAGGGCGGAGAGAAAGTTGTAATCAAGGCGGGTGATTTCGTTGTGTTCCCGAAAGGCCTAAAGACTAATTGGGAAGTTGTTAAACCATTACGCAAGCATTACAAACACAGTTAACCCGTTAAGGTCTATTTAAAGAGAGAGTCCAGTATATTTATTGGGCTTTTTTTTTGTCTTTTTGTTAGGGCTTTTTTCTAAGTATTTAGAAAATAATAATTAGGGTATTCGAATTGGATTATTGATTTTTGATAAAAATCCTTAAGTTGGAAATTTTTTAGTTTGGTTGACGATTGTATTATTGTGGTTTGAATGTCTGCTTCTGGGGAAGTTGATTTAGGAGGTTTTCGACACTTTTCGGCCTTGAATGGTCATTTAACTCTAAAAGTTGATTCATTGATCTTTATTATTTTGGGTATTCGTATTTGATGATTGATTTCTGATTTTCTCCACGATTGTCATTCAAGTCATAATTCGTATTCCGTAGTTGACGGCGGCGCAATGTTGCTGTATAATTAATTCGTATTGTATGATTGATTAACTTTGTGTGCGGAGTGTTGCTGATGTCGAATGAGCGAAAGACTGAAAACCTTTTGGAGCAGATTAGCGGTAATTAGATATAGGGGACTATCGTGACAATCATTGCAGAAATCGACAAGGATACAGAACGCGCTGCCCGTGCTTTCATCTCGAAGGTTACGGGTAAGTACGACTACGCAGGAGCAATCCTGTTCGGTAGTCGTGCGCGTCATACCAACCGGCCGGATAGCGATGCAGATATTGCTGTTCTTCTGCATGGCGCTCATGGGAAATTTGTCGATGTGAAGATGGCGATGGCTGACTTGGCTTACGATGTGCTACTGGAAACAGGTATTCGCATTCAGCCACTTCCGATCTGGGAAGATGAATGGGAACATCCGGAATCCTATTCCAATCCGCTCCTGCTTCGTAACATCGATCGTGAAGGAATACGCCTGTGAACGCTCAGGAACTAATGGCGAAAGCTGAACGTGCCGCTGCATCCGCGAGACTGCTGCTTGATACCGGGGATCTGGAAGGTGCATGCGATAGATCCTATTACGCCATGTTTAATGCTGCACGCGCCGCGCTGATAGCATCAGGATCACAAGTCCAGGAAGATGCTGCCAGGACGCATAGCGGTCTAATCTCGGCATTCAGTCTTCACCTGGTTAAGACAGAGAAGGTTTCACTGGAATACGGCCGAGCGCTCAACAAGGTTGAAGACCTTCGCCTTATCGCCGATTACAAAGGTGACCCCATTGAGCCTGAGAAGGCGGCATGGGCAGTCGATCAGGCTCAGGAGTTTGTGCAGGCGATGCGTAAGATGTTCGTGCCCGAGGCTGGCAGTAACACTCGTTTCAGGCAGTGATGTTTCAATGCCCGCTAACATCCTCAATCTGCCGTCCTATACGGTCACTGAATTCCAGGAAAATGATCACGACTACCACGTAGACGCCGTAGCCAATACCGCTGCGGCGTCTTGTCCTCACTGCAAATCAACAGATCTCGTCGGTTTCGGCCGGCGCGAGCAGATTGTTCGAGATCTGCCCTCGCATGGCAAGCGGGTTGGCATCTACGTTGATACCAGGCGCTTCCGCTGCCGATCCTGTACCAAGACCTTCTATGAGGCTCTGCCAGATGTTGATGAAAAGCGTCTGATGACCAATCGCCTCGTTGCCTGGATTGGAAAGCAGGCCATCAAGCGCACCTTCACCTCGATTGCTGATGAAGTCGGCATTGTGGAAGGTACGGTGCGCAGCATCTTCCGCGACTACATCAATGATCTGGAGCAGACCGTCCGGTTCGAGACGCCAAAGTGGATGGGAATCGACGAGATCCACCTGATCAAGCCAAGAGGCGTTGTCGCCAACATTCAGAACAACACCGTGGTTGAGGTGCTGCCGAACCGCAACAAGGAAACGGTCATTCGCTACCTGTCACAACTTGAGGGCAAGGATCGAATCCAGTACGTCGCGATGGATATGTGGAAGCCGTATCGCGAGGCTGTCGAGCTGGTACTGCCTCAAGCCATGGTTGTCGTCGACAAGTTTCATGTGGTGAAAATGGCGAATGAAGCCATGGAGCGCGTCAGGAAGAGCTTCCGTGAATCGCTGACACCCAAGCAACGCCGCGTCCTGATGCATGACCGTTTCGTGCTGCTGAAGCGTGAATCCGAGTTGAGCGATAGTGAAGTTCTGAAGCTGTCTTGCTGGCTCAATAACTATCCTGAGCTGGGTGTCGCGTACAAGCTCAAGGAAGACTTCTTCAAGATATACGACGCCAGATCCAGGCATGATGCCATGAATATGTACGCAGCCTGGGAGAAGTCGGTTACGCCTGAAGTGCGCGATGCATTCTCTGACATTATCCGTGCCTGGGGTAACTGGCAGCCGTACATCCTCAACCACTTCGATCATCCAGTTACCAATGCGTACACGGAGTCGTTGAACAACTTAATCCGTGTGATGAATAGGCTGGGTCGTGGGTACTCATTTGAAGCGCTCCGAGCGAAGATTCTGTTCGCGGAAGGCGCCTTCAAGAAGCAGATCATCCGGCCAAAGTTCGAGCGTCGTCGGCAGGATGATTCTCGCTTCGTAGGCTACGCCATGATGACAAGCTTTCAATCGGAACCTAAGGAAACTGTAATCAACTACGGCGTGGACATATCAACACTGGTCGAGATGATTGAATCCGGCGAAATTTAACCCGCATCAACCACGGAATACGAATACCCAATTATAAAATGTTTGCCTAATAAGCTGATATCTGCCGCTAAATAACGTTCAGATAATAAGGAATGTAAAATGGAGCGGGAAGAAGGTTTCGAACCAACGCCTCAATCTTGGAAAGAATGCGCTCTGCCTGCTGAGCTATTCCCGCATTTCTGATACAAGTTGGATTGTGAGTTACTTGCCTATTTTAAACAATAGCCCATTAGGACTAATGGACAAAATTTCAAAGGCTTCTTCTCTCCATAATGGCTTGAGCCAGTGTGCCGCTATCAACATTTTCAATCTCTCCGCCCATAGGCAAACCTCTTGCAATCCTACTTACGCGAAGTCCACGAGCAGATAAAAGTTCGTTAATGTAATGAGCTGTAGCTTCACCTTCAACTGTGTAATTAGTAGCCAAGATTACTTCTCTAACAGTCCCATCTTTAGCGCGCCTGATAAGCTTCTCTAAATGAATTTCTTTGGGGCCAATCCCGTCAAGTGGCGATAGTCTGCCCATTAGAACAAAGTACAAGCCTTGGAAAGAGTGTGTTTGTTCCAGCATCATCAAATCCGTAGGCATCTCGACAACGCACAACAGGCTGGTATCTCGGTTATCTGAACTGCACAAGGAACAAATCGATTGTTCGCTTAGATTATTACAAAGTTGGCAGTGACTAACGATTTGAAGAGCGTTTTGAATAGAATTCGCTAGTCTATCTGCACCAGGCCTATCTCTTTGAAGTAGGTGATAGGCCATACGTAATGCAGATTTAGGCCCAACTCCTGGTAAGCAACGAAGGGATTCGACTAATTGGTCTAAGGCCTGAGGATTTTTCATATAAGATCAGAAAGGTAGCTTCATTCCTGCTGGCATCAGACCACTGAGTCTTTGTTCTGAGGTTTTTTCTGCTTTGCTTATTGCATCCTTGATCGCGATAACAATTAAATCTTCTAAAGTTTCTTTATCATCCATGACACTATCATCAATTGAAACGCGTTTGATTTCGTTACGACAGGTAATTAATACTTTAACTAAACCATTGCTCGCCTGACCTTCAACCTCAATATTAGCGAGTTCGGCCTGAGCCCGTTTCATATTCTCCTGCATTTGCTGGGCTTGCTTCATTAAGTTTCCCATTCCGCCTTTCATCATGTAATCATCTCCTTTTAGAATTTACTGAATTGGTTTAATACTAGAATGAATAATTTGTGCACCAAAATCTTTTATAAGTGTCTTAACAAAGCCATCTTCTTCTATGGCCGTCACAGCCTGTGATTGGATCTTTTCCTTTTCGATACTAATTTGTTTGGCAGGAGTATTTCCAGTTCCACCGATATCAAAATGAAGTTTTACCTTTTTTCCGAAATATTGTTCGATTGAAGTTGACAATTTTTCCTGATAATTAAGATTCAATAAATGTTTTTGATTTTCTGGGACAGAGAGATAAATCTCATTTTCACTAAACCGGATTAATTCGCAATGTTGAGCCAAAGTTCTAGAAAGCCCTAGTTTCAGTTGATCAACTAAATTTCGCCAATTGCCATCAAAAGATAAATTCTCATTTGAGGTGGCCATTTTTTCAACAAATTCTGATGGTTGCTTCGTTGAATCGGATAGATTCTCAAAAGCTTTTTTTTCATTATCGTCAGGGATAGTTATTTTAGGGTTGCGTGAGATTTCTTGTTTTGCTTGAGCGATTCCCAAAGAATTATTTCGATTTACAGGTTGTTCAGCTTGCGATTTCGAATCGGTAGGCCTAAAAGCAAGCATACGTAATAAGCACATAGAAAATCCAGCGTATTCATCTGGTGCCAAACCTAGGTCACGTTTGCCGAGTATTGCAATTTGGTAAAAAAGTTGAATTTCCTCGCTTGAGAATTTGATAGACACACTCTTAATTAAGTCTGCATCAGGTTCATCTGTCAATAATGATTCCGGGATGGTTTGAGCGATGGCAATTTTCTGGAGAAGCAAAGATAAATCGTTTAAAGCCATTGAGAATGATAGACTTCTTTGTTCCATGGCTTGGGTGATGTTCAATAGCTCGTTCCCATTCCCATTGGAGATCGCATTGAGAATATCAAATAGATAGGATTGGTCAATTGCACCTAACATAGACCTCACGTCCTGGTCACGTACACTGTTACCACCAAAAGAAATTGCCTGATCAAGTAATGAAAGGGCATCTCTCATACTGCCAGAAGCTGATCTAGAAATAAGTTGAAGCGCGAGTTCTTCAAAAGGTATATTTTCCTTTTTGAGCACCTCTTTAAGGTGTTCAAAGATTGATGAACTGGTCATCTGTCTCAAATTGAATTGAAGGCATCTTGAAAGAATGGTTACAGGTATTTTTTGAGGGTCAGTTGTGGCAAGGATAAACTTTACATGGGAGGGTGGCTCTTCAAGTGTTTTTAACATTGCATTGAACGAATTCCGGGTAAGCATGTGAACTTCGTCGATGATGTACACTTTGAATCTTCCGATTGTTGGGGCATACTGGGCATTTTCCAGAAGATCCCTCATGTTATCAACTTGAGTGTTTGAAGCAGCGTCGACCTCAATCAAATCAATAAACCTGCCGCTATCAATACTTATGCAAGCCGAACAGGTGCCACATGGAGTTGCGGTTATGCCTTTCTCACAATTCAGGGATTTTGCAAGAATTCTTGCTAATGTGGTTTTACCTACACCGCGAGTACCTGTAAAAAGATAAGCGTGATGAAGGCGGTTTTGTTGAAGTGCGTTTGTAAGTGCTCGAACTACATGTTCTTGACCTACAAGTGTTTCAAATGATTTAGGACGCCACTTTCTTGCTAGAACTTGGTAGCTCATAAAGTATTAGCTCAATGAAATTAATATATCATACAAGTGGACTAATCTAGATTTATGTTCACATCTTCGCCAGAAACCGACCGAAGGAAAGAACTAAACGATTAGAGGCGAGCCAAACCCCCGGCACTTGCTTCAACAGTTGTGGCTGCTTCCTTCCGGACCTGACCAGGTTGGCTATTTTGCAATGCGGGGAGGCCCGCCAATGTTTATTTTACCAGAATTACTTTGAAACCATTTAGATTATCTATGCAATTGCTGATCGGCTTGAATTGATTTCTTTGATTCACGTATTCATGAATGAAATTAACTGAATTAATGGTATCCAAACAAGCACCCCTCACTTTTTTTAAAATCTTGGCTTAGTTCATGAGTTAAGTTATAGTTTGGTTGAATAATCATCAAATAAATTATATCGAAACCAACAAAATTCTAATGCATAAAATTACTCGTTATTGGACTGACAAGTTTAAAGAGTATTCCGAGCGATTGAACGAAATCCCGGAAATGCTTATTGGAAAGGCTGTACTTACCTTACTAGTTTTTGCTGAGAGTATGGTGAGTGTATTCTGGATTTTTACGCTCTCTGAACTGGGTGATGGTTATGCGCTTATGGCAGCAGTACCATACTTCTACATAGTCATTTCTTATACCAGTTTGCTTATATTTTATCGTTTAAAGCGATTTGAATATTTCACCTTCACGCAATTAATCATGCTTCTTGTTATGCCATTCTTTATGCAGTGGGTTATTGGTGGGTTTGAAGCTTCAAGTGGTGTGGCCATATGGGCTTTGCTTTCACCGGTTGGTGCCTTGATGATATTAAATGTTTCACAATCAACGCCTTGGTTTTTGCTTTATATTGCACTCACGGTTATATCTTGGTATTACAACTCATTATTTGCTAGCTACGCCTTACCGATTCCAAGTCATCTAAGACAAGTCTTTTTTATCATGAATTTAGCAGGTTTGGCTATAGTTATATATGGAGTCATGCGATATTTTCAATCTCAGAAAGCCAGAATACTGCAAGATCTGGCTAATGAAAAAGCACGATCAGAACTTCTTTTGTTGAGTATTCTTCCTCAGTCAATAGCTGAAAGACTAAAGAATAGCAACCAAAGTATTGCCGACAGTCATAACCAAGTAACGATCATGTTCGCTGATTTGGTAAATTTTACTTCTTTGACTTCAGGTATGCCACCAAGTGACCTCGTTGACTTATTAAATAAGGTGTTTATTAAGTTTGATCAACTTGCCTCAAAATATGGGCTTGAAAAGATTAAAACAATTGGTGATGCATATATGGTGGTTGGCGGGGTGCCTGAACCTATCGCGGATCATGCTTTTGCCGTTGCACAAATGGCTCTTGATATTCGAGAGGTTCTGGAGGAAATATCTCGAGAGACTGGAAAGAAACTCATAATGAGGATTGGTATTAATTCTGGGCCTGTGATAGCTGGCGTGATTGGAAATACGAAATTTAGCTACGATCTATGGGGTGATACAGTCAATGTTGCGAGCCGAATGGAACAATATGGATTGCCAGGTGAAATACAGCTTACAAAGGCAACTTATTTGTTGTTAAAAGACAAGTTCTCGTTTGAGAGCAGGGGGGTCATCGAAATTAAAGGAAAAGGTCCCATTGAGGTTTTTCTTTTAAGAAATAGAATTTAATCCCCCTTCGTATAAAATTTTGGGCTTATCAATTCTTGATATATAATCCGGTCTCTTTCGGAGAGGTGGATGAGTGGTTTAAGTCACCACCCTGGAAAGGTGGCACAGGGGTAACCCTGTCGAGGGTTCGAATCCCTCCCTCTCCGCCAGCGACAAGCATGCATCATGAAGTATCTTTTAATGAAATGAGTGTGCTGATGCTAATGTCCTTCAGACTTCCCCCTTACTAGACTGAATGTCAATTCCTTAATTTGATCACCAGAATCACATCGTTTTGAAATGGGAACACTTTCAGGGCTTATTCGTTATGTGGCATGAATCTTTTATAGGATTCGATCCAATTGTTTGCAAATGCCTCTTGTGCTTCATTTAATGAAAGCCTGCCTTTGCAAACCAGGCCATATAAACGGAACTCCAGTTCATCCTTTAATTCTGCGTTCCATTGGCTATCCCTAGGCTCAGGCCATAAATTGTTAGGGTCATAAGGATTGCCGCCAATGTTAAGTGGTATAAGGTGGTCTTCCTCATAAAGTTTTGGATTGGTATCTGAATAACCATATTGAATTATCTGAGATTTTTTTAACCTGTTTGTATATGAGGCAGGGGGCCTTATCGTTTTTGTATACCCTTTTTTACATACAGTTTCATGGATGTTTGACTGCGTGATATCAGTACTAATCGAACCCGGGGTAAGTTTTGGATTAGGAAGGTCTCCTCCGTAACATTCTGTTAAAGAATAAGTTACCAAATATATGAGGAGCAATATTTTTTGCATACTCAGCATCAGAAAATTATTAGAGGCAAACCCAGGATACCTTGGAATCTGAAGACTGGAATTGGCAGGGATAGTAACGCATCTTTCTAAGAACACTTAAATTTGAGGTTTACTTAATATTCAAAAGGATGTAATTCGATTTAGGCTTTGCCTTTTTCTTTGATGGTATGCATCTTTTCACGCCATTCTTTAAGTTGCTCATCCTCTAGTTCCAACTGGATAGCTAAGGCTTCAATTTCACTCAGTTTATCTTTTTCAAGTCTGCGAGGTAACTTGCCGCTCATTCTTGACATTACACGCTCGGCTTCTTCTTTAGTAAGTTTACTTGCTATTTCTAAATACTCTTCATCAGGGAATTTAATTTTCATAATTTTTCATCCTCAAACTGTTATTACACAACAATATTGCACTTTAATCTATCACAATATTCTTTTGTGTTACTTTTTTGTGACAATCATGAATTTTGCCATAAGTAATAGCATCATTATTTTATTTGGTACTTAAGTTTAACCAGTAAGAGCCTATGGATTTGTTTAAATTGATTAGATAGTGACCATTGCTAAACGATGCGTTAATTTGCTTTTTGGAACCATCAGACAAATATTTATATAACACAAGCCCGCTTGGTGCTTTAATCAAAAGATTGACTTCAACTGGCTCAGAAGAATAAGGCAACGAATTAGTTGATTTTGGGAGCGAGCGAGCTGCAAGGCTTATTAAAATATCTTTTGATTGATTGATTGGCATGTCATCCAAGCTTTGAACTGCGAGAGTCGCATTTCTGGTAAATGAGACAACTTCGATATCACTAAGGGACAGTTTCTCCCCACCTATCCAACCCATGACAGCCTGAGATTTTGGGGTGTCTATCGTCATATAACCTTTGTCCCAATTATGCCTAATTTGCAGATTGTTAACTTGGGAATCAGGATCCGCGGGTAGAGAAACGGCTGAATCAGGATCACTGGATATTTTAGCTTCAGCTGGAATCTGTGATTTTGATAACCAAGGTAACTCCTTTACGTACGGCATGGCGATGACTAATTTGCCTAATTCAGCCGAGCTTCTGATAAAAACTGAATTATCAGGGGTGACGAAATTGTCGAAAAGTGTTTCACTTTTCGGTGCATAGACGTAGGTGGTCGAGGCTTCCCTGACGTCGCCACGTCTATACATCAAAGCTGCTGCAGGCATCGTAGCTAAGGCAGATGGATCATTATAGATATCCCAATTCGAAGCATCCCCCTGAGTTTGTAATGGGGTCTGTGAATAGGCAAATTGCATCATTGCATCCCATCCTTGGAAGCAAGCCTGACTGGATACTAACAAAGGCAACACATGTCTATCATTCGTTGGGAAAATGTCAGCATTCCATTCTGTTACGCTTAGTGGCTTATCGACTACTTGGGCAGCAGCAAACCAGTCATTGAGATTGGCAGCATATAAAGGATTTTTACTTAACGCGCCAAAAGATTGGTAGGCATGTGCATCAATCATGTCACCTGTAGTTAGCGAAGGAAGCGAATTTATTGGGTTCCCGCCCCATGTGCTGGTTGTAACGATTGGCACCTTTACACCTATTCCATGAAGATGGTTGATCATGTCTACATCGAACTTGTGTTCCAAATCATTGAGAAATATTTTGGATGGACCTTGCTCCCAGCTGCGCCAAACTTTTTCCTCAGGTAAGTTATTATCCAAAGCAAACTTATTTGCCAGGCTCATATAGATTTTGCTGTGAAAAGGTACGTTTTTGTCTGGTAGGAAATTATTGCCATAATGATTGGTTATATCGTTTTCATTTGTGATCAACACAGCAGCAATCGATGGTTCATCGACATATCTGGTGTCGGTGTATATATTTTTGTGAGTCAGATATAGCATGTTCAGCTGACGCATGGCGTCTTGAATGGAAGGATTGATATAATTGAACCCTTTCAATTCCACAGGTTTATTATCAGGGCTTATTTCGTCAAATGAAGTTATTCCGTCTCCGGACTTCAAACTTCTCTGAGTATGTAAATCCAACCAAACATAGATACCTTCGTCCTTAAGGCATTTGATCCACCAGTCTATTTTTTCAATGGCATCTTTACTCAGGTGCTGAGTGTTTTCAGATTTATTGCTTCCAAATATATTCGGATCAACCCAATCGGAGTCAAAATGATGAATTCGTACCAAATTGAAACCAAGAGCTGAGAGTCTCTTGGCTTGTTTTTTTACCATGTCTTTAGAAGTTCGGAAAATAGCATAGGAGGTGATATTTGTTCCCCAGAATTTAGCAATCTTTCCATCTTCGAATATTAACTGTTCGCCTTTAGCTTTTAAAAAACCATGTTTCCCTGCTGGTTTTTCAGAATCATTAAGAAAAGATAAGTCTATGGGCGAGACTCGCCAATCCATTATTCCTTTTGGCCATTCGGAGGTGTCATTTGATCCAAATTGTTCGGGAATTGTGGGTTCAATAGAATATGATTCAGGTAATTTTAGATTAATATCATAATGGGTAAGGCCTTCCCGTATGACACCGCTATAAAAGAACACCCGCAATTCTGACTTGTTATCGCGTTCAAAGAAAATATTAGCTGGCTTAGGATTAACGCGAAAGGATATTTGTTGATTTCCTTCTCCCAATGTCCATCCGCTCTTATCGGGAAGTATTTCCGGTGTTCCTTGATCAATCCCAAATTTACTAGCATCAAAATTAAATACAATGCCACCACCTATGACATCGTTTTTTGTCGATGATGCATTTAAATCAAGGTTCCATGTTATTTCATTGTTCTTTGATTTTGTGATCTTATTTAAGAAAGTAAAGCCTAAGTCTCTGTTCCGTCCGTTTACTATATAATCGCCAGCAGGTTCAGTTGAGAAAGTGAATTGAGTGCTTGTCCAGGACCAATTTTTATCAAAGAATAGATATTTACCTGTAATGACATCTGCCCCACCAATTGAAACGATGGGCAGACCATCTTTTTCATTAATCCTTGCTGTCCACGAGTTCCCTGCATTTGAATCGTTAATGATTAGGAAGAGCAATAAAAACGTTAATTTAATTTGCTTCAATTTAGTCAAGATATTCTCATGATTCGAATCAGCTTGAAAAAAGTGTTACTGTCATTTTTGTTGCATCTTTATCATTCTAATATAAGCAACTGCCAGACCAGCAACCATCCAGTAAACAATAGGAATCACACTGATGCTGCTCACGGTTGCAATTGTGACCAGCATCGCAATGATTATCGCAAAAATGCTTCTTCCTAACTGATATGTCTCACTTATTTTGTCCGGTAATTTTTTTAACGATTTCAACATGCCTATTATCACAGAAGCAAAAAAACCAGAAAAAAGCGTTAATCCAATGATCCCTGAGCTAAGTGCAATAGCAATATATGAATTAACAATGTCAATAATACCTTGACCCTGCACCATGTCTTGCAGTTCTGGGGCGTTCAGGTAATCAGAACGGCCAAACCAAAAATTTTGTTCGAATAATATAACGGACTTGTCGAATAGTTTTTCTCTGTAATCAATGTTTTCGACCTCCACATTTCCAATAAATGGAAGCAGATTGATGATGCGTTGCCCTCCTGGCAATACGCTTATCAAAAGAATCATGAATGCACTAGCAACGGCCAATTGAAAGAAACGTTTGATTGCTGAGGGCCCAATTGCAAAATAAACTAACATCAGAACGGATATTCCTATCCAAGGTCCTCTGGAAAGAGGCGCTATCAATCCTCCACTAATGATAGCTAAGCCAAGGTACCGAATTGTCCGATTTTTAATATTATTCTGAATGAAGAGATAAAACCCCAATGCTACTAGCATTACGAAACCCAATATTAATGGTTGTCCCAAGCTTGATACTGCCCTGAGACGACCATCTCTTCCGAGGTAACCCATAATAGAATCGGCTCCCATTGATTGAGGCAGTGAGTAATAAAGTAACCATGAATAAGTGAATTCAAAACAAGCTATCAAAGCAACGATAAAACATGAAATCACAAAGGCAAACGAAACCTCTTTAAATTGGGATAATTCCTTGAAGGTTCTGCTTGCCAAATAATAGGGAAGGAAGATTTCCAGAAACCCGTAAAAACCGGTTCTCATCGTGTCTGTTAATGAAGTGAATCTTATGTAGACTAAAGATTGAACCAGAATATATATGATTAGGAATTTGTCTGATGGTAACTTGCCGAAAGCTACATTCTCCCTTTTATTTTTAATGGCAAAATATGCCGGGAGAAGTATTGTTAAAGAAAGCAGTCTGGCGTAGGTCATTCTAAACAGATGGTCTAGTATTCCTCCTCCGGGAATGTCCATGCCCATATTCGGCAAAGCAAATAAAAGTACGATATAGAATGCGAAAAGATTCTTAACTGATTTCGAGACAAATATAATATAAATGGTTGATAGAAAAACAAATATCCAGAAGTCATTGGATAAGAAAGCAAAAAGTACAATTGCAAACCATGTGTTACGCCATCGAATGTACTGAGAGGGCGATATCATTGTAGAAGATGCGTTTTTAAAAAGAGTAAAAACGAATATTGCAATTAAGCTGATCACTACTAAGGATCGAAGATGTTCAGGCATGTTTAAACCAGACTTAAAAATTATTGATTAAAGCAAAAGATTAGATGTTGATTCTATATTATCTTCTTAAGAGATTATCATAAGTTTACTTGCATAAACATTTCGATGGGTAAATTATAAAGTATTAGGGTATTGCTAAGCATTAAAGCGCAATCGCTCGCATTAAGGCATAAAAATCTGCCGGTTATAAGCTTTTGAACCCAATTTCCAGTCTATGAGGATTGTCAATATCTTCATAAGTCAACTTCATTTCATTCGATAATTGATCCAATAATTCGTATCGTTTCCGATACATTGAGCGTTTCTTGGAGGCAATTTCTTCAAGGGGCTTATTTTCATGTTTTACACTAAATGTATAAAAATCGTTATTGCTTTTTACGCCGCCTCTTTCTTCCCAAATCTCGTCATAATTCAAAGAAACTTCTTCGATTTTCGATTTTCCAAAATAGGGGCTTCGATGGTGTTTTTTTGCATCGGATACGGCATAAATTTTTACAATACCCGAATTCAGGCAGAAAAACCTAAACAGCTCAAACAAAAAATCCCTTGGGCGCATCCCATGTAATGCTTTGGTGATATCTCTGTAGGTATCTAAAAGACCTTCGATGTTTCTTCCCTGCATTGCACCAATGTATGCTGTCAAACCACTTGGTTCGTCATACAAAGAAAACGCCAGCGAAAAAATCCGGGTATTTTTAACAAATAGATTTATTACTAACTGTCCTTCACGAATAAACCAGATCGGTTGATCTAAAACTATATGCAAATCCGGGTAGATATCATCGAGTTTAAACAGTCTGATGGCGTCATTGACGGAGAAATCGATTCTCATATCATGTGCAATTAAAGCATCATAATGCCCTTTTATTCTATTTAGTCGCTCGGCGATTTTCCATGAATGACACTGATAAGGCCAAAGAACGGCACCCAATGTCTCAGGACGTTCCATCATCAATTTTTCAATTGGGCTGTCTTTATCTGGATTCAGAAAAGGTAAGACTAAATCTAAATTTGAGTAAGCCGTCCAAATAAAAATCATCCTATTTTTTATACTGCTGATAGATTGCCCGGGAAATACCAACTTAGCTATTTCCCATAGTTTCATAAGCACTTCGAACGTCATGTTTTTGCCTTAGTTTTGATTTTCAAACAAGTTTAGTCTTTAAGAATCGGTTATAATTTTTCTGGCTTAATAGAATAATTTTAACAGGTTATCTAAATTTGGTTATTTGAATAATAAAATTATTAATCATCTCGATCAAAAATAGTAAATTTGATTTTTAAGTTTAACTATTAGCAAATAGTTATGGTGGTCGAATGAAGATCAATGCTAGATAAAGTTAATTTATCATGGCGTGTTTTGGTATTTGGTAATATTTTCTGGATTTACTTGGATATTTTGAATATGTTGATTTTGATCGCTTGATTTCGACGTCACCTTCCTTATTAATCCAGCTTTGTTTGGTTTAAATTCTAATCTATTGTTCTGAAAGAGTTAATTTGGATATCTCGGTTATTTTGGTAAGCTACAATACAATACAGTTAACAAAGATGTCGCTTGATCATCTTTTTTCTTCAGAATTAAATGGACTGGAGATGGAAGTGTTCATTGTGGATAACGCTTCAAAAGATAATTCTGTAGAAGTTCTGAAAAAGGACTATCCCGATATCACTCTAATTGAAAATAAAAATAATGTCGGTTTTGGTCGTGCAAATAATCAGGCATTGCCATTAATAAAAGGTAGGTACGTCCTATTATTAAATACAGATGCCTTTATTCAAACCGACACGATTTCCAAAAATATCTCATATATGGAATCCAACCCCAAGGTAGGCATACTTGGAGTTAAGCTTTTGGGCAGGGATGGCCAATTGCAGCCAAGCTGTAGATACTTTCCTACGCCATGGGTAAATTTTCTTCAGAACACAGGACTGAAATCTTTCTTTAAGAATTCTAAAATGGTAGACGATATGGATTGGGACCATGCCTCCATCCGAGAGTGTGACTGGGTGCCTGGATGTTATTACCTTGTCCGTAAGACGGTCATTGATGAAGTAGGTCTATTTGACCCCCTTTATTTCTTATACTGTGAAGAAGTGGATCATTGCTTTGCTGCTAAAAGGGCAGGTTGGCAGGTTATCTATTACCCATTCACCCCAGTTGTTCATATTGGTGGTGAAAGTGCAAAATCTGAGGGAAACCTATCCTCAAAAGGAAGGCAGATTCAAGGGTTGCAAATCGAAAGTGAACTGCTTTATTTTAGAAAGAATCTTGGTGTTTCAGGTCTGGCAACACACCTCATACTGACAATTTTGTCAGATTCGATCCAAATGCTTAAAGATATTTTGAGATTAAGATCCTTTAAAATTGTATACTCAAACTTTCAACATATGTATTTGGTGGTTAAGTTGCTTTTTGACTCAAAATTTGGAATGAAATCAACACGATAAACTCATGAAATTCCAACTTTTTTCTCTTTGTCGACTTCTTGATTTATCAGGCTTGGATTTTCTGATTTTATTAATTTAATTGTTAATCAATGTGCAAACACAATGTCTGCTCGACATCATATCCTCTGAAATAATTTATGTTTAACAACATTCGTAACGACTTGAATACCTATAAAGGTGATTTTACTGCTCAAGGATTCTGGGTAATGATGGTCTACAGGTTTGGTCGCTGGCGATATCAAATAAAGCCAAATATCATTCGCAAGATATTCTCATTTATTTATAAGGTGCTTTATAAATTTGTTCAGATAATTACTGGTATTGAACTACCTTGCGAGGTAGAGATTGGAGAAAACTTTGTCATTGATCATTTTGGTGGGATTGTGATCAGCGGGTATGCCAAATTTGGAAATAATTGCCGAGTAAGAAACGGTGTTGTTGTCGGGTTAAAGAATATTGAAGAGCCTGGAGCCCCTGAAATTGGCAATAATGTTGATATCGGATCTGGAGCCAAGGTGCTTGGAAAAATAAAGATAGGTAATAATGTTGTAATCGGTGCAAATGCCGTTGTGATTCGAGATATACCGGACGACTCTATTGCTGTAGGCGTGCCAGCAACCATAAAGCCGAGAAGAAACAAATGAGTGCTATGGAATTATCTGATGTTGGGGTAGTGATTATCGGCCGAAACGAAGGCTTGCGTTTGGTCAAATGCCTGGAGTCGCTTGTAACAAAGACTAAAAAATTAGTTTACGTTGACTCCGGTTCAAATGACAACTCAGTAAAAGTGGCACAGGATATGAATATATCGGTTGTTAACCTTGATATGACTATCCCTTTTACAGCTGCAAGGGCAAGAAATGAAGGATTTGAGCTTTTAATTAAAAGTTTTCCAGATTTAAAGTATGTGCAGTTTGTTGATGGGGATTGTGAAGTGAATCCAACCTGGCTCTATCAAGCGATAAAGTTTCTTGAGATGAATCCACGTGTTGCTGTAGTCTGTGGCAGGCGACGAGAACGTTATCCTGGAAAATCCATTTATAACCTAATGTGCGATATTGAATGGAATACCCCCATTGGGGAAGCTAAGTACTGTGGTGGTGATGCGCTCATGCGGTCGAGTATTTTTAAGGAAACTAAGGGGTTTAACGCTGGATTAATTGCGGGTGAAGAACCTGAACTATGCGTAAGGATAAGAAAGCTGGGTTGGAAAGTATGGAGGATTGATGAGGAAATGACATTGCATGATGCTGCAATGTCCAGATTCGCTCAATGGTGGAAACGTTCCGTCCGAGCCGGTCATGCATATGCCGAAGGTGTCTATATTCATGGTGAACATCCAGAGAATCACTGGGTTAAAGAATGCAGAAGAGCATGGCTGTGGGCTGGTTTTATTCCATTATTTATAATCTTGTTACTCGTCATCAATCCAAACTATGCTTATGTCCTCTTTTTAATTTATCCAATTCAAATTATTAGGATAGCTCTGCAAAATAAACGACCACATTCATTTAAGATGGCATTTTTCCTTGTTTTAGGTAAATTTGCTGAACTGGTTGGGCAATTTAAATTTCTTAAAAATATGATGTTAGGTCAAAAAATTAAATTAATAGAATATAAATAATAGACGTTTGACAACTTATTCGATCCCTTGATGGATTTTTATAATTTAATGGATATCTATTTCAGGTAAGATATAAGGAATATTTCATAATTATTGTGTTGTTTAACAAGTTGTTATAAAAAAAGCACCAGGTTTTATTGAAGTCAAAGAGTAAATCTCTCTCTATAAGGTAACGATTTTATGTATGAAGCATTTTATGGATTAACTGAAAAGCCATTCTCAATTCAACCGGATCCTGAATTTCTTTTTTTCGGGAAAAGGCACAGCATGGCTTATGCTATGCTTGAATATGGTATCCAGAACAAGGCCGGTTTTTCGGTAATCTGTGGTGATATCGGCTGTGGAAAGACAACACTTATTCGGCACCTTTTAAATAATATAGGGGATGAATTAACGGTAGGAATAGTCTATAACACTCATAAAGACATTGATGACCTGCTCGGTTGGATCATGCTGTCTTTCGGACAGCCTTATGATGGAATGTCTCGAATTGCACTTTATGATGCTTTTCAACGTTTTTTAATTGATTGTTACGCTGAAGGCAGACGTGTTGTCTTGATTGTTGATGAGGCTCAAAACTTGAATGCGGACGCACTTGAGTCGCTCAGGATGCTCTCTAACATAAACGCTGATAAAGACCAGTTGCTTCAAGTTATTCTGGTAGGTCAACCTCAGTTAAGGGATTTATTGAGAAGGCCTGATTTGCAGCAATTTTACCAGCGCGTTGCCGTTGATTTTTTTATTCCTCCTTTAGACGCATCAGAAGTAGAGAGCTATATTCATCACCGTATCAAAATAGCTGGAAGGGACAGGCAGATATTTACCCCGGATGCTGTCGCTCGAATTGCTGAGGTGACAAAAGGAGTGCCACGTTCAATCAACATTCTTTGTGATACTGCTTTGGTTTATGGGTTTTCTAATGGTTCTCATAAAATTAATGCAGAATTAGTCGGAGAAGTAATTAAAGACAGGGCTGAGTTCGGTATATTGTAATATTGAACACTAAAATGCCTTGGCGGGTTTAATTCGTCGATGAATTTTTAGTCGTTTCCGGACTCATGGCCTCATTTATTTTTTTTTCGAGTACCATTTCTTCAATCATAATAAAGACAGAATGTTTTAGGTCATTAAAGCATTCTAGGCATTGCTCCTCCTCAAGATCCTGAAGGCTTTTCCCTAATATTTGAAGAATTTTTGAGTTTGTTTTTAAATAACCTGGTAGATGCTCATGAAGCATAAGTGTCTTGTCTAAGAATCGACTGGTTAAAAACTTTTGCTCATCCCATCCCGGAAGCTCTTTTGCTTTTAAATGAATGAGTTCTATCAAATATTCGAAGACTTTTCTGACATAGATATAGGATCCAATACCTGTGCCGTAAGTGGCTAGTTCCAGCCCTTTGTTTAGGCATTCAAGATGTAATTTGTCTAAAACGTACAAATAGTGTTCAAAATTTCCTTTGGCGATTTCTAACTGGGAAGGATATTGACCGACTTTATATAAAGTTTGATCATCCACATGAAAATAAAAATCAATTTCGTGAAGCGCCCGGGTACACTGAATCGTTTTTGAGAATTTTGTATGTCCCCAGAAGTCGGGAACGACCCCGAATCCTTTTGAGGCAAATTTCTCATTGAGTAATTGATCTTCAGTAGTAGGGGATAGGAGTCCCTTGAACGTACTCATTTTACCGCATCGGGGACAGAATGCGTCATAAGTGCTGGAGCATACTAGAATCGCTTTTACAGCCCTTTTAATTTCACTGCCCAGATTAAAAGCTCGATAGGGTGGTTGAATTAGTAACCAATCAAAAACATCAAATTCTGATTCCATCTATTATCAACTCATGAAGTCTATATGACACCACAATAAAATGTTGTTTGAAATAAAGCAAGATAAAGGATGACGGCTGACAAATAAATATTTTTGAACAATCGATTCATTACCGATCAAAAGAAACTTAAATTTTTTGATAGGCTTCTTCGATGGGTTTGGTCTGTGAAGGGTTGTCAATCGCTTGTTTCATCTGCAGTTCCAACTGATCAAGAAATTCATAACGTTTTTTATAATTGGCGCGTTTTTTGGTTGGGATGTCCTTAGCAATTCGCTTTTCAATACCGGATGATAGTGAGTAAAACCCATTGTTTTTGTATATTCCTCCGTTCTCAATCCATATTGTGTCGTAGCAGGTGTATTTATAAGACTTTGAATACCAACGTTTGCTTCGGTGAGCTGCATTTGAAACGCATAAAAGCTCCTTACAACCAAGATCCTTTGCCAATATTTTAGCTAGCTTGACTATCAAGTCTCTTGGTCGCATTCCAAACAACACCTTGGTCAATTCCCTGTATCTATCGGTTATCCCATCCCTATCAACACCTTGAATACATCCTACGATTAACTTCAAATTTGAAGGCGTACCCGATAAAGTAAGCATTACGCTATATATCTCACCCAAATCTTCGTAAAACAAACTCAAGGCTATTTCGCCTTCACCCACCATCCAGTGAGGTTTGTGGAGGACAACTTTGAAGTGATGGCCATTTAAATCAAAAGTTAAGAGAAAAATGCATTTGTTTAATGGAACATCGAAAACCGGAGCACATTTTGAAACAAGAAGATAATGCCTGGTTATTGCATCCATCCGTTCAACCGAATTCCAATTATTATTGACATAAGGTCTAAAGAAGAACTCCCGTATGACAGGAA
>CAIPBJ010000041.1 GCA_903863255.1 uncultured Methylophilaceae bacterium
ACAAGGCGGCTGCAACCGTTGATTTCAAACCGTCAAGTGTAACGAACGTTTCAGAAGCTTGCGCCTTTGCTGTGTAATCACTGTAAGCTGGGATAGCGATAGCAGCCAAGATACCGATAATGGCAACGACGATCATTAATTCAATCAATGTAAAACCTTGTTGTGCTTGTTTCATTTTCATTTCCTTTTAAGTTAAAAAAATCATTTAAAAAACTGGTTATGCCAAGTAAACATATTTTTTGAATTAGTTCCCTTGCGTTACTAATCAATCTGTTCGCTTGTTCGTGAAGTCATATTATCTTAAGAAAATAAAAAAGCGGACTTTAATCCGCTTTTTTGATGTATCTCTGACAATTTTTGTCACTTATACTAATTTTGATATCTTGATAATTAAAAAACCTAATAAGAAATATTAATAAGCCAAGCTAACTTACTGACCTTCAGCCACTTTCTTAAGATTTGCCAAGCCTGCATCGTACACACCTGTAACCGCATTAATTGCCGATTCATCGTCCTGACCTTCAGGGATCGGAGGATTTAACCTATACACGCGATAAAAACGTCCCATCCAGGTAACCGTCGTTTCACCAGCACCAGGGCCTGCTGTAACCGAGATCTTGGAATAGTAATCGGTCACGGGTAATACGCCTTCAACGATTTCATATTTCAGGACCATATCCTTGTCATCAGCACTGCGAAGTTTCTCGTAAATGGTTCCTCCTCCTTTGAGCGTGAGCAATCGATAGGTTGCAGGGTCACCGTTCTCATCGTTTTTGGTTTCCAATTTGTCGCTTTCAACCGCAGGATGCCATTTTTGCATGTTCCCAAAATCTTTGATCAGATCCCAGACTTTAGCAGGGTCAGCCTTGATGACAACTTCTTTCTCCACTTTTTGCGGTGAAGGACCATGAGCCATGGCGGAAATCGGCAAAAGCGCCAACGTTAAAAGTGCAAATATTCTCTTCATTCAAGTTTCTCCAAAAAATAAAATTACAACAAAACCTCTTATTTTGTCTTAGGCTAGAACTTTACCTAATATTTAATTGATTGGGACTCTTTTTTAATAAAAATTATTTAATTTGATTAAAAATGAATCTCGCTCAACGATGCAAATTTGGTTACACGATTCGTTATTCCCCCGAGATGAATTCACCAAAGGCCCTCGACTTATCCCCGGTCGGAATTTCCATGATCTTTTGGTTTGAACCCGAGTCGATCACTGATACCGAATTGCTGCCCCAATTCGTAACATAGACATGGGTTGACTTGGCTTCGAAACTTATCCCTTCCGGCACCTCTCCGACAGGAATGGTTGCAATCACTTTCTTTTGTGTTAGGTCTAGAACGGAAACGTCATCGTCCTGAGTGTCGGTGACATAGGCAGTTTTACCATTCGAACTGATAGAAATGCAGTATGGATGGGCGCCAACCTTGATGGAATCGTTTTCCATGGTATCAGTATCTATGATCGTTACCGTGTTGGATAGCACGTTTACAACGAACAGGCTTTTCCCGTCAGGGCTAAGGGATATGCCAAACGGATGCCTGCCTACGGCAATTCGATTTTTAATTTTGAAGGAACGTGTGTCAATGGCCACGACATCGTTGCTGTCACGACAGGCAATATATAAGGTTCTGCTGTCAGGACTGACTACCATCCCCGCAGGGGCCTTTCCAATTTTGATTTCCTGTTGTAAGGAATTGTCTGCGGTATCGATTGCAATGATGCGGTCATCTGTCCAGTCTGCAACATAGAGTGTCCGGTTGTCGGATGACACAGCCAAACCAACAGGTGAGCCGTGAATAGGAAGAGTCTTGATGACACTGTTTGATTTGATATCGATGACGGAAATGGATTGTCCATCTACATTTGAAATGTAGGCCAACCCAAGTTTGTTCGATATCGCGACCCCAACGGGAGCCTTTCCCACTTGAATGTTTTTTATGACATGATTCGTGGAAAGATCGATCACCGATACGGAATCTGCTCCCTGGTTCGTTATGTAAGCATAGCTGCCGGCATGGCTCTTGATGGAAAAACAGGCCAGCAATACCAGTAGAACGTTCCTTGGAACGATCAAAAATGTCATGTCTGTCATAATAAGCCTAAAACGTCCCTCAAGCCTTTTTGGTTGATTCACGGATGCTATTTTTGTAACTAAATTTTATAATGAGCTAAATCTGAAAAGACAAACCTTTCAATCTTGAACGAAATGTGAAAAAATTGCATTAAATAATTAAGGTTGTAAGATCATGATAGATCGGGATGGATATCGCCCCAATGTTGGTATTATTTTATGTAATACCAACAATCAGGTATTTTGGGGTAAAAGGATCCGCGAACACTCTTGGCAGTTCCCGCAAGGCGGCATAAAGCAGGGAGAAAGTCCTGAGCAGGCCATGTACAGGGAATTGATGGAAGAAGTAGGTTTGCGGCCTGAGCACGTCAAAATACTTGGAAGGACACGGGATTGGCTTCGTTATGATGTGCCGACGAGCTGGATTAAGCGTGAGTGGCGCGGAAGTTATAAAGGCCAGAAACAGATATGGTTTTTATTGAGAATGGTTGGCCGTGACTCCGATGTCTCGCTGCGCGCAAGCTCACACCCGGAGTTTGATGCCTGGCGTTGGAGCGAATACTGGGTGCCTCTCGAAAGCGTGATCGAATTCAAAAGGAATGTTTACAAGTTGGCACTCAACGAATTGTCTGCGCATTTAGCAAGCGATGATCGAAAGAGGCAACGCGGTGGGCATCATTCCGACTCACCCTCCATGGCAGGTTGATCGATTAATTTAGATCGTTAGTTAAGGATCCCATTTTTTCACCAAGCCTGATGGGCTTGGTGACGAACCACTCAGAAGCAAATTCCAGCGTATGCTTGGGGAAAACCAGAATAACAGTTGAGCCCAACATAAATCGACCCATTTCATCCCCTTTGTCCAATTCGATATCAGAGTCCTGGTAGTCCCAAACCGTTACCGATTTCTTGCGTTTGGAATTGACAACGCCGTGCCATGCCGTTGAAATGCTGCCAACGATCGTTGCCCCCACAAGTACCATTGCGAAAGATCCGAAATCAGAGCTGAACTCGCATATCACCCTTTCATTCTTGGCAAACAGTCCAGGTATTCCCAGTGCCGTTTCCGGATTCACGGAAAATAAGGTTCCCGGCACATGGGCCATGCTTTTTAGCAGGCCCTTAACAGGCATATGAATACGATGATAATCTTTCGGGCTTAAATATAAGGTGGCAAAGTCACCATCTAAAAATGTTTCAGCCAATTCCTTGTTGCCTGCCAGAAGGCTCTCAATTGAATAATAATGACCTTTTGCCTGAAAAATCAGATCCTTTTCAATGGCACCGAATTGACTGATGGCTCCATCCACAGGGCAAATAAAATCAGAATCGGCGGTTGGACGCACACCTGATCGAAGGGCGCGGGTAAAGAACGCATTAAAAGTGGCATACTTATGCGGATCGGTCTCGGCAGCTTCATTCATATCGACTTGATAGCGTTCAACGAACCAGATTATTACCCTGGATGTTAGCCATCCACCCTTCAGATTGGCCAGTTTCCCGGCACAGACAGTGATCGCTTGCTTGGGAAGGATATATTGCATTAAAACCTTAAGGTTCACGGACATTCAGTTTCCTTGAAATGAAAAGGGGCATGACGATTTCGTCTTGCCCCTGATTTTGTATCATGTGCCCGAATTTAGTTCTTGGATTGGTCTACCAGTTTATTTTTTGTGATCCATGGCATCATGGCACGAAGCTGTCCACCGACTTGTTCGATAGGATGAGCAGCGTTCAGGCGTCGGCGAGCCGTCATTTCAGGATAATTGGTCCGTCCTTCGAGAATGAAGCGTTTGGCATATTCACCAGTCTGAATGTTGTTCAAACATTCTTTCATGGCCGCTCTGGCCTGATCGGAAATCACCTTTGGACCCGTTACGTATTCGCCATATTCCGCGTTGTTCGATATCGAGTAGTTCATGTTGGCGATACCGCCTTCATACATCAGGTCAACGATTAACTTGAGTTCATGCAAGCATTCAAAATAGGCCATTTCAGGCGCGTAGCCTGCTTCGGTTAATGTTTCGAATCCAGCTTTAACAAGTTCGACGGCACCGCCGCAAAGAACGGCTTGTTCACCAAAGAGATCCGTTTCGGTTTCTTCCCTGAAATTGGTCTCGATCACTCCGCCTTTTGTCCCGCCGTTTGCACAAGCGTAGGAGAGTGCTACATCCTTGGCTTTTCCCGACCTGTCCTGATAGACAGCAATCAGGGTAGGCACGCCGCCGCCTTTTAGGTATTCGGAACGGACGGTGTGACCTGGCCCTTTAGGGGCAATCATGATGACATCCAGATCATCCCTTGGAACGATTTGGTTGTAGTGAATGTTAAAGCCGTGAGCGAATGCAACGGTCGCACCTTTTTTTAGATTGGGAGCAACATCGGCATGGTAAATCTGCGGCATGGTTTCATCGGGAAGCAGAATCATTACCAAATCGGCTCCTTTGACTGCCTTGTCGATTTCTTCGACCTTATGGCCGGCTTTCTCAGCCTTTGCCCAGGAACTGCCTTCCTTTCTTAGGCCCACGGTAACCTTGGCACCGGAGTCTTTCAAGTTCTGCGCATGAGCATGACCCTGTGAACCATACCCCACGATTGTTACCTTCATTTTTTTTATAATGGATAGATCTGCGTCTTTGTCGTAATAAACTTTCATAGCTTGCCTTTCAAATAATTCGTTAAACTTTAAGTATTCTGTCGCCGCGGCCGATCCCTGATGCACCCGTGCGAACGGTTTCCAAAATTACAGTTTTATCCAGTGCCTCTAAAAAGGCATCCAGCTTTGACCCTGCGCCGGTGAGTTCTATCGTGTAACTGCTATCAGCGACATCGATAATCCTTCCCCTGAAAATATCGCACATGCGCTTCATTTCCTCTCGCAATGTTCCCGTTGCTTTGACTTTGACCAGCATGAGTTCACGTTCGATAAAACGTCCATCATTCAGGTCGAGCACTTTAACCACATCGATCAGCTTGTTGAGCTGCTTGATAATTTGCTCAATCACTTCCTCGGATCCGGAGGTGACGATGGTCATGCGCGATAACGTGGCATCTTCGGTTGGTGCCACGGTTAGGGATTCAATATTGTATGCTCGTGCTGAAAAAAGTCCTGCTACCCTCGAAAGGGCACCGGCTTCATTCTCCATTAAAAGTGAAATTATATGTTTCATTTGGTCAGTTCTTTATAGTTCTTCAGAAAGAATCATTTCAGATAGGCCTTTGCCATTCGGAACCATAGGGAAGACGTTTTCCTTTTGATCGGTTAAGAAGTCCATAAAAACAAGACGTTCCTTCAGTTTCGGGCTAAATGCTTCCTTGAGTGCTGGTTCAACATCAGACGGTTTTTCAATTCGCATGCCGACATGGCCATAAGCCTCAGCCAGCTTGACGAAATCAGGCAGAGCGTCCATGTAGGATTCCGAATACCTGTTTCCATAGAAGAATTCCTGCCATTGACGAACCATACCCATGTAGCGATTATTCAGAGTGATGACTTTTACAGGCAGATGGAACTGTTTGCATGTGGACAGCTCCTGGATGCACATCTGAATCGAAGCTTCGCCGGTTATACAGGCGACCTGTGCTTCCGGGTGAGCCAGTTGAACGCCCATGGCATAAGGCAATCCCACACCCATTGTTCCCAGGCCACCGGAATTGATCCAGCGGCGCGGCTTGTCGAATTTGTAATACTGTGCCGCCCACATCTGGTGTTGTCCGACATCGGACGTTACAAATGCATCGCCACCCGTTACTTCCCATAGCTTCTCGACGACAAATTGGGGTTTGATTATATCGGTAGAGAGGTCGTAGGTCAGGCATTTCTTTTCTCGCCAGGCCTCGATTTGTTTCCACCATGCCGTTAAGGCCGCAGTATCCGGTTTTTTTGTATCCGCTTCCAGAAGTTCGTTCATTTCTGCCAGAACGGACTGAACATGACCCACTATCGGTATATCAACCTTTACACGCTTTGAAATCGAGGAGGGGTCGACGTCCACATGGATTATCGTACGGTCTTTTCTGAAAAAATGTTCCGTGTTACCAATTACCCGGTCATCAAATCGAGCGCCAATAGCGATCAAGACATCGCAGTCTTGCATCGCCATGTTGGCTTCGTATGTGCCATGCATTCCGAGCATGCCCAAATGCTGTGGGTCGGTTCCGGGATATCCGCCCAAGCCCATCAGCGTGTTCGTGATCGGGTAGCCAAGCTTGCGGGTCAGTTTTACAAGCTGATCCGCCGCGTCACCCAGAACGACACCGCCACCCGTGTAGAGCATGGGGCGTTTTGCATTCAGTATCAAATTGACAGCCTTCTTGATCTGGCCGGTATGCCCCTTTAGGATAGGATTGTAGGAGCGCATCTCCACAGTCTTTGGGTAACTGAATTTTGCAAATTGAGCGGTTATATCCTTTGGGATATCGACAACGACAGGGCCTGGCCTTCCGGTTGAGGCTATGTAAAAAGCTTTCTTTATCGTCATGGCGACATCATTGATGTCCTTGATTAGAAAATTATGCTTCACACAAGGGCGCGTGACCCCCACCATGTCAACTTCCTGGAACGCATCCATCCCGATTGCAGGGGTAGGGACTTGTCCGCTTATTACAACCAAGGGGATGGAGTCCATGTAGGCAGTGGCAATCCCGGTTACCGCGTTCGTTGCGCCGGGCCCCGATGTGACGAGCGCGACACCCACTTCACCCGTCGCGCGTGAATAGGCATCGGCTGCGTGGACAGCAGCCTGTTCGTGCCTTACAAGTACGTGCTTGAAATGAGTTTGACTGAATATGGCATCGTATATGTTCAGAACGGCTCCGCCTGGATATCCAAAAACAAATTTCACGTTTTCTTCTTGAAGGCAGCGAATTAAAATCTCCGCGCCTGTTATTTGAGTAGTACGGTCTTCCATAAATGCGTATTTTGATTGTGATTGGGTAACCCTGAACAGTAACCTTTTACAAGGTTTTGGTCAAGAATTTGAATGTGTTAAATGCGAATTTAAGCTCGATCCTCACATGAGGCTTAAATTATCAGGTCGTTGGAGGCGCCACTTTGAGTAACTCATCAATCGTTGTGATTCCCGCCGCAATTTTCTCTGCTCCGTTAATAAGCAACGGCTGCATTCCTTGCTCGTAGGCCAGTGCCCTTAATTTTGACAGGTCAGTGTCTTGCGTGATCAGTTTCTTTATCTCAGGGGTAACGGTGAACATCTCATAAACGCCGCTTCTTCCGCGGTATCCTGTATTTCTGCAATCAAGACAACCGACAGGGGTGAATATCTCTTTAGGTTTAGGGATTTTCCACGATCCAACGAGATTGGCCCATTCTTCATTTGAAATGGGTACGGGTTTCTTACAAACCTTGCATAAGGTTCTTACAAGGCGCTGCGCCATTACCCCAACAACCGTTGATTGAATAAGGTAATACGGCACGCCAAGATCAAGCAGTCTCGTAATGGCCGATGGGGCATCGTTCGTATGGAGGGTCGATAACACAAGATGGCCTGTTAAGGCGGCTTGAATAGACATTTCAGCGACCTCGAAGTCACGAATTTCACCTACCATGATTATGTCAGGATCCTGACGAAGCAACGTTCTAATGCCGTCAGCAAAAGTAAGGCCGATGTTGGGCTGAACCTGCATCTGGTTAAAAGAAGGTTCTATCATTTCGATCGGGTCTTCCACGGAGCACACGTTCACTTCGGATGTGGCAAGTTTTTTTAGCGTCGTGTACAAAGTCGTGGTTTTGCCTGACCCCGTTGGCCCCGTAACCAGAACGATGCCATTGGGATTGGAGGTCCAATTCTCCCATTGCTCAGACTGGGCCTTAGAAAAGCCAAGCTCGACAAAATTCTTGACAAGGATGTCAGGCGAGAAAATCCGCATCACCAATTTCTCACCAAACGCGGTAGGCATGGTGGAGAGTCTTAGCTCGACTTCTTCTCCCTCGGCCGTCACGGTTTTTATCCGGCCGTCCTGAGGTCTTCTCTTCTCGACCATGTCCATTCTTCCAAGCAGTTTGATTCGACTGGTTATGGCATTCATGATGTTTGGAGGTAACTGATACACCTGATGCAATATCCCGTCTATCCTGAATCGCATCAGTCCGATGTTCCTTCGTGGCTCAAGATGAATGTCACTGGCCCTTTGCTCGAAAGCATATTTGAATAACCAGTCTACAATATTGACTACATGTTGCTCATTCGCATCCAGATTCTTGTTTTTTCCAAGCTCTACCAACTGTTCCAGATTCTGGACGCCGATGATTTGACCGGCTTTCGCTGCGTTGGCCAGATTCATGGAATTGGCGAGATTGTAAATTTCCGGAAGATACCGGTTGATTTCCAGAGGGTTGGCTAGAACCAAACGTATCTTTAATCTGAGTATGCGTTCGAGATCCGGTATCCAGTCCCTGAAGTAGGGTTCAGCCGTCGCGATAACCGCTTCTTCCTTACTAAGCTTGACAGGCATGATTTTCAATCGTTCCGCATAGGCCTTGGATACCACTTGAGCAATGGTCCCGAAATCAAGTTTCAATGGGTCAACATGGTAGTATTCCAGACCTGACCGTGCTGCCAGCCAGGATGAAAGTGATTCCACAGTAAGCACCTGATTAGGGGGATTCAAGTTCTCCCACTTCTGTTCCCCAATGACAACCAGGGGATGCAAGTTCGAAGTGTCCATCTTCCTGTCTTTGAAAAGCTGTTCTGCTGTCGCCTTATCGACCATTCGATCCGTTACCAGCATGCGGAGAACATCACCGAGATTAAGTTTACCTTGAAGCGGTTTAGTCATGGGTTGGGTTTTGATCATGTTAAGGCCTTAACGATATCGGTATTATGTTTTATATTTTTCAATAAGACTATGAGTTTTAGAAGGTCGCTGCCACTTTCATCAGTATAGGTACATGATTCATATTCAATTTGACTCCCCATGCCTATATGAAACGCATCGAGAGGTCGACGGCCTGAATATGTTTGGTCAAGCTTCCTACGGATATCCTGTCTACACCGGTTCTTGCAACGGCGCCCACCGTATCTAAATCGATGCCTCCTGAGGCTTCGAGGATGGATCGATGGTTGTTGATGCGTACTGCCTCGATTAAGGAGGCGACATCGAAATTGTCCAGAAGTATTAATTCAGCCTTGCAATTGAGCGCAACCTCGAGTTGCTCCAAGTTTTCAACCTCAATTTGAATTGGAACATTGGCATGGAGATTCCTGGCCAGTTCAAGCGCCTTCTCCACACCGCCTGCCGCTGAAATATGATTTTCCTTGATCAGAATCCCATCAAATAAACCTATTCGCTGGTTCTCTCCGCCCCCTACCCTGACGGCATATTTTTGCGCAAGTCGCATACCAGGAATGGTTTTTCTCGTATCCATAATCATTGCAGAAGTGCCTTCTACCGCTTTGAGATATTTTCTGGTGAGCGTGGCAGTAGAAGACAACGACTGAATGAAATTAAGAGAGGTCCGTTCTGCTGTCAGGATGTTACGGGCATTTCCGGTTAACTGACATAGGATTTGATCAGGAAAGATTTCATCCCCTTCATTTACATTCCATAAGGATTGGATTTTTGGATTAAAATACCCATAACAGGTGTTAGCCCAGGGAATGCCGCATATCACAGCATGCTGACGGCTAATGATTACTGCAGTGGCAGTTAGGTTTTCGGGGATTAACTCCGCTGTCAAATCACCTTTACCTATATCTTCGTTCAAGGCAAAGGCAACTTGTTCATGTATGTTTTGAGGTGGTTTGTACATAAGTGCATTATAATGCGCGTTCGGGTTTATGAAACGTTTAACTCTTTAGAAAAAAAACTATGAAATTAATTATGTCACAGGCGAGTCCTTACGCTCGTAAAGTTCGTATTGTTGCGATTGAGAAACATATTGAGCTGGAACTCATCGAAGATTCGCCAAGTTCGCCAGATACCCATGTTCCGGAATACAATCCACTTGGAAAAATTCCTGTCTTGATTATGGATGATGGTGAAACGTTATACGATTCCAGAGTAATCGTTGAATTCTTGGATTACCGCACACCTGTGCACCGAATATTATCTCAGGATCACAACCTTCGCATTGCTGCCAGGCAATGGGAAGCCTTGGCCGATGGAGTTTGCGATGCCGCTGTGCTTGAATTGGTTGAAAGTCGCAGACCCTTGGAGCAGCAAAGCGAAGCCTGGAAAATAAGACAGCATCAAAAGGTCGAACGTGGTTTGCAGATGATGAGCAAACAATTGGCTGAAAACGTATGGTGCGTTGATGATGAGTTTGGATTGGCTGACATCGCAGTTGGATGTGTACTGGGATTTTTGGATCTGAGATTCAAGGAATTGGACTGGCGCAAGCAATACCCTAATCTAGGCAAGTTTTACCTGACGCTCATGAAGCGCGAGTCTTTCAAGAAAACAGCACCGGCAGCCGTTTGATTACTTTGAACCGGCTGAATCCAGTGCTGAAGCAAGTTGATCGATCTTTGGCTTATGCAGGTTCCTTGTATGCTTATTCCAGCCTTTCCATAATTTATCAATCTCTTCTTTGAGGTTCTTGGCTGTCGCAATGTCGCCCGCCGAAACGGACCACAATGCATACTGAAGGAGTGTTTCTGGTGAGCCATGTCTGTCCATTGCCGTGATGAACTCTTCTTTTGCCTTATCCTGGATGCCTGATTCAGCATAGGCATTGGCCAAAAGTAAGGTTAGTTCCTCTGGACGGAAATTCTCCTGTTTTGCACGAATCTTTAAAAGTAGCGCAATGCATTCCTGATGTTGCCTGTTATGGAATTTGGCTTTTGCAGCACCAAAGCAAACTTCTTGATCTTCTGCGAACGGACCCTTGAGACAGGCATCGAACTGTTCAGCCGCTTCATCAAACTCGCCCGCATTATCAAGAGCGGCAGCTAACCGCATCCTGTTTTGTATTGTCGGCGTCATTTCGAAAGCCCTTCTGGCATCCCTTAGCTCACGGGTCGGATCAAGGATCTTCAATGTTACATTGGATGCTTTTCGAACCGTTCGGTCAACATTCGAAGAGGGAAGGTATTCTGCAAAGAAATAGACAATGCTGCCTAACAAAGGAAAAGTGAAAAGTATTAAGAGCCAATACATCGGGCGACCATTTCGTACCGCGTGTATAGCAAAGAAGAGTGCGACTATTATGTGTAGCCCTAAGCCAAATATTGGCATTTTTGATCCTTATGACGTTTCCTGAACTTTAAATCGCGGATGTGATGATTCCACCACCAAGACAAACATTGCTTTCATAAACAACTGCAGACTGTCCAGGTGTGATGGCCCACTGCTGCTGTCCGAACCGGATCTCGACTTCATCACGGTCGATTTTATCGATTTCACAGGGTGCATCGGGTTGGCGATAGCGTGTCTTTGACGCATAGACCCAATTTGTCATGGGATCTTCATCGCTTATCCAGTGGAGTTGATTTGCCTTTAGACCATCATTGAATAATAAAGGGTGGTTATGGCCTTGAACTACGACCAGAACATTTTTCTCTAGATCTTTTCTTGCTACGAACCAGGGTTCGCCATTGCTGTCTCTGGAACCGCCTATTTTAAGGCCTTGTCTTTGGCCGAGTGTATAGAACATCAAGCCTTCGTGCTGGCCTACCACCTTGCCTTCAGGTGTCCTGATCTCACCTGGTTCACGAGGAATATAACGACTCAGGAACTCTTGGAAAGGACGTTCCCCGATGAAGCAAATTCCTGTGGAGTCTTTCTTCTCCGCCGTTGCCAGCCCCTCCTTATGTGCAATCTCACGAACTTCCCGTTTCAGGTAATTTCCGAGTGGGAATAGGGTCTTGGCTAACTGAGATTGATTCAATCGATAAAGGAAATAGCTTTGATCTTTGGTGCCGTCTTCAGCTTTTAATAATTGATACTTACCAGGATGAATACGGTCCTCCTGAACCTTTGCGTAATGTCCTGTCGCAATCAAGTCAGCACCAAGTGTCAGCGCGTGATCCAGGAAAGCCGAGAACTTTATTTCTGAATTACATAAAATATCCGGATTAGGCGTCCTGCCGGCTTTGTATTCCTGCAGAAAATTCTGGAATACTTTCTCTTTGTATTCTTTACTGAAATTCACGGCTTCGAGTTCAATACCAATTTTATCGGCTACTGCTGCAGCGTCGATAAGGTCCTGTTTGGCAGGACAGTATTCATCGGTATCGTCGTCTTCCCAATTCTTCATGAATAATCCGATGACTTCATAGCCGGCATTTTTAAGTAATAGTGCAGCCACGGAAGAATCTACCCCTCCTGAAAGGCCAATTACAACGGTTTTTTTTGTCATAAATAGGAGATCAGTTCTAAAGGATAAAGTTTACCTGCCAAATAATCGTCAATGCAGTTCATTACCTGCGGACTTCGATGAATTCCAGATTTTGAACGAATCTCGTCAAGCGACATCCATACTGCACGAATGATTCCATGATCGAGTTTTAATGATGGGTTGTGACTTATTGTTTTACCGATAAATGCATAACGCAAATAGGTGATTCCTTTTGATTCATTTTTCCATTGGTAGATGCCGAGAATCGATTCGGGTATGAAATCATAGGCAGTTTCTTCCTTCGTTTCCCTGATAACGGCCTGAACAAGTGTTTCATTGTTTTCAAGATGGCCGGCAGGCTGATTAATTCGTATCCCATCGGCGGTTTCTTCTTCTACCATTAAAAAAGTGTTATTCACCTCGATGACCGCGGCGACAGTAGTATTGGGTTTCCATTGCATGATTGCATGTTTTACAAAGAAAGGTTCGGTTCCATTTTATCAGAATTTACCTGATGAGGCTTTCTCTCTATGAGCGTAACCTTGTGGTTCGCAAGGACGAGGTTTTTGCTCCGAATGACCTGAAATAAGACAGTACTGCCAATTTTTGATTGGACAAGGTTGCAGTTCGTTCAGAAGTAACTATTTGCTGGATGTCGTAAACGATGCAGGATTTGTTATTTGCCTCTTCCAAGTAACGCTTACAATTTTAACTTGCAATCTTTGGGAATAATCCGACTAGGCCATGCGCTATAAACTCTACAGCCATGGCTGCCAAAATCAGGCCCATCAACCGGGTGACGATATTGATGCCGATTGTGCCTAATTTTTGTGCAATATTGGTGGATAGCTTCAGGGTTACCCAAATCAGAGCAGATACTGCAGCTACAGGAACGGAAAGGGATACATGACCCCAGAAACTGCTGCTTTGTTCGGCTGCAATAATCATATTGCTGATGGCGCCAGGGCCAGCGAGTAAGGGTATGCTCAAGGGTGCGATGGCGATGGCATCCCTGTCTGAGACGGCTAAGGCTTCTTCTGGGGTCTGTCTCGTATGGCTCTGCTTTCCATGCATCATGGATATGGCAATCAGCATAAGCAATATTCCCCCTCCAACTTGGAATGAAGGTATGCTGATGCTAAAAAAATCCAGGATTTGGTCACCAAAGAATGCAGAGGTTAACAAAACGAAAAATACAGTGATTGAGATTGTATTCACCGTCCGTTTTTTTTCATTTACATCCCAGCCGTCAGTCGCGCTTATAAATACAGGTATACTTCCAATCGGATTGACGATTGCGAACAAAGCGACGCCTGTCTTAAATAAATACGCCCAATGAGACATATCACACTTTCATTTTGGTTGTAAAAACTTTTTTTGCTTAGTATCGTTCTGAGTTGAATCATACTACTCTAAGATGCGATTGAATAATGGATAAAACAATTTATCTTGCCTCACGTTCACCAAGGCGAGCAGAGATCCTGAATCAGCTAGGGATCAAGTTCGAAATACTTCCTGCTGATGTAGATGAATCTCCGTTGCAAAATGAATCCCCTGAAGAATATGTCATGAGGCTTGCAAGATTTAAAGCCCAAACATGTTCACGATATTTAAATGCCCATCCCAAGTCTGCTTTGCCAATCTTGGCGGCCGACACGACGGTTGCTATAGATGGACTGGTGCTTGGTAAGCCTGAAGATGCATGGGATGCGTTTGCCATGATAAAAAGAATGTCCGGACGATGGCATGATGTGCATACGGGTGTTGCGCTTGCTGCAGAATCCGATATTCATGTAGTCTTGTCCAGCACGCGAGTATTGTTTGATGATTTGGACGAATCAACGATCAATGCTTATTTGGCTACCGGAGAGTATAAAGATAAGGCGGGAGCTTATGGTATACAAGGCATGGCGAGTTCTTTTATACGTTCGATTCATGGGAGCTATTCTGGAGTGATGGGCTTACCGATTTTCGAAACTACGAAGCTGTTAGCCCTTGTTGGGATTCGAGTACTATAAAAAATAATAATTAATGAGGATGTCAAAATGACTGAGGAGATTTTAGTAAATGTCACCCCACAGGAGACAAGGGTGGCAATCGTCGAGCAAGGGGTGATTCAAGAACTTCACCTTGAGAGAAGCACTTCATTAGGTCTTGTCGGGAATATCTACCGCGGCGAGGTATGCAGAGTCCTGCCTGGCATGCAGTCTGCGTTTGTCGAGATAGGTTTGCAGCGAGCGGCTTTCTTGCATGTTGCAGATGTTTTTGAATGCTCAACAGCAGAAAATGAGAAAAGTATTCAGGAAGTGCTCCATGAAGGGCAGTCCTTAATGGTTCAAGTTATCAAGGAACCCATCGGGACGAAAGGTGCGAGATTAACAACACAGCTTAGCATTGCCGGCCGGTTTCTTGTATTTCTTCCTCAACAGGATCATATCGGCGTTTCTCAGAGAATCGAAGATGAGGCTGAGAGAGACCATTTGAAAGATAGATTGATCGGACTGTTGCCTGAGGGAAGGAAAGGCGGTTACATCATTCGTACAATGTCTGAAACTGCAACCGATGAAGAGCTCATTGCCGATATCGAATACCTGCAAAAGGTTTGGGAGAACATTCAAAACACGAGTAAAAGCGCCGCCAGCCGCACATTGATTTTTCAGGACCTCAATCTTCCCATGAGAATTTTGCGTGACGTTGTCAATGTGAATACGAATCGTGTTCTGGTTGACTCAAGGGAAACTTACCAGAAATTGCTCGACTTTTCCCAACACTATGCGATCAGGGCGGCTGACCTTCTTGAGCATTATCAGGGTGACAGGCCTATATTTGACTTGTTTCATGTTGAAAGCGAGATCGAAAGGGCGATTTCAAGAAAGGTCGAATTGAAATCGGGCGGTTACCTCATTTTCGATCAAACGGAAGCGCTTACTACTGTTGATGTCAATACAGGGGGGTTTGTCGGCGGCAAAAGCCTTTCCGAAACGATATTTAAAACCAATCTTGAGGCTTCTCAATGTATCGCCCGCCAGTTAAGGCTTCGGAATCTTGGTGGGATCATTATCATTGATTTTATTGATATGGATGAGGACAGTCAGCGTGAATCGGTAATGGATGAATTGAAACGCGCGGTTTCCAAGGATAGAGCGCGTATTTCAATCAACGGGTTTTCGGCTCTTGGCTTGGTTGAAATGACGAGAAAAAGGACACGTGAGAGCCTCGCGCATATTCTTTGTGAACCTTGTCCATCCTGCAGTGGAAGGGGGGAACTTAAAACCCCGCAAACCGTATGTTACGAAATCTTTCGCGAATTGTTGCGGCACGCAAGGCAATTCAGTGCAAAAGAGTTTCGTGTGCTGGCTTCGGACAAGGTGATAGGGTTGCTGTTGGATGAAGAGTCGCAGAGTCTCGCAAACTTGTCAGATTTTATTGGAAAACCTGTTTCACTGCAGGTGGAAAGTCAGTATTCGCAGGAAGCGTACGATATTGTGCTTTTGTGATTGAGGGAGAGGTTTGGCTGATGGTCCTGCAAGTTCAAGGATCAATTATCCTTGATTGCAAAGGGCAAGAAACTCTTCATAACTTAATTCACAAATTTCGACGCCATAGTTGTTGTATCGATGAAGTTCAACGAAATCATCCATATTTTGAACCTGGTTAATGACTTCTGAGTTTCTGCGGCGAACGGATATGTCATTCTTGTTGTTTAACGCTTTTTTCATTAAGCCTAACATTTTCGTTTCCTTTCATTCCCAAAATGCATGATGGAATTATGGTGAAAAGTGTCAGGCTGAACAATAGTCCAAATGTACTAACGAAGTGAATGGGCGCTCAACGAGTAAACGTTCAGGACATTTTGAGAAATGCAATCTCCATGGGTGTAACCAATAGCATCAGTAACAACTGCGCGACAATAAAAACGACCACAGGAGTCAAGTCAAGCCCGTTTGGAGAAGGAATGAGCTTGCGAAGCGGCTTGAGAATCGGGTTTGTGAGCGCAGTTAGAACGGGAGTGATAGGCGTATACGGATTGATCCAACTTAAAACAGCTTGAGCGATTACGGCGTAAAGGAAAATGTAGATGCTCAATCTAAGCATATCCACGATGGTTAATCCAATTAAAGCCAGCCAAACAATATTTCCTGCAACAAGAAACGGGAAGCCGCTCAGCAGACGAAGGACGACCTGAAGTGAAAATTGCGTGACAAATGCCAGAACCAAGGTTGACATATCCATCCCAGCAAAACTAGGTATGATTCTTCTGGCTGGAATGACCGCAAAGTTAGTCGTCATGACAATTGCTTGTGAGAACGGGTTCTTAAAAGGCGCTCCAGTGAGCTGGAGATAGAACCTAAGTAACAACGTTATGCTAAATAATCCGAACAACGTTTGCAAAATGAAACCAATGGCATTAGCTAACATGTTTTAGTCTTTCCCTAATGAATCACCGAGTTCGTTTGATCGCTTGGCAGCAGCATAAACAGCTTTGATAATGGCTGACTTTACAGAGGCTGATTCCAGTGCGTGCATCGCACTTTCAGTGGTCCCTCCTTTTGAAGTCACCTGAGCACGCAAGGTTTGAGGTGGTTCCGCACTTTGTGCGGCCAATTCACTTGCCCCGATAAATGTGTGAAGGCTTAATGTGGCTGATTCCGTTTCGCTTAGACCAAGTTCCATTCCAGCCTGTAACATGGCTTCTATGAAATAGAATACATAAGCGGGGCCGCTTCCGGACAGAGCGGTCACGGCATCAAGCTTAGATTCCTCATCCAGCCACAGTGTCGCTCCGACTGCGGCCATGATGGTCTCGGCCACATCGTGCTGTTTGGATGTTACCTGAGGCATCGCATAAAGAGCGGTCATTCCCCTCTGTATTTGAGCAGGGGTATTGGGCATTACTCTGACAATTGACTCGTAACCCCCTAGCCAGCGTGCTAGATCAGTCGTTCGGACACCGGCCGCTACCGATATAATCAGCTGCTTTTGTAACAGACTGCCAAGGAATATCGCTACATCCCTTAAATGCTGTGGTTTTACAGCGAGTACAATGACCTCTGCATTCGCAACACTTGGCAATTGTTCGGTGACGTGAACGCCGAATTCCTCATTTAAGGCTAACCGTTTTTTTGGATCCGGTTCGATGACACTTATGGCAGGCATTGAAAAACCGTTGATCTTAAGGCCGCCAATCAATGCCTTAGCCATGTTTCCACCGCCAATGAAACTAATTCTCATGTTTATATTCTTTAAATACGTCAATAAAATTATACTTGTGATTTTGGTCGACGTTTACCAAAAATAGCAGACCCGATTCTTACTATCGTAGCACCTTCCTCTATGGCTATGACATAGTCATCCGACATTCCCATCGAAAGCGTGTCCAGAAATAAACCATTTCTGTTTATTTCATCAAGGAGATTGCGCAGGAGTCTAAATCGCTCGCGTTGCAATGCTTCATCGCTTGTGGGTTCCGGAATCGTCATCAAACCCCGGAGTTTTAGATGGGGCAATTTTGCTACGGCCTTGGCCAATTCCATGACATCATCAGGTAAAACCCCACTTTTTGTGGGTTCGTTACTCGTATTCACTTGCAGACAAACTTGCAATTGTCGATCTGACGACGATCTGGCCTGATCCAGGCGTTCGGCAATTTTCAAACGGTCAATCCCATGAACCCAGTCAAAGTGTTTGGCAATTAGATGCGTTTTGTTGCTTTGAATGGGGCCAATAAAATGCCATTCGATTGGGAGGTCAATTAGTTCGATTTGCTTGTTCAAGGCTTCCTGAACATAATTTTCGCCAAATATCGATTGACCTGCCATGAAGGCCTCCCGAATAATGGAGGCAGGCTGGGTTTTGCTTACGGCGACTAAGCGAACTTCGTTTGAAGTTCTGTCAGCTTTTGTCACTAAGTCTGAAATCTTATTTTGAGTTGCTTGCAAGCGTTCAGCAATTGAGTCCATAATCACTTCATTCTGAATATTTCCAAAAAATTATAACAGGAGCACTGTGTGGATATTTCCGATTTGTTAGCTTTTTCTGTGAAAAACAAAGCCTCAGATCTTCATCTTTCAGCTGGACTGCCACCGATGATTCGTGTTCACGGGGATGTGAGGAAGATCAATCTTCCATCCATGGACCACAGTCAAGTACATGACATGGTATACGACATCATGAACGATGGTCAGCGGAAAGTATACGAAGAGACGCTGGAATGTGATTTTTCCTTTGAAATCCCTAACTTGGCACGTTTCCGTGTCAATGCATTCAATCAACAGCGCGGCGCTGGAGCCGTCTTTAGAACTATTCCATCCAAAGTTCTGAGTCTGGAAGACCTGAATGCGCCCATGATCTTTAAAGAGATAGCCAAAAATCCAAGGGGATTGGTATTGGTTACCGGGCCAACCGGCTCCGGTAAGTCAACGACCTTGGCCGCCATGGTCGATTATGTCAATGATAACGAATTTGGCCATATCTTGACTGTAGAAGACCCGATAGAGTTTCTGCATGTTTCGAAGAAGTGCCTGATCAATCAGCGTGAAGTTGGTCCTCACACCATGTCTTTCGCGAATGCGCTTCGCGCTGCGCTTCGGGAGGATCCAGACGTGATTCTCGTGGGCGAAATGCGAGACCTTGAGACCATTCGTCTCGCCTTAACGGCGGCCGAGACTGGGCACTTGGTTTTTGGTACCCTGCATACGAGTTCTGCTGCAAAAACCATCGATCGAGTTGTCGATGTGTTCCCTGCTGCTGAAAAGGAAATGGTTCGGTCAATGTTATCTGAATCGTTGCGAGCAGTCATATCCCAGACCTTATGCAAAACCAAAGACGAGTCGGGGCGGGTTGCGGCTCACGAGATCATGATTGGA
>CAIPBJ010000042.1 GCA_903863255.1 uncultured Methylophilaceae bacterium
GAAAAAAACCTGATTCCTTAAGTTCACCATTAGAGTTTTCTATAATAGAAAAGGCTCCTCCTGCATTAGGTAGTGGAACAAGATAAATTTGGTGGTCATTAGGAAGATTATGTCTGATTCCTGTGGAATCAAGGCTATTTAAGCGACGATGAATTTCATCTTTGTCATCCTCAGCAAAAAAGATAACGACTGAGCCATGCTCTGGCACCTTAGGGCCAAAAGCACAATTTTGTGAGGTTGGGCTGGCAACATTAAGGGCAAGATCGAGTAGCAGCATTCCTTTGCCAACACCGCCAGTTGCACCCAAAAGACAGACTGATGCCATCGGAAAAATTCCTTCAACTAAAAAATTTTTTAAAGGCGCAAGCCCTGTGTACTTATCTATTTGCCATTCAGCAACATTTAAACTAAGTTTTGGGGTCGAAATAGAAAATGGTTCGCCTAATGTGGAGTCTAGTGAATTTATAGGAAAGATACTTGTCATGCACCCTCTCCTTTTAAAAGATCATTCATGTCCCAACCATTGGTAGATGGCATAATGAGGAAAACCTTGCGTCCTTCTTTAGTTAAGCGTTCAGCTACTTTGGTTCCTGCTTTTTCTCCAGTACTATCATGGTCAACCAAAATGATAACCTCATGAGTCACTGCAGGAGGAGGAAGAATGATATTTTTAAGGCCACCTGAAGAAAGGCAGGCCCATACTGTTAACAAAGGATGAAATTGTAAATAAGAAAGGCAACTTTCAATACCTTCTCCAACTGCAATACATTCAAGGCTTTCTCCTTGAAAACGCACAGATCCACCTAAACAGCTTCCAAGCATCTTTTTTGGTTTTAAAATCTCTGCTTTTCCAGAGCCATCAGGTTTTAAATAAGTTCTATGAATACCAATGCAGCTATCATTTGGGTACCGCTGAATCTGAGCAATCATGGCTGGGTGCCACGACTCATGCCATACGCCATTGTTATCCTGTTCTGAATATTTAAGGTTTGGATGAAACCTAATAGTTTCAGGGGGCGTGATAGTTAGATTGCGAGAGCACAAATAGTTTGTAACCAGCGTATCTGTGGCATCTTTTGAGTTATTCCAAATGGAAAGGGCTTTAATGGGCGCAGATTGCTGTGCAAGCTCAACACCAACTGCAGAGCCAGTTTGGGCTATGGTACTATTAGAGGCCTTATATTGATCATTTAAAGAATCGGGCATCAACCCCATACCCATTAGGGCTTTGAGGATTTCTTCAAATGAGCAACCGGCATGGCATTTCAGTAAAAGCTTTCCGCGATCTTCAGCAATGGATAAACTTGGGTTTTTGTCACCGCAACCTTTGCCATGGGATGAGACTGGACAGCTGCAAATAAAGCCATAATTGGTTTTTGAGGCATTGCCACATCTATGGGCTATTTTGGCAATATGAATATCTTGAATTTTTTTGATTGAAGGATTCTTTTGAAACATAGTACAGTGCCTTTACTGGTGTTGATGATTTCTGTGTTGAAACTGATGAGTCTATACCTTTAGAAGATCAGAGCCTTGTTAGAGGTGAGGTCTTCATGTTTGTGTGTTCACCGAGGTGTCGTTTCCCCGACCTCTCGATTTATAAAAAACCAGCTTTTATACCCCTTGTTGCGAGCAGCAATTCGCTAAAGGGGTATTGGCTTACCATTAAAAAAAAGCTCTTAATTACCTTTTACTCGGTATCTTCTATTATCACTTTTGGTTGAACAGTTGACCTGCTGATACAGCGATCTAAAAATGCCTCAAGGTCCTTTTGATCATAGAGAACCTTTCTGCCAATTTTTAAAAACTTAGGTGGTAAACCAAATTGTCGACGCTTCCCTAATGTGCAAGGTTTCAATCCAACTACAGGGCCAGCTTGCTTTTCATTGAGAAGAACTCGTGGGGCGTATTCTATCATATTATTTTCCCTTATTTAATGTGTTCACGCTTTCATAATAACCTTCAGCAGTTTGTTTAGTGCGCTGTAGGTTACTTTATGATTAAACACTTTTTCCAACGACACTTCA
>CAIPBJ010000043.1 GCA_903863255.1 uncultured Methylophilaceae bacterium
AATGCGGTAGTGGATAACTCATAAAGAGGCGACATTCTAGCCACCATAAAAATACCAGCCGTCACCATGGTGGCTGCATGAATCAGCGCCGATATCGGGGTAGGACCTTCCATTGAGTCAGGCAACCATACATGCAAGGGAACTTGAGCTGACTTACCCATGGCCCCCACAAAAAGTAGCAAGCAGATTACGGTCATCAATGACCAATGGGCGCCGGGCAGAAGGGTAACTGTCAAATCACTCAAATGCGGAGCGATGGAAAATACCGCCGCATAGTCAAGACTTCCGGTGTAATAGAGTACGAGTCCAATTCCTAGCAGAAATCCAAAATCGCCTACCCGATTGACAAGAAATGCTTTTAGATTTGCGTAAATCGCTGTTGGTCTTGTGTACCAGAAACCAATCAATAAATAAGATACTAGACCTACAGCTTCCCAGCCAAAGAACAGCTGCATAAAATTGTTAGCCATGACAAGCATGAGCATTGAAAAGGTAAAAAGTGAGATGTAGCTGAAGAACCGCCTATACCCAGGATCATCATGCATGTAGCCAATGGTATATATGTGAACCATCAAAGATACAAATGTAACTACCAGCATCATCATAGAAGTCAATCTATCGATCAGGAAGCCAACTTCGAACGTCACTCCTCCGCTTGTTAGCCAGGTGTAGACAGAACCGTTAAAAACATGGCCATTAAGGGTATCTTGAAAAACATACAGCGACAGTAAGAATGATGCCGCGACTCCGCCTGAGGTCATCACGTGCGCAAAACTTCTTGGAAGCACGTCTCTGAACAAGCCGATTACAACCGCTGAAATCAGCGGTAATAAAGGAATCAACAAGTAGATTTTCTGCATATGAGTCATTTTTTTTCTAGCCTATCAATTTAGCCTTTTAAGCTTCCCAGATCATCTACATTAATTGTTTTGAGGTTTCTGAATAAAACCACAAGGATCGCAAGACCAATAGCAGATTCTGCCGCAGCGACAGTTAAAATAAAGAACACGAAGACCTGCCCAGAAATATCGTTCAGGTAGTGGGAAAACGCTATGAAATTGAGATTGACGGCTAATAACATGAGCTCAATTGCCATCAATAGTACAATGACGTTTTTACGATTCAGGAATATTCCGACTATGCTGATAGCAAAAAGCAACGATCCAAGAATTAAATAATGTGATAGCGTTACCATCAGGATTTTTCCTTTCGATCGGTTTCATTCTCTGATACTTCCTCTATATCAGCAGGCATACTCACCATTCTTATGCGGTCAATACGCTTTACGACAACCTGCTTGGCGGGATCTAAGAACTTGGAATCCTTTCGATCTCTCAAAGTTAATGCAATTGCCGAAACGATCGCAACGAGCAGGATCACTGAAGCTAATTCGAATGGCAACAGATAAACACTGTATAGCTGGTGACCTAGTTCAGCTGTATTACTGTATCCCTGCAGATGCTGAACAGGCGGACTGACTCTTGCCGATCCAAAATGTTTAGCGCCTAATATCATGACCATTTCCAGAGCCACTAGAACTCCTATCGGCAAAGCAATCGGCAGCGCTTCCCAGAAACCCTCTCTCAATCTATCGAGATTGATATCCAGCATCATGACGACGAAAAGGAAAAGCACCATGACCGCACCAACGTAGACCAATACAAGAGCAATCGCTAAAAACTCTGCTTCCAATAACAGCCATATTCCAGCCGCGGTAAAAAATGCAAGGACGAGAAACAAAGCAGCATGGACAGGATTTCGTGCTGTTATTACACGAAATCCTGCAAAGAGCAGTATTGCAGCAAGGACATAAAAAACATAATCTTGAAAAATCATCTCATTTACCTGAATTTAGCATCTTCTGCACGATCTGCAGCAATCTGTGCTTCATATTTATCCCCCACCGCCAGTAGCATTTGTTTTGTGTAAAGCAAATCACCACGCTTCTCGCCGTGATAATCGAAAACTCTTGTTTCAACGATGGAATCGACCGGACAGGATTCTTCGCACATTCCGCAAAAAATGCATTTGGTTAAATCAATGTCATAACGGGTGGTTCTTCTGGTATTGTCTTCTCTCTGTTCCGACTCAATTGTAATAGCCATCGCCGGACAAACTGCTTCACATAGTTTACAAGCAATGCATCTTTCCTCGCCATTGGGATAACGCCTTAATGCATGCAAGCCTCTAAATCGCGGTGAAATTGGCGTTCTCTCCTCAGGAAAATGCACAGTTATCTTGGGAGCAAAGAAATATCTTCCAGTAACTGCCATACCCTTGAGCAATTCAACGAGCATCAAACTTGATAAAACTGTCTTAATTTTACTTAACATGCCTTATCGCCTAATGAAATAAATACGCCAAATCAGTTTGCATCATTGCACCGATGAAAACAATCCAAACCAAGGTTATAGGTATGAATACTTTCCAACCAAGCCGCATGATTTGGTCATATCGGTATCTAGGAAACGTTGCCCTGAACCATAAAAACAAGAAAAGCAGGAATGCAACCTTGGCCAGCAACCAAAGGAATCCATCCGG
>CAIPBJ010000044.1 GCA_903863255.1 uncultured Methylophilaceae bacterium
ATCGCTGTAGCGGCTGTTTCTGCCGGCACGATCTCCGGTGACGTGACAACGGCATCGACAGCCAGTGCTGCGATCTCTGCGATCGATACAGCGCTCAACACGATCAACACGACCCGTGCGACACTGGGTGCGGTCGAGAACCGTTTCTCTTCCGTGATCAGCAATCTTGAAGCTTCATCGACAGACCAGTCGACAGCGAAATCACGCATCATGGACGCTGACTTTGCTGCAGAAACAGCGAACATGACACGCAATCAGATCCTGCAACAAGCTGGCACTGCGATGGTCGCTCAGGCCAACTCATTGCCTAACGGTGTGTTGTCCTTATTAAAAGGCTAATACATAGCGTCATTGTCAAATTACGACTCACAGGAATTGTTAACTCTTGTGAGTCGTATTGATCGTATCAAATTGCCTCAGGATCCTCCTCCTCTGTCTAGCCAACCTCTGGCATTCATCAGCGCTTCGTGAGAAGTTATACTTGCCACCCGTAACAGAGTGAATGTCAAATTGCATCCAACATGCCCTGATTTATAGTATAAAATCAAGTTTATACTTTGAGACCAGATTAAAGCCTATACATGTCGTTCAAGAAGAAAATCCTGATACCCATGATCTTTGCGAGTGCTACATTGCTTCTCGCTATTCTGTGGCTTTTTATCATTGTTTTCAAGGTCATCGAACAACAGGATAATCTACATGGGATCATTAATATTCGAGACAACATCCAAGGCCTTCAAACAGCACTCATTGACGTTCAAACCAGTCAGCGCGTTTTTTTACTGACTGACAACAACCTTTCTTTAGATGGTTTCAACGAGGGTAAAGAAAAAGCCTTTCATTTCGAAGCCAACATTCTGGCAAGCGTCCAGAATTTCCCTGACCTAAAACTGAAGTTCAATTCTATCGATCCGATCGTCACCCAAACGATTAATATGGTTGAGAAATCAATTCAATTACAAGCAAAAGGAGACAAGACCAATTCACGACCACTTTTGTCGGCCGGAAGTGCAAATATTTATGATCTTCGTGACAAACTTATGGATATTGATGAAGCTTTAAGCAAAAAAAGCCAGTCAATCGCGTTCGAACTGAAACAAAACTTATATCGTGCCCTTATGGGGTCGGTAATCGTGCTGATAGGAATATCATTAATCCTTTATTTTGGATATCGCAGAACCCTTCAACTTTTCGAAGAAGCCATCGAAACAAGACGACTGGCTGAAGAATTAAATCATCAAGCCACCCATGATGCCTTAACTAAGCTACCCAATCGACGTAATTTCGATCAGAGTCTAAGGCGTGTTTTATCTTTGTCAAAACGAAATAGAAATATATTTGGTCTGATGTATATGGATCTGGATGGTTTCAAGGCCATTAACGATAAACACGGTCATGATGTTGGTGATGCTGTTCTATGCGACGTCTCCAAACGATTGTTGAACTGTTTAAGAGAGTCAGAGATTCTAGCCAGAATTGGTGGTGATGAATTTGCCTTAATTGTTCAGGATTTTGATGACATTAACGTTCTGAATTTCGTGGCAAATAGAATCATAAAAGCAATCGAGCCACCGATTGAAATTCATGGGAAAAAATTACAGGTTGGAATAAGTATCGGTATCGCGCATTATCCTGAAAATGGAACGTCAGTCGAAGAGATCATTGCCGCCTCCGATTCAGCCATGTACAACTCAAAAAGAACTGGAAAGAATAAAGCCTCATTTGTGACGTAACTTCATAACAACTTACTGCAATCTAGAATCAAAATATGATGATGGCCAGCTCAAATCAACCTAAAGCGTTGCGAATGTTGTTTTTTACTGAGATGTGGGAACGTTTCAGTTATTACGGGATGCGTGCGCTTTTAGTCCTGTATCTGGTTAACGCTCTTAAATATGACCGTGATCATGCTCTATCCCTGTATGCAATTTATACCGGTTTAGTCTATATCACCCCTATTATGGGTGGATACATAGCCGACCACCTTCTCGGAACCAGGAAATCTATCTTTATTGGTGGGATAACGATGGCATTAGGCCATTTCGCTATGGCATTCCCTTCGCTTCTCTATCTTGCACTTGGTTTACTGATTATCGGTAATGGATTTTTTAAACCGAATATCAGCAGCCTTCTCGGCAGTTTATATGAAAAAAATGACTCAAGACGTGATGGAGGATTCATTCTCTTTTATATCGGAATCAACCTGGGAGCCTTTCTTTCACCACTTGTGGCTGGAACGTTGGGAGAACAAATCGGATGGCATTGGGGGTTCGCTTCGGCGGGAATTGGCATGGTAATCGGGTTAATCACCTTTCTAAACGGTCAAAAGAATCTCGGCAACGCCGGTCTAACAAACGGAAACGAACGCCTAGGCCTAAAAGATAGTATCCAAATAATGGCGATAAGCTTGGCGGCGATTCCACTTGTTTACCTCATCATTCAAGGGTACGCTTGTTTTCAACCTGTTTGGAACAACCTCTCTTCCCTATCTCGAACCCTATCAGAAATTGCCTCCGTTACGACCTTGTGGTTCTTAGGATCAAATTTTGGAAAAAGCCATCCTGCATTAACAAATCAGGAATGGAAGCAGATATTATTCATTCTGATTTTAGGTTTGTTTGTTATTTTCTTCTGGATGGGTTTTGAACAAGCAGGTGGAACGATGAACTTGTTTGCCGATCAGAAAACAAACCGGTTCGTAGGAAATTGGGAGATCCCGTCATCCTATTTCCAATCCATCAATCCACTTGTCATTATTTTACTTGGACCTGTTTTTGCAACTTTATGGTCAAAGCTGGATCGTTCCAAGTTTGCATTTCCAACTACGGTTAAAATGGCTATTGGAATGATATTCTTGGGGTTAGGTTTCATTGTTCTTGCAATTGCCGACTCCAAATCGAATCTTTCCAAGGTTGGCCCTGAATGGTTGCTGATCGTTTACTTTCTTCATACTATCGGTGAACTTTGCCTTTCACCCATAGGCTTATCGATGGTAACCAATATTGCACCTGCAAGGTTAGCTTCAATGCTCCTCGGCATATGGTACCTATCGAATGCCATCGCCAATTATCTGGCCGGAACTTTGGAACATATGCTTGCCTCAGCAGATATTCCTGTATATTGGTTTCTGGTCGTGAGTTCGATCGGCTCAGGGATGCTGCTATTATTTATTTCCCCTTTCTTAAACCGTCTTGTTAATTTTGAAAAAAACTAATCATTATCTTTTCAGGATATAAAAAATGAATCAAAACTTCACCGTATTAGTGACCGGAGCCAATCGTGGGATTGGACTTGAGTTTGTTAGGCAATATGCCAATGCCGGATGGAACGTTTTGGCTTGCTGCAGAGATTTAGACCGTGCCGTCGAACTGAAAGTCTTGGCATCAAATGCACCCAATATCCGTTTAAATAGCCTAGACGTAAGTAATTTCAATCAAATAGAGAATCTGGCACTTAGCTTGAAGATGGAAAGTATCGACTTGCTTATCAATAATGCCGGGCTTTATCCCCATAGTTCATTTGGTGACACCAATCATCATGATTGGTTGAGATCCTTTGAAGTCAATACGATGGGCCCAGTCAAAATGGCCGAATGCTTTTATGGAAACGTTGCTTCAAGTCGATTAAAAAAGATCGTCTCGATAAGCAGCAAAATGGGAAGTATTGAAGATAACACCAGTGGCGGAAGCTATATCTATAGAACAAGTAAAGCGGCATTGAACATCGCAATGAAAAGCCTGTCAATTGACCTTAGGGCTTACGGCATCATCACTTGCACATTGCATCCTGGATGGGTAATGACCGAAATGGGAGGGCCTAATGCATTGATTACGAAAGAAATGAGCGTATCAGGGTTAAGGAAAGTTATCGAATCATTAACAATCAAGGATAGTGGAAACTTTATTGGTTTTGATGGAAAAAGAATTCCATGGTAATGAACCTTTATAAGCCAATCCAACTTTCAAAAAACGCGTAACCCTCTGTATTTCAGCCTGGTAAGCATGTCAAATGGACAAGTCTTCAAGCAAATCTGATACTGAATCAATTACCCTTTCAGGCTTGATTGAGGACCGTTCAAAATAATCCTTCCTAAATTTACCCGTTCTCACAAGCACGCCTCTTAAACCGATTTGCTGCGCTCCACCAATATCAGAATCAATATCATCACCAACCATGATTACTTCCTCTGGTGAAAGACCGGTCGAGTTCAAGGCCATTTTAAAGAATGCCTCCGAGGGTTTTCCTATTAGCATCGCATCCAACCCGCTCGCGTATTCAAGGCCAGTAACAAATGCGCCAATATCAAGCTGGAGACCCTGTTCGGTCTGCCAAAAACGATTTTTATGAATTGCAATTAATCTGGACCCATGAGTTAAACTCGAAAATATTGAGTTGAGTAATTCGTAACTCCAGTTCTTGCCAATATCCCCAATCAGAATATAATCTGGGTTATCGTCGCGTTGATTTAAAGAATGAAAATCCGTTTTTACATCATCAGCAAGCACGAGTCGAACCGTGACGTTATTCAATGATTTTAGATAGAGTAACGCGGCTTGCGGTGCACTTATGATTTCATTCTCATTGACCTCAAAACCCAAATCCATTAGTTTGTTTTGAAGCGAACTTATCGAAAGAGTACTCGTGTTCGTAACAAATCTGCAAACGATTCCCTTTGACCGAACGGATTTAACAACGTTGATTGCTCCTTCAATTGGATCCTTTCCAACGAATAAAACGCCATCCAAATCAAATAAAATACCTTTAACGCCCGATAAACGATTTTTCCCCATAATATGCTCCTAGTGAAATCATCCTTTTTTCATTACAGGCACGTTTTGAACAATACAACTTTTTTTCTACATACCGATTGATTAGAGTCCTGATGATGATTCCAGATATCGTGAATGCAATCAATATATCGACCTTATCCGATCAATCACTCTAAGAAAGAAAGATCTTCTTTTTCTTGTTCGCTGATTCTTGTCATGAAAACCACGTTTAGAAAAATCCATAGCTATTCCATGCAACTCGAATAATGGTTCTACGATGTGCCTTTCCCACTGACCGGCAACAACTCCAGTTGGTTTATAAGGAAATACTTCCTTACCTTGCCCAATAAATTCATCCCGGTTCACACAACAAACTTTCTCTTTCAATCGCCGAGAACGTGAGGATCCATAGGATTCCAGTTGCCATGGGTTTTCGTGGAATCTTATTTGAGAACGAAGTACTGACTTTCTCCACAAACTCGCCTGAAGTGAAAGCCTGTATTTTGCCTTTTGATCGACTATCCAAAGCAATTGACTGGATGATGGAGTCCATGGGCCTGCAGTATCCAGCTCCAATAAACGAATTACATCTGCAATATTATCTCTCATTTCCTCAAGCAAAGGCTCAATGAACTCCCTTCTGACAGGAGCCTCCAAGAAGTAATCCTCTTGTAAATAAAGAATATAAGGGGTATTTATGCTATCCAATCCTCGGGCCAGGCACTCGCTCCACGAAAGCTTACGACTTTCTCCGACTGATACTTTTGAGCAGCTAATATTCAACCCGTCAAAATGGTAGTCTTTTGTTTCAGTATTTAAAACGATAGGATAAGGACAATCGTTCCAAAAATGTTTGAATAACTTAAAAAATGGATCCCAGCAATCTTCGAAATTATCGGAAGTATTTACAAAAATAGTTAGGTCAGGTTTAACACTACCTGCTTGAAGATGCATAGGGAACTCCTGAATTAAATACGCTGAAACATCCTTGCACCCAATTCTATAAATCTCAATTCATGACGTAAGTCTGAGTAAAGAAACCACAGTTAAAAGGTACAAGACGTCCTAAATCCCGCCTATTGTAAAGCAAATAGGGGGTGGTATTCTAACCTAGACACCAAGTCATGTGCTGATGTTTTACTATCAACCCGTATTCCGAAGTCCCGCAGCAATTCCATTGATTGTAAGCTGTATAGAAAGTTTGAGTTTTTCATCCGTTTCTCCCGCACGGAAACCCTTGATAAGTTCAACTTGCAGGTGGTTAAGCGGATCGAGATAAGGCAATCTGTTTTTTATTGAATTAGCTAATCCGGGATTGTTAGCTAACCGTTTATCTGTATTTAAAAGGAAATTAATAGCATCCGTAGTTAATAGAAACTCTTTTTCGATAGCCATAAAAATCGACTCCCTTAAGGTCTTATCGGTTACAAGTTGTGAATAACGCTTTGCAACTACGAGATCCGTTTTTGCTAAGACCATATCCACATTTAGAATCAGTGTATTAAATAATGGCCACTCCTCAAACATCTCCCTTAATATTCGGATTCTATTCTGCTTCTGAACGTCTTCTACATTCAGATATTGAAGAATGGCGCTACCTAATCCAAACCATCCCGGTAACAATAGCCGACATTGACCCCATGAAAACCCCCAAGGTATCGCTCTCAGATCCTCAATTCTTCGTGTTGATTTCCGGGCTGCAGGACGGCTCCCAAGGTTTAATTCTGCAATTTCTGAAATGGGTGTTGCACTAAAAAAATAATCAGCAAATCCAGGTGTCTCATAGACCAAACTTCGGTAACTGGTCATGGCAGTTGCAGATAACTCCTCCATGACCACCTCAAATGATCTTCTCTTTTTTGTTATTAAAGCGTCTTGCGGAAATAAAGTAGCATCAATCGTTGCCGCTATTAATGTTTCCAGATTTTGTCTTCCCACTTTTGGATCGGAATATTTGTTGGCTATGATTTCACCTTGTTCGGTCAATCGAATTTGACCGTCCACAGTACCTTGCGGTTGAGCCATGATCGCCTGATATGTTGGCCCACCCCCACGACCTACCGTTCCACCCCGACCATGGAAGAGTCTCAGCTTGATTTTTGCCTGATTGAATAATTCTACCAATGAAATTTCTGCCTTGTACAATTCCCAATTTGAAGTTAAGAATCCTCCGTCCTTATTACTATCCGAGTAACCAAGCATGATTTCCTGTTCATTTCCCTGGTTGCGCAGGACATGCCTAATACCCAATAGACTTAACCATTCCCCCATGATCATTGGGGCATGCCTTAAATCGGCAATGGTTTCGAATAAAGGAACGATGCTAAGTTCCATTTGAATTTTCTGCGAACCCCACACCCCCTTGAGCATTCCGGATTCCTTTTGCAAAAGGGCAACTTCTAACAAATCAGAAAGCGTTTCAGTATGAGATATGATGTATTGTCGAACCGATTTTGATCCGAATTTCTTACGTATTTCCCTCGCCTTGTTCATCACGTCAATTTCAGTGTGCACCAACTCGGAGTATTGCTGGAAAGGTGAAAAAAGTAGCCGTGGCTGCTTAAGTTCTTCGAGTAGCGTCTCAATTTTCTCATTTTCGTCCAGTTCGGCATAATTAAAGTCATACCCTGCTTTCATGAACAACTCTTTGATTACCGCCTCATGAACATCCGAAGTCTGTCTGATGTCGATCGTTGAAAGATGAAAACCGAACGTCTCGATAGCTTTGATTAGCTTACCAAGCCGAGTAAAGACAATTGCTTCACCGCCATTGTTCTTCAATGAGGTCACTAGCAGATTTAAATCTGCTAACAGTTCTTCCGAACTCATGTACCCCTTTGCATCAACATGAGAATCCATAAGATCAAATTGAGGCAAAAGATGCTTAGCCGTAGTTGCAAGTCGATCGTAGATGCCATTCAAAGCTAACCGATAAGGCTCATCCAGTCGATGAGGTGATTGATCCCTTGATAATTTGGCAAGTTGCATAACCTCAAGATCTACATTTATTAATCTAGTCGAAAGAGATAATTCACGTCGTAAGTCATTGATTTCTTTTAGATAGAATTTAAATGCCGAATTCGATTGATAGCTAAGTGCTTGCGACAGTGTTTCCCCATTAACAAAGGGATTGCCATCTCGATCCCCTCCAATCCAGCTGCCCATTTGCAAGAAACTGGGTAACTTATATTCTTCTTCCAGACATTCCCCATACAGCTTATTTAGATCCCTCTCCAAATCCTGAAGAATCTCCGGAATGACCTCTAAGAAAGTGGTTTGGTAGTAACTAAGTGCGTTCTCGATCTCATTTGCAACCGATAGTTTCGAGAATCGAAGTATCCGGCTTTGCCAAAGTGCAGCTATTGCACCTCTTATCAAAAGATCATTTCGTTCCATTTCTCTTTTTGATAATAGTTTCTCACGATCCGCTAAAAGAAAAGCTAAGGTTCTTTGCGTGTCTAAGATACTCTTACGCTGAACCTCGGTTGGATGGGCAGTGAGAACTGGCGACACAAGCGCTGTTTTAAAAAAATCTTCAATCTCTTTAAAGGTAAGGTCTCTTGACGATATTTTTGAAACCGAGTGAGCAAGCATTCCGGGAGCTAAATTATCCTCGTTTAGACGCGTTATTTGATGCGCATGCAAGTCCTCAGCTATGTTCACAAGGTGCTTAAAATAGCTAAAAGCTCTAACAACTGAAACAGTTTGCTGCGGCGTAAGTTCTTTAAGCAGACTCTCTAGGTTTTTTGATGCCTCCTGATCATTCTCGCGATGAAACTTCACTGCGGCTTGACGAATATGCTCTATGACGTTAAACGTTTCCTTTCCGTCTTTAGCAAGGATTGTCTCTCCTAATACGCGTCCCAAATAACGAATGTTTTCTTTAAGCGTAAGTTCATATTGCTTTAACTGTTTATCTGACATATTCAGCAACTATCCTTATAATATGACTATTGATGTTATTAAAAAGCAACAAGTACACCAACACTATTTAATGTCCGCACCTGGCTTTATAGCGCTTTTTTTGGTTAAAAATCTTCACGCGCTTGGTCTGACGATTTTAAGATGCACCCCTTTAGCGCCACGATTTAAAGTCTGCATAAATATTGGGCATTTAATCGAGATTACTGGAAAAGCAGTAAGTAAACTTTGTAGAAAGGAAATTTTCTTGCCGAGTCCAATTGAATTCACAGCTGCTTTGATATTCTTTTTTGCCGTCGTACACACGTTCAGTACAAAATATTTCGAGAGACTAGCCCATCATCACCCTGACCATGCAGGACTTTTACATTTGCTTGGTGAAGTTGAGGTGGTTTTCGGGTTCTGGTCATTTATACTACTTGGCTTTATTGCCGTTTCGGTCGGGCATGTTCAAGCTATCGAATATTTGGAGTCCAGACATTTTACAGAGCCGTTGTTCGTATTTGTGGTAATGGTAGTATCAGCGTCAAAACCTATCCTTTCTGTCATCAATAGACTGATGACTGCTTTAACAATCCAAATACCCTTGAATCGGAATACTGTGTCTACGTGGCTGGGCCTTGCTCTATTGCCAATCTTAGGATCGCTAATCACCGAACCAGCTGCGATGACCTTATCTGCACTTTCACTTTCTCCTTTGGTTTTTGAGAAGAAACTGCCCGAAATGTTTAAATACGGTGTTCTTGGAGTATTGTTTGTTAACGTTTCAATTGGTGGCACTTTAACCTCTTTTGCCGCACCGCCTGTTCTGATGGTAGCCAATGTCTGGAATTGGAATACTGCATTCATGGCTTCTAACTTCGGCTGGCGTGCCGTTATTGCGGTGCTTATCAATGCAACGGTCGTCACTTGGGTTTTAAGAAACCATCTAGGTAAAGATACAGAAATCGAACTCGATCGTCAGGACAAGATTCCTGTTGCCGTTTGCTTGATCCACTTATTGTTTCTTTCTGGAATTGTGGTTTTCGCTCACCATATTGTCGTATTTTTTGGAATTTTCATGTTGTTTTTGGGATTTACCCAAGCTTATAGCCATTTTCAAAATCCGTTGATTCTCAAGGAGGGATTGCTGGTAGGATTCTTTCTTGCGGGACTTGTTGTTTTAGGAGGGTTGCAGCACTGGTGGCTGCAACCAATCTTAGCCGATCTTAAACCAACCAACCTTTTCTTTGGGGCTGCGGCCCTTACCGCCTTAACCGACAATGCGGCCCTTACCTATTTAGGTTCCCTGGTCACCGGGCTTTCTGACCAATCAAAATACATGCTTGTTGCAGGCGCCGTATCTGGAGGAGGACTTACAGTGATTGCCAATGCACCTAATCCTGCAGGAGTTTCCCTTCTTAAAGACTGTTTTAAAGATGGCTCCATTGGGGCAGGTGCTCTATTCCTGGGTTCCTTATTCCCGACTTTAATCGCTGTCTTGGCATTTTTGATTTAGCAATTCAGTAGATTCAGTCAATTCTTGCTATTATGAGACGATGGATAAAATAAAGCTTGCCAGCCACGTCATAATTGCACTTTTGATTTTTGCAGTTCTGATTCTAAACCTTGTCCCGGTTGCGTTCTCTGGGATGTTAATTTATCTTCTGACCGATGCTCTCGGAGCCAGATTAAGAAGTCATGTGCCAGAAAAGAATGCCAGAATCATTGCAGCAGTAGTTTTAGTCCTGCTGATTATTGCGTTAATTAGTTCTGTTATGCTTTTTTTATCTACCACATTGGGAAGTGAAGAAAATCTCAGGGGGTTTACGACAAAAATTGGTGAGATTCTATTCGATCTGCATAGAAAGCTACCTCCCGCGCTTGTAGCTTACCTCCCAGAAACCGTGCTCAACCTCAAAGAGTCGTTTGCCGTTCTCTTATCCGAACATGGCAAGGAAATCGGTAATGCTGGTAAAGAAAGCCTTCACACATTAGCCCACGTCATCATCGCGGTTGCCATTGGCATCATATTATCCATGGAGAATTTCACTTCAATCACAAAATCAAGGCCATTAGCCTTTGCTTTGCATGAACGTATGAGTCTGATAACGAAAGCATTCTCCAATGTCGTTTTTGCTCAAGTCAAGATATCCGGAATCAACACGATACTAACCAGCATCTTCTTACTGGTGGTTTTGCCGTTTGCAGGCATACACATGCCCTATCGTGAAACGCTCGTTTTAATTACATTTCTTGCCGGGCTGATTCCAGTGCTTGGCAATCTTATATCCAACACGTGCATAGTTGTAATAAGCATTGGCGTATCATTCAATGTTACGATTTCTGCCTTAATATTTTTAGTTTGCATACATAAACTCGAATATTTTATCAACGCAAAAATCGTGGGTACCAGAATTCAAGCAAAAGCATGGGAACTTCTTCTTGCGATGCTTGTGATGGAATCAATTTTTGGCCTTTCCGGCCTGCTGATGGGTCCAATACTTTATGCTTACATTAAATCCGAACTGATTAAGTCTAACCTTATTTGAAAAATAGAAATTTAATCCAATATATACTTGATCATGGAACTAAGAATCGATGCACTTCAACTCTTATCTGAAAGCAACCCAAACAACAAGGTTGTAGGTGTATCACGATTATGCAAAGCATGGTGCGCCAATTTAGTCCAACTTAATGTCAAGGAAGAGATTGCCCATTCCCTCCCCATTCCAGGAAGACCTCGACTACCGGAACTGGTATCGCCGCTTGCAGTGGCCAGGCGCAAAATGAATACGGTAGAAGGTCGTGCTGCTTCGATCCACGCTCTGGCACATATTGAATTCAATGCTATCAATCTTGCATTAGATGTAATCTGGCGATTCTCAGGAATGCCATTAAATTTTTATTCGGATTGGCTTAAAGTTGCAAACGAGGAGTCACTGCATTTCTCATTACTCAATGAACACCTTATTAGTCTAGGCTTTAACTATGGTGATTTCCAAGCTCACAACAGTTTATGGGAGATGGCTGAAAAAACAAAAGAGGATATTTTAGCGCGCATCGCATTGGTGCCTCGAACAATGGAAGCCAGAGGGCTGGATGCAACCCCTGCCCTTCGAGCCAAATTCGTACAGGCTGGCGACACTAAGGCTGCAGATATTCTCGATATTATCTTAAGAGATGAAATAGGCCATGTTTTAATAGGGAACAGGTGGTATGCATGGCTATGTTCACTTCGCAACCTCGACCCTATCACTACCTATACAAAGCTCGCAAACCAATATGCCGCTCCTGTCCTCAGGGGTCCTTTTAATATAGAAGCACGTTTGGCAGCTGGATTCTCACAGGAAGAAATTCTCAGTTTATCGCCAAAATAACTCACCCTCATTTTCGAATTTAGTTTAAAAGTGACCCTCAACAAATTCAAATCAATACATCAATCGATTCACGACATTGCGATGGAATTTACATTAGCAAGAAAGCTAAATCGCCAAATATTTTTTCATCTTGGCCCTACGAATTCTGGTAAGACTCATGATGCATTAATTCAATTACAAAAAGCAAAATCAGGAGTCTATCTTGCTCCGCTGCGTCTTTTGGCTATGGAAATACGTGACCGATTAATGGAGGCGAATGTCCCATGCAACTTAATTACCGGAGAAGAGCGTCAAATTATTGAAGGGGCTAAACATACTTCTTCAACCATTGAAATGATGAACCCCAATATTGAAGTTGATGTTGCGATCATTGATGAAATTCAAATGATACAAGATCAGGTACGTGGTTCATCATGGACTGCAGCGCTAATTGGAGTACCTGCAAAACAAGTGTACGTATGCGGAGCAAACAGTGTTACAGAACCTTGTATTCGAACTATCGAGTCGTTAAGTGAAACATATCATGTTCACTATTTCGAAAGAAAAACCCCTTTAATCGTCGAAAATGAAGCCTTGAGTGGTAACAACTACAATAGATGGGTTCTAAAAAAGAAACTATGTAAAGGCGATGCGGTGATTGCCTTTAGTCGCAAAGATGTTCTTACGCTTAGTGCACGGTTCAGACAATGGGGATTTAAAGTGGCTTCAATATACGGAGCACTTTCTCCAGAGGTAAGGCGTACAGAATCAGAACGATTCAATCGAGGCAGTGCTGATATTCTTGTTGCTACTGACGCCATCGGGATGGGACTTAATTTGCCAATAAAGAGGATCGTGTTCTCAACCATTGAGAAGTTTGATGGTTACACGACTCGTAACATCAATGCTACTGAAACTCGTCAAATTGCTGGACGGGCTGGACGCTATGGCATCTATCCTGAAGGCTATGTAAGTGCATTTGAAAATGATGACCTGATCCATATAGAACATATGCTTAACTATCCGGACACGTCAGAAATCAAGAAACTACCAGTTGCACCCAATTTTATTCATATCAACAAGATTTCAACCCTAATCAACACGAATAGAATCAGCGAAATCCTAGTAAATTTTTCAGAAGAAATCGAAATTGAGAACTCGCTATTTGAAATTGGATCGTTGTCAGTTCAAATCGAACAAGCACGGATCGTTGATGAATATGCTCCCAATTTACCGCTTCATGACAAAATGATTTTTGTTTACGCCCCAATCTCTCTAGACAAATCAAATGAGCGTGATTACTTTCTGAGTTGTATCGATTCTGTTTTGAATTCAAGAAAGAAAAGTTTGCCTAGAAATGTCAATTGGTTGGATTCAATTAGTGCAAAACATCTAGAAGAGGCTGAATTCCTTGCCAAAGAAGTTAGCTTGTATGCTTGGCTTGGTTTTAAGTATCCCATGCTTTTTACTGAACTTGCTGATATACCTTCACTAAGAAACAAAATCAGCCGATACATCGAACGCGCTTTGCTCATTCAGGCAGGGTATAAAGAAACGTCAAAAGAGATTCTATACCAATTGGATAAACGCTAATATTTACGGAATTGACCAACAACGACTCCAAAGATTTCCAAATTCCCTTTTGGCCGAATGGTCGGGTAGGCCTTATTCGCAGGATAAAGCACGAAATCATTTCCTTCCCTACCCAATGTTTTAAGCGTAAATTCATTATCTATAATAGCGACCACTATTTCTCCAACGTTAGCTAGTTGTCGTTTCTCTACTATGACGACATCATTCGGAACAATTCCGGCATCGATCATGGAATCACCTTTTACAGTGATAAGGACCGTCTTGGATGGGCGCTCAATAAGATAATCATCGATGCTAAGGGTATCACTCTTGTCACTCAACGCTGGCGAAGGAAACCCCGCCTGCACCTTGGAGTCCGACATCAAACGTTCAAAAAAGCGTTTTCCAGGTTTTAAACGTTTGTCAGGTGCCGATTCCAAATAACCAAGCAGCTTGAATCTCGCCACAAGGGCGGTCACCGCATTTTTAGATTTAAACCCCACCAATTTAGCAACGGCAGCATAAGACGGCAGCGTCTTATGCTGCGCATAATAATCCTGGATTAAACCTAAATATTCAGCATCTTTTGACATATTCGAAATTTACTGTACATACGTACAAATGTCAATCTTTTTAATTAAACAATACCCAAGCCTTTTGCAAGGTAACAAAGACGCCGTACGAAATTGGAACCAGTACAGCAGCCCACGCCATAATCACTAGGAATCCACCCTCATTTGATGAAGATACGTTTTCTGAAACATTGGTAAGTGATCGTTCATGTGCCTTTTTCTTTTCTTCAGCAAGTTCAATATCACTCATAAAATAACGATCTGCCACTGGCTTGACCAATATGTTTGCAACAAATCCAATCACCAGCAATCCTGCCAAAACGTAAAAAATTGGTTCATAGATCTTATCGAACGGCACTTTTTGCTCTAGTCGTATGTCGTGCATATAATTTACTATGACAGGGCCCAAAATACCTGCTGTTGACCAAGCTGTTAATAATCTTCCATGAATGGCGCCCACAAACTGCGTGCCGAACATATCAGCAAGATAGGCAGGAATCGTAGCAAAGCCACCGCCATACATCGAAGCAATAACACAAATACAGGCAACAAAAAGAGCGAGCATTTTTAATCCAGCTGCCCAAGATGCAACCGAATATAAAACCGCGCCCAAAACAAAGAATATAAAATAGGTCTGTTTTCGTCCGAGCTTGTCGGAAGAAGACGCCCATGCGATCCGCCCAAAGATATTCAGCAACGATATCATCCCAACAAAACCTGCCGCTACAGCTGCAACTAAAGCAGTTTGGGCATCATCCTTCTTGATGTCTGCAAAACTCAAATCAGGTTGATGAATCAATATTCCGCCGAAAGTTTCTTGAATCATGGGGGCTGCCGCTCCGATAATTCCTATACTTGCAGAAACATTCATACACAACACCACCCACAATAACCAGAATTGTGGCGTTTTATGAGCATTCTTCAAATGAACGTTTCTTGTCGCAATCATTCCCTTGGATTCTTTTTCTGACGGGGTCCAACCTTCAGGTTTCCAGCCGGTTTCTGGGACCCTGTAACCAAATGATCCGCTCAGCATGAAAATGGCATAGAGAACGGCCATAACAACAAATGTTTGCCAGACTCCTGGATTGCCAGGGCTTGAAAAGTGCGCCATCAATTTAGTCGCGAGAGGTGAGCCTATCATCGCACCGCCACCAAAGCCCATAATAGCCAAGCCTGTAGCCATACCTCTTCTGTCCGGGAACCATTTAATCAAAGTCGACACAGGTGAAATGTAGCCTAAACCTAAGCCGATCCCACCAATGAAGCCAGACCCAATCCACATCAACCACAACTGGTGATTATAAACACCTAGGGCAGATATCAATAACCCACCGCACCAGCATGCGCTGGCTACCACACCGGCTTTTCTAGGGCCTTCTCGCTCCAACCAGCCACCCCAGATCGCAGCAGAACATCCAAGCAATACAAAAAACAAGGTATACATCCATCCCAGGTCGAACTGCGTCCAGTTGCAATCGGTTGCAAAGAGTGCTCGAGCCGTGCCATGCAACTTATCAGCAAAGCTTGCTGCACCTGCTGCACATGCTGCAAGCGGCTTACCATTTTCACCAATCAAAGCATTTCCAAGAGGTTTCCAGAACACCGAAAAACCATAAGCCATACCTATACAAAGATGCACTGCCAAGGCAGCTGGCGGAATAAGCCAACGGTTATAATTCTTATGCGCAATGATTCGCTCTTTGCATAGTAAATCTGACATTTGAACCCCCCTCTTTTATAATTAAGTAGTTTTTTGATAATTTTTTATACGCTACTATATCTCTTGCAATCTGTTTTTACTAGATAACCTAATATTTTTTAAATGGTGCTCTGTTCTCCAATTCGTCATAATAATCATCCACACCATTCTCTTCACGTTTAAGGTATTCACCAATCGCGGCTTTAAAGGAAGGATTCCCGATATAGTGAAAAGAATTCGTCGACCTTGGGTGAAAACCTCGAGCAAGTTTATGCTCCCCTTGGGCACCGCCCTCAAAAAATTGTAGCTTGTTTTCAATACAAAACTCCTGTCCCTGATAGTAACAAAGCTCAAAATGAAGTCCAGGATAATAGTCTAATGCGCCCCAGTAACGTCCATAAAGGGTTGTTTTATCGTAGACATTTAATGCACTTGCGACAGGATGGCCATCCCTCTCCGCAATAACCAGCAGGATATTATTTGGAATTAGTTCGTTAAGAATTTGAAAAAACTCTATGTTCAGATACGGCGAGGAACGATGCTGAAGGTAGGTGCTTTCATAACATTTAAAAAAGAATTCCCAATTCCTCTCATTGATATCATTCCCTGATATTCTCGTTACCGAAATTCCGGCTTCATGAATCTTCTTTCGCTCCTGGCGGATTTTTTTTCGTTTGTCATGCGACAAGTTCGACAGAAACGCTTCAAAATCTTTGAACGAATTGTTTTCCCACCTGAATTGAATCCCTTTTCTTTCCATCCATCCTAAATCCCTTAGAACTTTTGATGACCCTTCATCAGGAAAAAGTATGTGTGCAGAAGGGAATAAACTGTTATCGATTTGTTCGGAAATAAACTTCGCCAATGCTCCCTGAACATGAGAGTCATGACTTATGAGCCTTGAACCGCTAACTGGCGTAAACGGTATCGCTGACAGCAATTTTGGATAATAGGCCAACCCATTAGCTTGATAGGCATTTGCCCAAGACCAATCAAAGACATATTCTCCATATGAGTGCTCTTTTAGATACAAAGGTACCGCACCGACCAGAACGGAATCCTGATAGGCAAGTACTGGTATCGGCTGCCAGCCTGACGTGGCACCAACACAATTGGATTGTTCTAACGCAGATAAGAACTCATAGCTGAGAAAGGGAGATTCGCTTTCAACAAGGGCATTCCAGTCTCTTGAAGGTATTCGACTGATGCCGGATTCAATTTTTATTTCTAATTCCATGATGCATCATCATACCTAATTTGCATCACCCTTGTTGAAAGGAACGTATTGAACAATCTTTATCTGTCTCATAATCAAGACAGCTTAATCAAATAAAATCGATTGTGCCTTTATTTCAGACAGTTAAATTGTCTCCAATAACAGACATCTTCTATTTTTTCTTACTGGTAATCTCATCAAAACCATGACCAATGACGCCGCCAATGGCAGCTCCACCCACCGTCCCAAAAGCACTCCCGTTCGTTAATATTGCCCCTGCAACACCACCTATACCGGCTCCGATTGCTGCGTTCTTTTGACGAGTTGAAAGTGATGTACAACCACTTAATAAAACCAAAATAGATACGATTACGATAAGACGTCGATTCAAATACATAAATTAAATACTCCAAGAAAATAATCAAAAGCATAACCAAAAACGCAAGAAATGGACCACCCTATATAATTCTATATAAATCATAAAGATAAATTAGATAAGAATGTAATCTGTAGGAAATGAATGAAGCTATTTGCGAATTGGTGTCGTCATACGGCGACAAAATGATAAAACGAGTAAGGATTTTTTTAACTACATGGTGGGCTTATGGTTATTCAACATGGCATTTTTATTCTTGTGCTTAGTCGTCGAACTATCGCTCGAATCAGCATCGACTTCAGATTCAGGCGCCTTGGCCGAGATAGCTCGCTGGCGTTCGATGATTTTAGTCTCAAGCGCTTCTAATTCATCTAACGTGATTTCATTATCATTATTGAGATCGATTGAATTAAAATGCCTTGCAACCTGGGGCATAAGATCAGCAGCCTCTTCTCTTGATATGGAACCATCATTGTCTTTGTCAGTCTGGTTGAAACGCTCTTGCAAGCGCTGATGCATGACTCTCCGACGTTCCTCTATCTGAACATGAGCCGGATCAACCGTCCTGGAATATTCGTCCAGATCACGCCTTAGTCTAATGTTCTCATCTATATTCACACCGACCGGAGGAGACTTATGTGAAGTAGATTCCTGCTCCTCATTCTCTGACGACTTGCCGTTTGAAAGTTCTTCCGAACCATTTTGAATTTCTCTGGGAGCAGCCGATAACAACTGGGAGAATCCAAAACAAGCTGCAAGGGTAATTGCAGTGCAAATATGGTATACACAGATTTTACGTGCAATTAGCATTGGAACATTTCCTTGCAAATAACATTCCGAATAAAGCAATTTGCCATACAACCAATCTCATCATAAAAAATATTAGCCTTAACAATCAGATAACGTTGCAATTTAATTATAAAACCCACAATGATGAAGCATTAATGTAAATCGAATGTTTCAGGTTCATCCCTGATTGTAAAAAATTGTAACAGCAAAAATTCCACCTTCAACGTATAATATGCCTAGACAATTAACGCGAAAACAAATTCCATGAAGGGCTCATTTTTATGAGTAATCAACCAATACAAAACAATCCGAATCAAGCTTTCACCATAAGAAAAATTCTGATGGTCGATGATGATTTACGCATGAGAGAACTCTTGCAGCGTTATTTGACGGAACAAGGATTCACGATACAAGCTGTTTCCGATTCTGTTGAAATGGATAACGTTCTTAAACATGAACACGTCGACCTGTTGGTATTGGATCTGATGTTACCTGGGGAAGATGGATTGGCTATTTGCCGAAGAATTCGCAGCTCTGGAAACATGATGCCTATCATCATGCTAACCGCCCGTGGAGATGAAGTGGATCGGATCATCGGGCTTGAAATGGGAGCGGATGATTATCTGCCAAAACCATTCAATCCCAGAGAACTTCTTGCACGTATAAACGCAATCATGCGCAGACAATCCCTTACCCCCCCCAGTGCACCGGGTCTGGATTCAGAATCAATCAAGTTCGGGGAATTTATTTTCTCCCCATCCACTAGGAGTTTAAGCAAAAATGGTGAGAACATAACTATTACTAGTGGTGAATACGCGCTACTAAAGGTTTTTGTTGACAACCCAAGACAGCCCCTTTCGCGGGACAGATTGATGCAATTGGCTCGAGGAAGAGAATTAGATGTGTTTGACAGGAGTATTGACGTTCAGGTCTCAAGGCTTAGGAGACTCATAGAGAGCGACCCGTCCCACCCCCGTTTTCTTCAGACGATGTGGGGGTTTGGTTATGTCTTCATTCCTGATGGAGAAACCTCTAAAAGTTGATGCCCTAAGGCCAATCAATTTTCAGAACGTTGAATCAAATTGATCATTCTTCCCCGCACACTTCTTGCTCGCGTGATGTTGCTCATAGCAATATTGCTTTTCATAGGGCAATTTGCCGCATTGAAGCTATTTGACTATTTCGAAAGAGAACCTCGAGCAGTCGCCGCAGCCTTGCAAGCGATAACCATCGTCAATTTCACAAAAGCTTCCCTGTTAGCATCCCATGAGAATCGAAGACTGGCACTGCTTTCCGAACTATCAGGCAAAGAGGGTGTAAGGGTCTACGCAGCGGACATTCTCGAAGAAATAGAACCACTACCTAATGATCCCTTCATTAAAATTCTTGCAGAAAAAATTCGTTCCACATTGGGCAAGGACACCTTGGTTGCCATCAACCATTTTGGGGTTCCTGGGTTGTGGGTCAGTTTTAATATCGATCAAGACGATTACTGGGTTGTGATACCCAGAATTCAGGCAGAGCGACATTTTCCCTGGCAATGGCTCAATTGGGGCGCCTTGGTAATTTTACTATCACTGCTTGGAGCCTACATTATTGCTGAACGCATCAACAGGCCGTTAAGACTGCTTGCAAAAGCAGCTGACAGAGTTCGTAGTGGTGAAATTCCCCCTCAGTTGCCTGAGGAGGGAATCGATGAATTACGGGAAGTTAGCAGGACTTTTAACCAGATGACCGATGCCCTAGCAAGACTTGATGCTGAAAGAACGTTGCTTTTAGCAGGCATTTCTCACGATTTACGTACCCCTCTGGCTAGACTGCGTCTGTCGGTAGAAATGCTGCCTGACAAAGAAACTTCCAGTCTTAAATCCGGAATGGTGCAAGACATTACAGATATGGACAACATCATTAATCAGTTTCTGGATTTTGTTCGCGGAGTTGAGGGGGAGGCGACACAAATGATAGATATCAATGCCCTTCTAAAATCAATATATCAACGCCACACGCGCGCAGGTAAAAGACTGATTTTGAAATTGTCCCCAACACACCTTGTTGGCTTGAGACCTCTTGCGATCCAAAGACTTCTCAGCAATTTAATCAACAACGCGTTTGCTTATGGAAGCAAGGAAGTGACCATTGCAACAAAAATCAATGCTGAATCGCTGGAGATCAGTGTATTGGATAACGGACCGGGCATCCCTGAAGTGCACCTTAAACGCTTATTGCGCCCTTTTGAAAGAATGGATACAGCACGAGGTAACGAGGGGGGAAGCGGACTGGGTTTAGCAATTTGTGATCGCATTGCCAAACTTCACAAAGGCCAATTGACCCTACACAATAGAAAAGAGGGCGGACTCGAGGCCAAGCTTACCATTCCCATTTGATAATTTGTTTAAATAGCCCGAAGACAGTTGGATTTCAGCGCATTGCGAGAAATTCTGTCCTCATTGTCCAATAAAAGAATTGCCCGCACATGCATTTGCCAGGCCACGATTAATGGTCTTGATGATGGGATGATCCCTCACCTTCGAACCAAGCTAGCTTAGCTCTCAATCTTACAACATCGCCGACAATGATAATCGATGGAGGCTTCAAGTTTGCATTGCTAACAGCGGCGTAGAGATTCTCCAAATCCGAAGTAACCACCTTTTGACTTGGAAGCGTGCCATGTTGGATAACTGCTGCTGGCGTTTCTGGAGCAAGACCGTATTGAATTAGTTTTTTACAGATCACCTCAACCCCAAGCAAGCCCATATAGATCACAACAGTTTGCCTTGGGTGCACCAGTGTTTCCCAGTCTAATTCCACAGTTCCGTCCTTAAGATGGCCGGTTGTAAATATACAGGTTTGAGCGTAGTCACGGTGTGTCAGGGGAATACCTGCATAGCTAGCCACTCCATTTGCAGCAGTGATCCCTGGCACAACTTGGAACGGAATTCCATTTTCCATCAATGTCTCAATTTCCTCCCCTCCCCGACCAAAAATAAACGGATCGCCACCTTTGAGTCTCAATACTCTTTTCCCCTCTTTAGCCAACCTAACGAGAAGTTGATTGATTTCCTGCTGAGGAAGTGTGTGCTGATCCCTTGCTTTTCCAACATAGATTAATTCAGCATCACGCCTTACAAGCTCCAAGACTTTAGTACTCACCAATTTGTCATATACACAGACATCGCACTGCTGCATCAGTCTTAAAGCACGAAAAGTTAGTAAATCTGGATCCCCTGGCCCGCCTCCGACTAGATAAACCTCCCCATGAAAAGACTTAATCTCTGAATTGGATATCGCGATATCCAATAACTTTCTGGCTACGTCTTCCCGACCTGAAAAGACCTGTTCTGCAATGCTTCCCTGAAATACATCTTCCCAGAAAATTCTTCGGGATTGGGATGACCCAAATGTCTCTTTTACCTTTTCCCGATAGTCTCTGGCCAAATTAGCAAGACGTCCATAGGCTATCGGAATCATCGTTTCAATTTTTGATCGGATCAGCCTCGCGAGGACCGGGGCAGCGCCACTGCTCGAAATAGCGATAACGATGGGAGAACGATCAACTATGGAAGGCATTGTAAAACTGCATAAATCCGGCGAATCCACCACATTTACAGGAATATTCCTCGATTTTGCCTCTTTGGATACCAGTGCATTTATTGCTTCGTCATCCGTTGCAGCAACAACTATTATAGAACCATCCAATTGCCGAGGTGAGAATGACTCCTTTATGTGACTGACTTTGTTTATTTCAACAAGATCGGATAATTCTAGAGTTATATCTGGAGCGATAACGATCACGTCTGCATTAGCCTTCAACAACAGTTTAACTTTTCGAGTCGCGACCTCTCCACCACCGATGACGACACATCGTTGACCCGAGATTTTTATAAATATTGGCAAGGCTTCCATGTGCACATTTTAACCTGTCATTGGCATTCTGTAGCACCTAAGCTACAATTAGCATTCAGCATACTGTTTTATAAGAAAATTTGCCTCACAAAACCATATCAAAGTCCATTATCTTAATTTGGCTATTGAATGCCACTAACTTGTCAGCCTAAACATGGACCCAATCTCAAAAAAAAACCCAAAGAAAGTTTTCGTAAAAACGTTTGGTTGCCAAATGAATGAATACGATTCGTCTAGAATGATGGACATGCTTCGATCTTCAGATAATATGGTTCAAACGGAAAATGTCGATGAGGCTGATGTTGTTTTGTTAAATACTTGTTCGGTTCGAGAAAAAGCTGAGGAAAAAGTATTTAGCCTGCTAGGCCGTTTTATCCCTTTGAAAAACAAAAATCCTAATTTAGTCATTGGGGTAGGAGGTTGCGTTGCCTCTCAGGAAGGGGCGAATATAATCGAGCGCGCACCCTATGTCGATTTAGTATTTGGGCCTCAAACCATGCATCGACTTCCTGATATGATTAAGAGAAAACAATCTTCCGGCATGCCCCAGGTAGATATTAGTTTCCCAGAAATTGAAAAATTCGACCGCTTACCAGTTCCAACTCTTAAAGGCGCAAGTGCATCCGTATCGATCATGGAAGGCTGCAGTAAGTATTGTAGCTTCTGCGTTGTTCCCTTTACTCGTGGAGAAGAAGTGTCAAGGCCGTTCAGCGATGTATTGACAGAAGTTATCCAACTTTCTGAAATCGGTGCGAAAGAAATAACCCTGCTAGGTCAAAACGTAAATGCATACCAGGGCACAATGGATAACGGAGAATTGGCAGATCTGGCTTACCTTATAGACCACATTGCGGATATTCCTCAAATTCAAAGAATTCGATTTACAACCAGTCATCCCAACGAAATGACTGACGCACTTATTTCCTGCTTCGCCAACATTCCAAAACTGGCCGCCCATTTACATTTGCCGGTACAAGCTGGCTCTGACAAGGTCTTGATGGCAATGAAACGGAATTACACCGCGTTACAGTACAGATCCATCATCAGAAAATTAAGAAAAGCCAATCCTAAAATGACTTTCACATCCGATTTCATTGTTGGTTTTCCAGGTGAAACCGAGAGTGATTTTGAAGCGACCATAAAACTGATACAAGATATTGGTTTTGATAACAGCTTCAGTTTTCTCTATAGCCCAAGGCCAGGCACAAAGGCTACTTTCTTGCATGATGACACACCAACCGAGCTAAAACTCGCCAGATTAAGCAAATTGCAACGAATTAATGAATTGCAAGGCAAAAAAATCAGTGAGGAAATGCTAGGAACTGTTCAACGCGTCCTAATTGAAGGAGTCTCCTGGAAAAACGCGAATGAAATCGCTGGTAAAACTGACAACAATCGGATTGTCGATATTATGGGCGGCAAGGATCTTATCAACCAGTTTAGTATGGTTAAAATTACTGACGTCTCTAACCCACGCCGATTACGTGGTGAACTTGTGAAACAATAATGGAAATTACGTTAAATCCTGAAGATAATCACCGAATCGCTAACTTGTGTGGCGCTTTGGATGAAAACTTGAAACAGATTGAAGATGCCCTGGATGTGGGAATTGCCAGGCGGGGAGCTCATTTCAAGCTTTCGGGTGACAAAGAGAATATTCAATTAGCTATTCAATTGATCGAGAATTTTTACGAGCGAAGCAAGAAACCGATAAGTCTTGAAGATATTCAATTGGGTTTAGTTGAATTACATAAGCTTAAACCTGAAGACATCACGGTTGCCATGCCTGTTCTTATGACCAGAAGACAGGATTTACATGGCAGAACTGCTAGACAAGTAAGCTACCTTCAGCAAATTCAAGACTTTGACATTACCTTTGGAATTGGTCCAGCAGGCACGGGTAAGACCTATCTTGCAGTAGCCAGTGCGATCGATGCCATGACTCGCGACAAAGTTAAACGCATTGTTTTGGTGCGTCCTGCCGTAGAGGCGGGGGAACGACTCGGTTTTCTACCAGGGGATTTGTCACAAAAAGTCGACCCATACCTTCGCCCCTTGTATGACGCGCTTTACGATCTGGCAGGGTACGATACCGTAAACAAAATGTTCGAACGAGGAGCGATAGAGGTTGCGCCCCTAGCCTATATGCGCGGAAGGACGCTCAACCAAAGTTTCATTATCTTGGATGAGGCCCAAAATACCACTCCGGAGCAAATGAAAATGTTTCTTACTCGAATCGGCTTTGGAACAAAGGCTGTAATAACGGGTGACGTCACACAAATCGATTTGGGACGTGGGCAAAAAAGTGGATTGATTGAAGCCAAAGAAGTGCTTAAGGAAGTTCGCGGAATTGCTTTTACACATTTCCTGTCTGAAGATGTGGTCAGGCATCCCTTGGTTCAAAAGATCATCAATGCCTATGAACAATTCGAAAATACTAAGCATGCTAATTCAAATGAAAAAGGCTGATATTCAACATGCCAAAACTCATTATGGAAATTCAGCAGGCATCAATAATTGACAATATTCCGAGCAAAACGCTTTTCAGAAAATGGGCGCGAAAAACCATACGTATTGATTCGGAAGTTACGCTTAGAATCGTGGATGAGCCAGAAGGCCTGATGCTTAACCAGACTTTTCGCGGGAAGGATTATGCTACAAACGTTCTAACTTTTAATCTATCGGAAGAACCTCACCTAATTGGTGACATTGTTATTTGCGCTCCTGTAGTATCACGTGAGGCGAAAGAGCAGAATAAATCTCTGGAAGCACATTTTGCACACCTAACTGTGCATGGCATCCTGCATATGCACGGTTATGATCATGAATCCAGTGCAGAGGCAGAGCTTATGGAGTCGATTGAAACTCAAATTTTAACAAATCTGGGATATGCTGATCCATATTCTTAAGTTCAAATAATAAAGGAATACTCTATTTATGTCTGAACCTGACAAGCGAAGATGGTTAGAACGCATCAGTAACTTTTTGCTTAGGGAACCTGAAGACCGAGAGCAACTCATTGAACAACTCCATTCGGCGTATGACAAGAACCTTCTTGACGCGGATGCTCTCAGCATGATTGAAGGCGTTCTGCAGGTCTCTGAAATGCAAGTGCGTGACGTAATGATCCCTCGTTCTCAAATGGATGTCATTGATATTACGAATGCTCCCGAACAGTTTATTCCTTTTGTAATTGAAACGGCTCATAGCCGGTTTCCAGTTATTGATGAAGATAAAAATCACATAATTGGCATATTGCTTGCTAAGGATTTACTAAGATATTACGCGGGTGAGGATTTCGATGTTCGAGATATGCTAAGGCCTGCTGTTTTTATCCCGGAATCAAAGCGGCTAAATGTTTTGTTAAAGGAATTCAGAAGCAATAGAAACCACATTGCCATCGTTGTTGACGAATATGGTGGTGTGGCAGGAATGGTGACGATTGAAGATGTACTTGAGCAGATTGTTGGTGACATCGAGGATGAATACGACTTCGATGAAACTGAGGACAATATCATTAAAGATGCGAAAGGACTATTCAGAGTTAAGGCCCTCACAGAAATAGCAGACTTCAATGAGGCTCTAGGAACAGAATTTAGTGATGAGGAGTTTTCTACAATAGGAGGACTCGTAGTTAATAAATTTGGACACCTTCCAAAGCGCGGAGAGCAAATAGTTTTAGGAAATCTAAATATAACAGTGCTTCGTTCAGATAGCAGAAGATTGTACTCAATGTTAGTGGAACGAGAGCAAAAGGAAGAAGAGAAGGATAATTAAGTTGTTTTTTGGAGGAACGAAAAAGGAGATTTAAGCTCACAGTTAAATGGCAAGCAGGCCGTTATCGTTACCAACCTCTAAAGGAGCGTTATTATGAAATCCATACTGTTAGCATCACTTTTAGTTATTGCAGGTGTTTCCCACGCGGATCCAACAACCCTGGCGTCAACAAACAGCAATATCCCGACATCTGAAAAAGAATTTCTGGATCACATGGAGGGAGCGGATAAAACAAAAGTTTTAGCGCAATTCGGCCAGCCAAGCAACTCTGACGATCTAGTAGCGGACTCAGGAAAGGTCATCGCATCCGTTTGGCACTATCATAACCTTAATACAGATGACAAAGGTGCAGTCTACCAAACGACCGAACTCGATTTCGTTGGCGATAAGGTTGTAATGATTGTATTTATGAACAATGATGGCACTGCACCAGAGCCAAGCAATTCAGAGGAGCCTCAAAATGAGGCACCGGCTTCTGAAGTTTCTTCATCAATGTCTGATATATGATTTGCTTTAAAGAGAATAAAAAGGGAACCCTTACCTTTTTATTCTCCAGCAAGCAGTTAGCTTGATACTATTATTTCTTTAGACTGTCTCGTATTTCTCTAAGTAGCAAAATGTCTTCGGGCGTCGCTGCTGGGGGAGCTGCTGGTTCGTCCTTTTTAAGTTTGTTCATTTGTTTGACGATCACAAAAATGACGAATGCCATGATAATAAAATTGAGAACGATGGTGATGAAGTTACCATAAGCCAAAAGGGGCACACCAGCTTTCTTCAGGGCCTCGTAAGTCTGTGGAATATCATTATGTATATCGGAAAGCTTGATAAACATATTCGAGAAATCCAGACCACCAATTACCTTGCCAACAATAGGCATGATGATGTCACCTACCAGTGAATCTACAATCTTACCAAAGGCTGCACCAATAATCACACCCACAGCCAGATCCATCACATTACCTTTTAGAGCGAATTGCTTAAACTCAGATGCTATACTCATTTTTTTTCCTTTTTTTAGGTCATGACATGATAAACGCAATAAACTATATTTATATTGCATTACTAAGTCAAATGAATACGGAATCGTATCAGGATGAAACTTGAGAATCATGCTTCAACGGTATAAATATCTAATCAGCGTCCTGCTGGGAAGTCTTTCTGTATTCGGTTTTGCACCCTTTTATTATTATCCAATTCCAATATTGGTTCTTGCAGGTGCATTCCACTTGTGGAAGAACGCAAAATCCAATCACGAAGCTGCCTTATTAGGATTACTCTTCGGGCTTGGGTTTTTTTGCACAGGTATATACTGGATCTATATTAGCCTTCATGACTTCGGAGGCATGCCATTTTGGATGGCTGGTTTTGCTACATTCTGCCTATGCGGGTTTCTTGCAATCTTCCCAATGACCGTTGCTTACTTTTCAAAAAGATCTGGATCGTTACTAATTTGTGCTCCGCTGTTCTGGGCCTTTTCAGATTGGGTGCGTTCTTGGATTTTCACTGGATTTCCCTGGCTTTCCATTGGGTATTCTCAAGTTCCATTCAGTCCACTGGCGAACTATGCCCCAGTTTTTGGCATTTACGGCGTTTCCTTGGTAACCGCATTAAGCTCAACGCTATTATTACTCATAATGAATCAATCAACACGCAAGAAATCCATTTTTGCTATATCGCTTCTATGGTTATCGGGTTCGTTATTAGGACAAGTGGACTGGTCAAAACCATCAGGAGGTCCAATCCGAGTTGCGCTGTTGCAAGGCAATGTTTCCCAAGACATAAAATGGGATAAGGATGTCACGCTTAAAACGATAGACTTGTACTACTCGATGATCAGTCAAAGCCTATCATTCAGAACCCCTCCTCAACTTATCATCCTGCCAGAAACGGCTTTGCCTGTATTCATTGAAAGCAACCCAGAAGAACAACTCCAGCCCTTTACACAGTTAGCTAAAGCCCATGACATCAATCTTCTTATTGGTGCTGTGGAAGTTAATAACAATTCTTACTATAACAGCATGATCAATATCGGAAAAGACGAAAGTCAATACTATCGTAAATCCCATCTGGTCCCATTTGGAGAATTTATTCCCTTAAAATCAGTTTTTGGCTGGATATACCGAGACTGGCTGAACATGCCACTAAGCGATCTCTCGCGCGGTGGCATTAAGCAAAGGCCAATGAGCATAAATGGTCAAAAGATTGCTTTGAATATTTGTTATGAAGATGTCTTTGGTGAAGAAATTATTCGTCAACTTCCAGAAGCAAGCATCCTAATCAATGCCAGCAATGATGCCTGGTATGGAAACTCTGTCGCTTCGTATCAGCATCTGCAGATATCTCAGGCAAGGGCAATGGAAACAAGCAGGATGCTTTTAAGAAGCACTAACACCGGCGCTACGGCCATCATAGATAAAAACGGTCAAATCATCTCTCACGCCCCCCATTTCAAAACCATGACTCTTTTTGGCCAAGCACAGGGTTACGTTGGCGTCACGCCATACATGATCTGGGGGAATGATGCATTTCTGTTAACTATTTTTCTGGGATTTCTATTCATCTGCTTGCAAAATAAGAATACCTTCATGAAAATTAAGATACCTCAATCGCTGATGTGGAACTGAATGTCATTATGCTTTGATTCGTAGACTTGGACTTGACCAGGTAATCTTCAACCAAATTCTCCATCTACCTAACTAAATGGCTTATTTAGGGTAAAATCTTACTTGTTAATAATTTCAAAAAAATACCCATGTTAACCTTTCAGCAAATAATACTTACTCTCCAACAATATTGGGATAAACAAGGGTGCGCGCTTCTTCAACCCTACGATATGGAGGTAGGAGCAGGCACTTCTCATACTGCTACATTTCTAAGGGCGTTAGGACCCGAACCTTGGAAGGCCGCTTATGTTCAACCAAGCAGACGACCTAAGGATGGTCGTTATGGCGAGAATCCGAACCGACTTCAGCACTACTACCAGTACCAAGTTGTTCTCAAACCAGCCCCTGCAGACATTCTGGACCTTTACCTTGGGTCACTTGTGGCTTTGGGTTTTAACCTGAAGGAAAACGACATACGCTTTGTTGAAGACGACTGGGAAAATCCTACCCTTGGAGCATGGGGTCTGGGATGGGAGGTTTGGTTAAATGGCATGGAAGTGACACAGTTCACTTACTTTCAGCAGGTTGGCGGTATAAATTGCAAACCCATCACAGGAGAAATCACGTACGGCCTTGAAAGACTTGCGATGTATTTACAAGGCGTTGATAACGTATACGACCTCATATACTCAAAAGGCTTGAATGGAAATCCTGATTTAAAGTATGGCGATGTGTTCCACCAAAATGAAGTTGAACAGTCCACCTATAATTTTGAATTTTCTGACACAGATTTCCTATTTACCGCTTTCGCAGCCCATGAATCTCAGGCACACAATCTAATACATAACAAACTAGCACTGCCTGCCTATGAACAGGTTCTTAAGGCAGCTCATACTTTTAACCTACTTGATGCCAGGGGGGCAATTTCAGTTACTGAACGCGCTGCTTATATTGGAAAAATTAGAAATATGGCCAGGTCAGTCGCATCAAGTTACCTTGAAAGTCGTGCCCGACTTGGATTTCCAATGGCACCTGAAAAATGGGCAAATGAAGTATTGGCTCATCTAGAACAAAATAAGAAAGCAGAAGCATGATCTCGAGTAATCTATTAATTGAGCTCTTGGTAGAAGAGTTACCTCCGAAAGTTCTCAATAAGCTCGGCGAATCATTCGCCAGTTTAATTTTCGATTCGTTAAAGACCCAGGGACTGGCTCGATCCGACTCCCAATCCACATCTTTTTCGACACCAAGAAGACTAGCCGTTCATATCACCAACATTTTAAGCCAAGCAGAAGATACTCACGTTTCCCATAAATTGATGCCTGCAAGTGTTGGGATAGACGTGGCCGGGAACCCCACTGCCACCCTAATAAAAAAACTAGGCAGTCTTGGTCAAGATATTTCAGTCTTTAGCAGCCTCAGGAAGGAAAGCGATGGCAAAGCCGATTTGCTTTACTTGGATGCGATTCAGAAAGGATGCTCCTTAACTTCTGGATTACAAAATGCAATTGACGTAGCCATATCAAAACTACCCATTCCAAAGGTAATGACTTATCAATTGGAAGACGGCTGGGAAAGTGTTAATTTCGTTAGACCGGCTCATGGGCTGATTGCGCTTCACGGCAAAGAATTAATTTCAATTCACGTATTGGGTTTGAAGTCAGGTAATCACACCAAAGGCCATCGTTTTGAAGCCGCTTCCGAAAATATTGTTATTCCAGATGCAGACTCATACGAAAGTGTCATGTTAAAACAAGGGGGGGTGATCGTAAGTTTTGATAAGCGAAGAGAATTTATTATCAAGCATCTCGCATCAATTTCAGGAAGTGAAGGCCTACAACCCATCTTAGATGATGCTTTGCTTGATGAGGTTACAGCTCTGGTTGAACGTCCAAACTTATTGCTTGGTAAGTTTGAGGATGAGTTCCTGGAAGTTCCTCAGGAATGTCTGATTCTTACAATGAAAGCGAATCAGAAATACTTTCCTTTATTAGACAGTAATGGAAAGCTTACAAATAAATTTGTAATCGTATCTAACATTTCACCCAATGATCCTTCAAAAGTCATTTCTGGTAATGAACGGGTCGTTCGCCCAAGACTAGCGGATGCAAAATTCTTCTACAATCAGGATAGAAAAAGAACGCTAGAGTCTCGATTAGCTAATTTAAATAAAGTTGTTTATCACAACTTGCTTGGATCTCAAGGCGATCGATCAACCCGTGTTACTCGGCTATCAGAAATAATAGCTCAAAAACTTGGAGGGGATCGTTTAACTCAATCTGCAATGGCCGCAAAACTTTCCAAAGCAGATCTTCTCACGGACATGGTTGGAGAATTTCCTGAACTACAAGGAATCATGGGGCGTTATTATGCAATTCATGAAGGGTTGGATGAAGATATTGCATATGCAATAGAAGACCACTACAAACCTAGATTCGCTGGCGATAGCATTCCTAGAAACGATGTCGGTGTGGTAGTTGCATTGGCTGATAAGCTTGAAATCCTTGCTGGTCTCTTTAGTATTGGTCAAATCCCTACAGGCGACAAAGACCCTTTTGCTCTGAGAAGGCAGGCATTGGGTATTGTCCGACTATTAATAGAAAAGAGACTTCCATTAAGCTTAGATGAGTTGATATCCATTGCATTTAGCTTATTTGAAAAGAATGCTTCTCAAGCAGAATCAGTATTGACGGACTTTATCTATGAAAGACTGTCAAGTAATTTGCGTGAACAAGGGTATTCCGCACAAGAAGTGGAAGCCGTACTCTCAATTCGGCCGCAATTCCTTTTTGATGTACCCAAACAAATTGAAGCCGTTCGAATTTTCTCCCACATTGCCGAAGCACCTGCACTCGCAGCTGCTAACAAACGGGTAAGTAATATTTTGAAAAAATCCTCAATCCAAGAAAACTCCGAGATCAATCTAGAACTGCTTAAAGAACCGGCTGAGCAGCAGCTTGCACAAGCTATCTCTGTCATCAAACCTAAAGCTGACATTTTGTTCAATTCAGGTGAATTCACGGAGTCTCTTAAACTATTAGCTGAATTAAAAGCGCCAGTCGATAGATTCTTTGATGAGGTGATGGTTAATGTGGATGATCAATTATTAAAGGAAAATCGTCTTAGTTTGCTTAATAAACTTCATCAGGCAATGAATCGCGTTGCTGATTTGTCAAAGCTGGCAGGATAATTTTGAAACTGATTATATTAGACCGTGATGGTGTTATTAATTTTGATTCCGTTCATTTCATCAAGAACCCAAACGAATGGATCCCTATTCCCGGTAGCTTGGAAGCTATCGCACTTCTAAATCAGAATGGGTATCGCGTCACCGTTGCAACCAATCAATCTGGAATCAGTCGGGGTCTATACGATATGGCTACGCTAAATGCAATCCATGACAAAATGTACCGGGCATTAGGACAACTAGGTGGAAGGATAGATGCAGTTTTTTATTGTCCCCATGCAAATGAAGACAATTGCAGCTGTCGCAAACCAAATTCTGGGATGTTTGAAGATATTGGTCGTCGATTTGGTATAAACCTTCTTGGTGTTCCGTGTGTAGGTGACTCTCTAAGAGACCTTGTTGCTGGAGTGAATGTAGGTTGTAAACCCATACTTGTTAAAACAGGCAAGGGGTTAGAAACCCTTCAGAATGATAATCTACCTGAAGGGACACTTGTATATGCCGACTTGGCAGAAGCTGTAAAATATATCATTCAAGAGACGCATTAGTTAATTATGATTTATTTTAGATCATTTCTTTTTAGCATTGGTATGCTAATCATTACCCCACCATTCTGTATTCTTGCAATTTTACTGTACCCGTTACCTCCAGTCACCCGGTCAAGAATCGTGAGCAGTTGGGCTTACATTACGATTTGGTGGCTCTCGATTACGTGTAACTTAGACTTTGAGGTTGAAGGCGCGGAGAACATTCCTTCCCATGCCTGCATCGTTCTTTCAAAACACCAATCCGCCTGGGAAACCATTGCATTTCAGATAATTTTTCCTCCTCAAATCTGGGTAATGAAGCGAGAGCTCCTTTGGGTTCCCTTTTTAGGCTGGGCTTTTGCCGCTCTCGAATCAATCGCAATTGATCGCCAAGCTGGCCGGGAAGCACTCAAGCAACTGGTTTCTCAGGGTAAAGACCGTTTAGAAAAAGGTTTGTGGGTAGTTATTTTCCCTGAAGGCACCCGAACTTCACCCGGCAGTCGAGGCAAATATCATATTGGAGGAGCGTGGCTTGCTACGCATACCAAAGCAACCGTTATCCCTGTTGCTCATAATGCCGGAGAATTTTGGCCAAAAAATTCTTTTCTTAAACGTTCTGGAACGATTTCAGTAAAGATTGGAAAACCAATCTTTACTGAAAACATTAAACCGGATGCTTTAAATCGAAGTATAGAAGACTGGATTGAAAAAGAAGTTAATCAATTGCATTCAAAATGAGCCAATTTCTCTTAACACTCTTAAATGGCGAGCAAATACCATATCAACTTGAACGTCGACCTCGTAAAACTGTCGGTTTAAGAATCAGTGCTCAAGGACTCGTTGTGCACGCACCAAAAAGAATTTCTCAGTTGCAACTAGAAGGTTTATTGATATCCAAATCCGAGTGGATTCAAAAGAAGCTGATAGATCGTTCAAATAACATGATTCAGCCAATTCTATGGGAAAACGGCACGGAGCTTAGCTTGCTTGGAACTGCAATTGAACTCGAAGTGATATCTAGCGATAGAAAACGCAAGCCCAGGCTAATGAATAGGAAACTAATCGTTGCTTTGCCTCAACCAATTGATTCAACCTCATTAGCCAATCAAGTTATAAAATGGTTTCGTAATTATGCGATCAACGACTTCAACAGAAGAGTAGAAATATTAAGTACAAGACTTGGTGAGGATAAACCCAGGGTTTTATTGTCAAGTGCCAAAGCGCGCTGGGGCAGTTGCAATTCCAAAAGAGAAATCAGAATAAATTGGAGACTTATTCAAGCACAACCTCACATCATAAATTATGTTATTTGCCACGAACTTGCTCACTTGCGCGAAATGAACCATTCAGCCAGATTTTGGCAAATTGTAGAAGATCTATGTCCGGAATATAAAGAGGCTGAAAATTGCTTAAAAAGCATTTCCCCTAAATTGCATGCAATTGATATCAATTAACAATGTTGTAGCAAATCATGACTTAAGCTTTAACGAAAGCAAGCGCTCACGTACATAGCTAATATGGCCCTTCAACCCATAAAACAAGTCTCCATAATTAGCCGGGATCTTAATTTTATTTACGGCATTTTCAATATCATCCAGTTTAGCAATCAGCTCATCCAACTTGTTCTGCTGTATATCATCTTTAAACGCTTCCCGTTCCACTTCGAACAGATTCTTGTACCATGGATAAATTCGCGATTGTATTCTCCACCTATAAATTGCAGGGGCGATCTTTATACCCGGAATCAGCAGTAAACCGATAGGAACGATAAAAGCAATGGTTCTGTTTATAAGGCTGGCAAACCAAAATGGAAAGGTTCTGTATAGAAAACTTTTACCTGTAGAGTAGAATCGAATGGCATCTTGGCTGATTTGGAACTCATGTTCCATCGGTGCCGGGAATTCCCCTCGTTTTTTCATAAGTCCAGGTGAACCATGTACCTCTCTTGCAGCTTCCAGCAGGGCATCCGAAAGAGCAGGATGGAAATCTTTCCTTGCTACAAGTTCTACCGTAGGTCCAATTAGCAACAGGTCCTCAGAAGGGATGTTTTTTCCAAAATCGATTGCCCCCGCAGGCAAATCCATTTTATGGAGATAATTAACCTTTCTAGTATATGCATCAGCCTGACTAAAATTAAATAGATTAATGTTAGTCGTATGAAGTAATTTGTGAATCAACTCAGGGGAAGCCGAGTCCCCCATCACAAAAAGGGCATCGATACGTTTATTAAGCAATGCGTTGATCGATTCGCTTGGAGGGTTATCAACAAAAACTGTGTCGCCCTTCTCTTCGATTCCATTCAACTTTAGCAGGGACAGAGCAATATCATGCGTACCGCTTCCAATTTGGCCAATATCAAGGCGTTGCCCTTTAAATTCAGACAACAACGATTTTGGTTTCCCGTTATAAAAAATCATTAACGGTTGATAAGAGACGCTACCTAACGAAATCAAATTGTCTATATTGAGTCCATTTGTCTCCCCTCCCTGCACAAAACCAACATCAACCTTGGTTTTTTTATCGAGCAACTTGTGTAAGTTATCTTCAGATCCTTCAGAATAAACAATCTTCAAGGTAATGCCCTCTTTTGCAAGAATCGCTTTATACCTTTCAGCGTTTTTTTTGAATATGCTTCCTTCAGGACCGGTGGTAATGGTTATTGTATTAGGAGCAGCCGTATAGAAAAATAGAAAAACCGCCAAGCCAATTGTTAGTGCGATAAGTAGTGTGATCGTTATTGACAGGCTTAAACTGGAACGATAAAGCGTTTGGATATTCTTAACGATGCCCACTAACGTATTTTTTGCTGTCACTTAGTTATCCCTCTTGGTTTCTGTAATGCTTAGTTTGTTTATCTTGGATATGAATACTAAATCAAGCCCAGATAAATTCCTCTACCTTAATTTGAATCGATGATAAAACGAAAGCTCGTAGCATTTTAAAAAATTTTAATGACAAATCTCATTTCAAGATTATCCCAGAGAAAATCTTACTTTAAGCTTTTATTGAACTTTTATCGCTTTATTAATTAATTCTGAAATGATGGGATTATTCAATTGTCTCTTTATTGAAACGGCATAAAAGTTCTCATACACGTTAGCAAGCGTCATATATTTTTGTAGTTTACCCTGATTCAGTTCATCCTTTACAACAACTTCTGGCATGACCGCTATCGCTCCACTGTCTCTCGCTAACAAACGTAGCATTGCCATATCATCGGCCTCTCCAACTATTTTAGGTATGATCTGGTATTGTGCACAACACCCGTCAAATGCCGTTCTGATAGCACTTTCAGATACAGGCACCACCCATTCACGATCCTGATATCCTTCCGTCAACCGATTACCCAGGTTCAAACCTGGAGGACCAATGATGCTAATAGGTTGTCTAGCGATTAATTGACTTTGCCACAATTGTTTATCTGTTCCACGCACCTCAATATTTGTAAGGGCAACATCAAGCTGATGATTTGCTAGCGAATTAAGTAAATTTGTCTGGTCTTTTGCAACCAATATGTATTTGATGTTAGGTCTCTTTAATAGTGGCTCGATAAAACCTTCCGTGAAGTTTCTTGACATCGTTGACAACATTCCAATCCTGATAATCAGTTCTTCTGGCCTGAAGCCTTTGAGCAAGATAGATTCAAGCTCGTTGCCTTTGTTAAATATGCTCTCTGCATATGAAAAAGTAAGGTGCCCCATCTCAGTAAGCACTAACTTTCTACCTTCACGGTTAAAAAGTCTAACGCCCATGTTCTCTTCAAACTGCATGATCTGGGATGACAATGCAGATTGAGAAACATGCAAGAAATTTGCGGCTTTTGTTAGATTTCCGAGCTTTGCAACCTGCCAGAAATAGGATAAATGATGGTAATTAAGTCGCGCCATTGTTCTATAAAACAGAATGATAAGATAATAATTATCTATTATACTTAATTGTTGAAACCTAAGACAATTGCCTTAAATTTATTTTAAGGATTTTAGGAATCATGTCTGAAAATTTCACTTTGTCCCTTTTTTTGATAAGCATATTCATTCCATTAATTGCACTTTTCGTCACTAATTTCAATCTAAGGTGGGAATTGGCAAGTGGTTTGAGTCTTATAGGGTTAATCTCGACGCTGCTTGGTTTAGCGAATGCTTTGGCTAATCCGGGTATGATTTTAAAGTCAACCCTGTTTCTCTTTGATCACCTCTCTGTATCAATGCTAGTTTTGATACAACTTATCGCCTATGTTGTACTTGGCTACGCAAAATCCAATTTTGAGAATGATGAAAGCAACCAGCGATTTCTTTTTTGGCTGATGCTTACAGTCTTTTCCGTCATGTTTACAGTATCCAGTAACCATTTGATTGGTTTCTGGTTGGGTTGGGTTTTGATTAGTTTAAGCATGCATCAATTGCTCACTTTTTATCCTGAACGTTATCGCGCAGTTCTTGCAGCACATAAGAAATTCATTTTTGCAAGAATAGCAGAGACTCTGCTTGCCATCGCTTTCTGCCTTCTTGCCTATCATCATAAAACATTTTATGTAAGCGATATTCTCAGTCAATATCCCAATAGTAATATGGATTGGGACATACAAGCCGCAACCATCTTGATAGCAATTGTGGCAGTCATTAAATGTGCACAACTTCCTATGCATGGCTGGCTGATCCAGGTGGTTGAATCACCCACACCGGTTTCAGCGATCCTTCATGCTGGGATTATCAATTTAGGCGGCTTTCTAATTCTCAGATTCGCAGTGCTTGTTGATCACTCGATAATCGCAAGAATTCTGATTCTTTTAATATCAGGCATAACAATGGTGCTAGCTGCCTTGATCATGATGACGAGAGTTAGCATCAAGGTAAGATTGGCTTGGTCAACTTTATCTCAGATGGGGTTGATGCTGGTTGAATGTGCCTTAGGGTTATATGGCATTGCATTTCTGCATATAGTTGCTCATTCTTTCTATAAGGCACACGCATTCTTGACTGCAGGCGAAGTTGTAAAGTTTTATAAAGAAGATCTTCATACTCCGCTTAAAACCACAAGTTTGTCTACTTGGGTAATCTTTACTTTCCTAACTGCTTTAATATTGATTCCTTCGATAACGCTATTGGGGATGACAACCCCATTTAGTCCTTGGATGCTGATTGGCTTAGCCTTAAGTTGCACTTTTGCATTCCAAGGAAACAATCAGAGCAGGTTTATTATGCTGATTTCAGCTTTATTGATGGTAAGTAGTTACTCCATACTCAAATCAACTGCAGGTCACTGGATCAACATCGATCGAAGTACCTATCTGTTTCTTGGAGACCTCTGGGTAGCTTCCCTCTTGATTTTTCTATTCCTTGTCTATCTTGTGATCAATTTATACCCAGGGAGACCACTCACCCTAAGGACGTTCAGATTGCTGAATGCCGGATTCTATCTAGATGAATGGTCAACCAAGATCACTCTCAGACTATGGCCCATATCCATACCAAAACGAACCAATATAACCAATCATACAAAGGAACAACCTTGATGAATTCTCAAAATATTCTAAAAAGGAACAAAATCGACAGCTTACTTGATGCTGTCAAAACTGCTTGCGATCGCATACCGCCTTCTTGGCCTCTGGATCAATCGATTGCAGTTAACCCTTGGTGGAACTGGCGTGACATGAATATAAAAAATGTCAGTGCCAGTCTTAAGGCAATCAACGATATTGATTTGCTTATGCCTAAATCCTACTACCGTGAATTATTGGAAAAACAGATAAAACCGGAACACATTGTCAAAGCAATGAATGAGTTAAATTCCGAATCCAGCTTTGAAGATCTGTTAGCGTTTCTGCAAGAATCAGATTCTCAAATAAACGGCAAATGGCTTCATATCGGTGACCTACTCGATAATGATCCATCACGTTCGAATAAAATGCCTTGGCATGACGAAATCGTGCATCAAATCAGCCAGTTTTGTGCCCTATATTTTCAGTACCCAGAACAAATGGTCACTTGCTCCAGTCAAGTTCTAGGATTGTATCAAGGTTGGCTGGATGTGCTCTCTGGTGATAAAGGTATCTCCACACTCATGGACGAGCCTGAATTTTACCTTCAATTTGCGAATTTACCTGATTCATTGGAACATGCCTTCGATTCATTCTCACAAGAGTTTCTGGACTTCCCTTTTTCTGAAGAAGACCTTACTGAATATGTTTACTCGCTTCTTGTCGATGTTTATGGCTGGGCAACATGGATAGCATATAAAGTATGGCAATCAACACTTAATGGGATTTCTAGCGAATTATTGCTTGAGCTTGCTGCAATCAGACTAACTTGGGAGTTAATTCTTCTAAGGCACATAAAATCGAAGTCAAAAGGACAGTATGAAAAACTCAAAAGACTGGTTATGGATCAATTCGAGATTTATCATGTTTCTAAAAGACAATGTAAGGAATACCAATCTAAGTTATGGATATTTCAACGTGCTTTGGAATACTCCTATCAGGAAGAGATTCAGAAAAAGCTTGTATCAAGTTATAAAATACCAATCGACAGGCCTTCTCTTCAGGCCGTTTTTTGCATAGATGTTAGATCAGAGCCCATTAGGCGTGCGCTGGAAAGTCAGGACCCGGGTATACAAACGTACGGTTTTGCTGGATTCTTCGGCTTACCCATCGCATACTCTGAAAATGGAAGTACAGAGTCAACGCCTCAGTTGCCAGGTCTGTTTAAACCGTCACTGATTGTTAAGCCTAATAAAAGAGAAAATGATAGTTTTCTAAAGCGTTTTAAATGGAAACGAATCGCTGAATCTGCCCCCTCGGCTTTTGGCTTTGTCGAGTCATTTGGGATATTTAAATCTATCTCTCTTTTTAAAGCTTCGGAAGTCTCCTCATCAAGATCATTTAACAATGTAACTTGGGATATCTTAAGAGAAGGCAGGCAATTGGATTTCAAGGAAATGGCAGAACTTGCATATGGCATATTGCAGTCTATCGGCTTTAGGCAATCATGGTCAAAATATGTACTGCTGGTTGGACATGGCAGTCAGTCATCCAATAATCCGCATTCATCAAGTCTGGACTGCGGCGCATGTGGCGGTCAATCAGGTGAGATCAACGCCAGAGTGCTAGCCCAAATCCTTAACCATCGTTCCGTGCGAAGAGAGCTGGATCTTCTCAACTATTCAATCCCTGATGAGACTGTATTTGTTTCGGCTTTACACAATACCACAACAGATCAAATCACCGTGTTCGAAGACGTTATTCCGAAAGAAATTCAGTCATGGCTGGATTCTGCAAAACAATTGGCCCAGACAAAAAGAGCAAGCCAATTTGAATTAAATTCCAGCTCTGGAAAAAAGCTCAATCAACTTTTTATTAGAAGAAGTAAAGATTGGGCGCAACTCAGACCAGAGTGGGGGCTGGCAAATAATGCATCTTTAATCATTGGTCCAAGATATTTAACCAAAGATATCGACCTCGATGGCAGGAGTTTTTTACATGACTATGATTCGATGTTTGACTCGGATGCAACTGGACTTGAAAAGATCATGACAGCACCAATGATTGTTACCAACTGGATAAATCTCCAATATTATGCCTCGGTCACAGATAACCAAATGTATGGAAGTGGCAACAAGATGCTTCATAATGTTGTGGCCAATCATATTGGTGTTTTTGAAGGCAATGGTGGGGACTTAAGGGTTGGCTTACCATTGCAATCCATTCATGATGGCAGGTCTTGGCGACATCAACCAATCCGGTTGTCCGTATATATCAGTGCTCCCTTGGAAACAATTTCCTCAATCATAAAAAAGCATCAGACTCTAAAACTCCTGATTGAAAATGAATGGATATTCATCATTCAATATGAACACAAACAGAACACCTTCATGCAATATAAACCATCGGGTTGGGTTCATATATAAAACTTATCAATTCATTAAAAATTAGAAATTGGATTTATTAAAATAGGCGCCACATAATGCATGCTAGTGACCTGATTGCAGGATTCAAATGTAGTAAATAAAATCTAAAGATAAGGAGTAACAATATGCATAAACAAAGGATGCACATTAAAGGAAACTTTATTTTAAATTATTTTATCAATCAAATTCTAACCAAATAAACCGGTAATTCTTAGAATACGAGAGGAAAAGTCATGTCAAATAAATCAAGCAAACTTAATAAAATAGATATTGGCATTAACGAAAAGGACCGTCAGGCTATTGCAGATGGGTTATCAAAATTGCTAGCTGACACTTATACCCTATACTTAACAACCCATAACTTTCATTGGAACGTGACTGGCCCAATGTTTAATACGCTTCATGTCATGTTCATGGCGCAATACACCGAACTATGGAATGCTGTTGATCCAATTGCAGAGCGAATTCGTTCCTTAGGGCATTTTGCACCAGGTTCTTATGACCAATTCTCAAAATTGACTTCTTTACCAGATGTACCCGCCACGCCCCCAAAAGCGACTGATATGATCAGAACATTGGTTAAAGGGCATGAGGCGGTTGCAAGAACAGCTAGACGGATTTTCAATTTGGCGGGTAGTGCTAATGATCAACCAACAGCTGACCTTTTAACTCAACGACTTGATATTCATGAAAAAACCGCTTGGATGTTAAGAAGTCTTCTGGAAGAGTGATTGTCAAAATCTGCGTTAAGCCAGTATTTTGATTTCGACTAATTGTACCTGGTTAGGCATTAACATTTGCCTAATGCTTGATAAATTACCTATCCCCCACTCAGGAAAGCATGGCTGCGGTGGGGGGCTCTTTTAAATGATCGGTGCTTGGCCGAAATCCCGACATTCATTGTGGAAAGACGGCCACAATCAACTACGACTTTAATGATTCCATATCTATAACAAATCGATACTTTACATCACTTTTGAGAATGCGTTCGTAGGCTTCATTGATTTTCTGGATTGGGATTAATTCAATATCAGATGTAATATTGTGCTCAGCACAAAAATCCAACATCTCTTGTGTTTCCTTAATTCCACCAATTAGCGAACCAGCCAATTGTCGACGTTTGAATATAAGATTGGCTATACTCGGGCTTGGATGGGGGCTATCTGGAACGCCTACCAAACACATTGTTCCATCACGTTTCAACAAAGCCATAAATTGGTCTAGATCATGTGGAGCCGCAACGGTATTCAATATAAAATCTAACGTACCAGAAACTTTGCTCATTTCATCCTGGTTCCTTGAGATAACGACCTCATCAGCTCCAAGGCGCTTCGCATCCAATGCCTTTTCCGGGGACGTCGTGAAAAGTACAACGTATGCTCCCATCGCATGGGCAATTTTGACAGCCATGTGGCCAAGTCCGCCTAAACCAACGATTCCTACATGATCACCTCTTTTTATATTCCAATGACGCAGTGGCGAGTAGGTTGTGATACCGGCACACAAAAGTGGTGCGACTGCAGGCAGGTTTAGCTTATCTGAAACATTTAATACGAAGCGCTGATCTACCACTACAGAATCTGAATATCCACCATAAGTGCTTAATCCATTATGTATGTCAGGACTGTTGTAGGTATAAACACATGAATTACAAAACTGCTCAAGATGATCTTGGCAATCAGGGCAATGGCCGCATGAATCCACCATGCAACCCACCCCTGCCAAATCGCCTACCTTAAATTCATTTACTGACTTTCCCACTTTAGTGACACGACCAACAATTTCATGTCCAGGCACCATGGGGTACATAGAATTACCCCATTCATTTCTGGCTTGATGGATATCGCTATGACAAACGCCACAATATAAAATTTCTATCTGGACATCATTCACACCCACATCTCTTCGTTCAAACTGAAATGGAGCGAGTGGTTTATTTGGCTCATATGCAGCATAGGCAATACTTTTTTTCATTTCTGCTCTTTCAATCTATAGTTATGTAATTCAGACTGATCACTAGCACACAGCCAACCATGACCCTATTTTGCCCCTTGAACTTCAGTGCTTCGTTTAAATACCGTCCAACATCCATATGATGATTGTCAGAACGGTAATTTAAAAGAATCCGAAGATATCAAATTTCACTATTATCTTTTTACCAGCACTCATTCCTGATTGGGCGTAGGCTAAGTTATCTCGCAGTGGGGTACACTTTCTACTTGCTATGACTACCGTCACATAATGCTTGATTACCGGATTTCTTACAGCCACAGAAAAATACAGTTTTATTTTCTGTTGCTTTATATTCTACTGGTGTGAACGGCGTACCTTGATGTGAGCCATCACAAAATGGTTGAGACTTACTTTTTCCGCAAGAGCACCAGTAATAACTTTTACCAGATTCGACATCTACTGCATAAGGTGAATTTCTTGGGCTTTCTGGTTTCATCATATTCTCCAATATTAATTTAATTACTCTTTTACTGCCTCGACAGGTATATCAATTGTTACTTCATCACTCACATAAGGAACGTGTTTACCCATGTTGAAGTCTGTTCTTTTAACAACCGCAGTAGCATTGGCACCGCAAGCATCTTTTTTAACGATCGGATGAGGCATGCACAGGAATGAAGTTACCTCAAATGTAACTGGCTTGCTAATCCCTTTTATCGTTAGCGTCCCATCGATTGAAGCGAGCTTATCACCTTTGAAGGTAAGCTTATTTGAAGTAAATGTTGCAGTAGGGAATTTTGAAGTATTAAAGAAATCTTCAGCTTGAATATGTTCATTAAATAATGGATACCCCGTATTGACAGAGGTCATATCAATAGTCACATCCACAGAACCTTGCTTGGTTTCCTTATCCAAAACAATTTTGCCTGAAGTTTTATCAAACTTGCTTAACTGTGTTGAATAACCAAAATGACTGTATGAAAACCTGGGCATTGTATGGTTACCATCGATAATATAGGTTTCAGGTGCTGCAGATGAAATGTTTGATAAAAGTGCTAAAGTTAATGCCAATAAACTACGTTTCATGATTACTCCTTTGATAAAAAATTTAATTCGTCTTTTCAATTGCTTCTCTTAAGCGTTTTAATGAATGAGTCAATTGATCCATTTCATTTTTTGAAAGTTGGTCAAACGCTCTAGATAAAAATTGACCATGCTTTGGAAAAACTTGCTTAAACAGGAGGTTCCCAGTCTCAGTAAGCGTTACCCTTTGACTTCGCGCGTCTTCTGAATTCACACATCGAGAAATCAATCCTTTCTCTTCTAGCCGATCCAGAATTCCAGTTAAGGTACCTTTGGTAATCAATGTCTTCTGTCCCAACTCCTTGCATGTCATTGGTGGTTGATTACCCAACGTAGCAATTAAATCAAACTGAGGTGGGGTTAATCCAAATGATCGAACATGCGATCCGGAAAAACTCTCGAAGGCTTGGTAACTTCTTGCAAGCTCTCTAATTAAAGGTAAAAAATCCATTGTGAATAGGTAATATTAGTTCTAATTAGAACCATTATAGTACTAATTAGAACTAATATGCAACAATCATTTTTTATAAGTTGTTTTTAACTTTTAATATGATTTCGATTTCAATTTGGAACCGGCTCACCAAACCAATAAGAGAAACCCAAATACACAAGAAAGGGTTTATAAGTCATTTCAATTCACTCTATTAAACAAATTAAGTCCCTAAGGCAAATTAATTCTTGATGATAGAAATCAAAGGACATAATATAAATGGTTATTATTGACAGGTTGGTCTTAGTAAAACTTAATAAAAAGAAAAGGGAAATAGATGAATCAAAACAAAAAAATACCGTCCATAGTTTTACTCGGCATGTTGTTGAATGGATGTGCATCAATTACAGGAACTACCGGACAAAGTGTTTCGCTACAAACTAAAGAGACAAGTGGGTCCGAAGTGGTTGGCGCAAGATGTGATCTAACAAATTCAAAAGGAACTTGGTTTGTTACGACCCCGGGATCAGCATCGATTCATCGATCCAATGATGACTTGATAGTACTTTGCAAAAAAGATGGGATGGATAGTGGACGCGTTTCAGTAGTTTCTGCCACAAAAGGGTCTATGTGGGGAAATATCGTTTTTGGTGGAGGAGTCGGAGCAATTATCGATCATAGTAATGGTTCAGCTTACGAGTATCCGACTTTAATTGATGTTGTAATGGGACAAACTGGAAGAATTGAACCTCCAAAGTCCGAACAACCTCAAACTGACAATCCCATGATGGGGGCCCCTGCCTCAAAACAGCCCTCTGAAATAGTGAGTCAGGAAAAAAACTAGTCGAATAAAAGACTATGCATGACAAGGGACTGGTTACTGACCAGGTCTATCAGGATGAGCAAAAGAAATTAATAGACCCCAAATAAATAATAAGGTGCTTAATCGCACCTTATTACATTACAAGTCTTAATGAATAAATTCGATATAGAACCATATAATTCAATTACTTAACTGATCATGATTTAGACAAATCCTGTATGCTTTTTTGCTTTGAACTAGTAGATTGATTCGTCAATGTTGAAATCAATCATTTTTTAGTGATTGATGTTTGAAAAAATTGATAGTGCAGAAAAAATTAAAAAAGCCCCAAAGCTATGTGCAGTGGGGCTTTTTGAGGTTTTATGATGCTTTATGAAACCTTGAATTGGTGGGCTGTGCGGGGATCGAACCCACGACAAACGGATTAAAAGACCGTCAATTAAAATTAAATAAATTTAAAATCAATACTTTACAACGCTCGCAACCCTTGTAAATTTGTCGAAAACAGCCTAAATTAGTCATATTTAATATAGGTTAGTTACGTTTTAGCTACGGCGTACAAGGTATATACAGTCTCAACAATCTTCCATTAAAACTGATTAAATAATTGGATAATAAATATAAATGTAAATTTTCAACAAATGCTGAAATACACATTTATAGTGAAAATACATTGACATTTTCATTGAATATGATAGTTTCAGCAAATGTTGAAAACAATCCATCATGAAAAAAACATAGAAGCCGAAGCAATCACTAAGCTTAGTGATCTACTTGATTCGATACCAACTATAGAGTTATTAAGCGTAGATCAACAAAGTCAAAATGATAATATGGGTGTGGACTTCAGTGTTGAAGTAGATATTTCAGGCAAACGCCACACTTTAATTTGTCAGGTTAAGTCTAGCGGATAACCACGCTATGTTCAACTAGGGTCGCTGCAGCTCAAAAATTACTTAGTACTAAACAATCAAAAGGCTACTCCAGTTCTAATAGCTCCCTACCTGTCTCCACAAACTCAGAAGTTATGTAAAGAAAACCAAATTAATTACCTAGACTTTGAAGGTAACGCGCGTTTATTTTTTGATAATATTTTTATCGAAAGACAAGTTGCGAGCAAACCAGCCTCCGACCGACGAGATCTAAGGTCTATATTTAAACCAAAGTCAGCTCAGATATTGAAAGTGTTGTTGAGTAATCCTAACCGCTCATGGCGGTTAATGGAGTTAGCAGAGCAAGCCCATGTAAGCATTGGTCATGTTAGTAATGTTCGTAATAATCTATTAGATAGAGAGTGGGCGAAAGTATCGGAAGAAGGTTTTTTTCTTTCAAAGCCAGATGACTTATTAGACGCATGGCATGACGAGTACATTCCTCCGAAAGGCAATCGCCTACAGTTCTATACAACATTACATGGAAGTGACCTAGAAAATGCCGCTCGTAATACACTAAAAGATAATTTAAATGGTTTGGCTGCATTTTCATCATTCTCAGCAGCAAATTGGATTGCTCCATATGGACGTACTAATATCCAATATTTTTATGCCGATGCAATCGGGTTGGAGCGATTGAAGTTAGGGCTAAATCTGAGTTCTTCATACAAAGGTGAAAATGTAGTTATCACCGTTTTAAAAGATACATCACTGTTGTTACAGACTATAGAGCCAGCATCTGGAGCAATATGCACAGATAAAATTCAAACGTATCTAGATC
>CAIPBJ010000045.1 GCA_903863255.1 uncultured Methylophilaceae bacterium
GAGGAATATCCTTGCTGAGCGCAACTTCCCAAGCCTCGATCTTGAGCCAATAGCCGTCCTCCTGATCGATGATCTGGTCATGGAGGTCAAGGAGCGTACGGATTTGGTGTTCTTTCATGGTCTCAGTATATCACCGGATGATATTTATGTCACCTGCTGTACCCGTAGTGTGCTTATTCTTGCACGGTGCGGAGAAAAGCAGCCGGGTAAGCGAGAGCCTAGCCGCTATCGAGGACTTTTGCAGTCGCCTAGAAGTTCTGCCCTATGGCCCCATGGCCGCGCAACATTACGGAGCAGTTCGCGCCGCCTTGGAAAAACTCGGTGAGCCTATTGGTGTGAATGACATGCACATTGCAGCACAAGCCCGCAGCGAAGGCCTAGTGCTGGTGACAAACAACATGGGGGAGTTCGCACGGGTGCCTGCGATGGAAGCAGAGAACTGGGTCCACACAGCGCAGTAATTTACGACTTGTCGTACATCAACCGAACAAAAGAGCGTCGACTGCCACGCCAAGTTTGCCGCGATAGCTGCTGTTGTCTGCAGCACACCGCAGTGACAGCTTTCGCTGCTTCACCGTAAGCGTTGCGTAAACTCACCCTTGAGCTAAAAGCCATTCGATAGTATCTTCTAATCCACTTATTTAGGTGGAGCAATGGACATTATCTTGGAGCGATGAAACTCTTGAGTAATTAAGTATATTTTCAATCAAATTTTTTATTTAAAATAGTTTCCAATCATTCTCTTAGGTTGTACAAGTTTCGAGAATTCAATCTCACTTATACCTTCAACAATAAATGCTGCATCAATTAGTTTGCAGCCCTTATCTTGTGCATACTTTGCAATAGCTGCCGCGCGCTCATAACCCATAGAAGGTACAAGTGCAGTTATTAACATTAATGAATTATTCAAAAAATGATCGATTTGTTTGGGATTCGCCTCAATCCCACTAGCGCAGTTGGCTTCAAAGCTGATTAAAGTATCCGTTAAGATTCGAACACTTTGTAGAAAATTGTATGTGATAAGTGGTTTGTTAACGTTCAATTCAAAGTTGCCTAAAGCTCCGCCCATCGTTATCGCTACATCGTTCCCTATTACTTGACAGCAAATCATTGCAAGTGCCTCGCACTGTGTTGGGTTTATTTTTCCTGGCATGATAGAACTACCTGGCTCATTATTCGGTATTCGAATCTCGCCTAAACCGCACCTTGGGCCCGATGAAAGCCAACGTATGTCATTTGATATTTTCATAAGTGCTACTGCGAGTGTTTTAATTGCACCGTGAGCAAATACCAGTCCATCATGTGCGGCAAGTGCAGAAAATTTATTGGATGCGCTGAAAAAAGGCAACCTACTTTCTTTTGCTAACTCAGTTGCCACTCCTATTCCAAATTTTGGGTGAGTATTTAGCCCCGTACCAACTGCTGTTCCTCCCATTGCGAGTGAATAGAGTGAGGGTAGGGTCGCGTAAATGGCTGATTGCGCGTGAGCTAGTTGGTCTACATAGCCTGAGAACTCTTGACCTAGGGTGAGGGGAGTTGCATCTTGAAGGTGAGTCCTGCCGATTTTGACGAAAACTTCAAACTCCCTTGATTTGAGTGTTAAAGTCTCTTGAAGCAATTTTGCTGCTGGTAGTAGATGGTTAACTATGCCAATGGCTGCCGCCAAATGCATAGACGTCGGTATGACGTCGTTTGAAGACTGTCCTAGGTTTACATCGTCATTAGGGTGCACACTGCGGTGTTCTCCTTTACCGCCCCCAAGCATTTCAGATGCACGATTTGCTAGTACTTCGTTCATGTTCATGTTGGTCTGGGTTCCAGAGCCGGTTTGCCAAACTGAAAGAGGGAACTCATCAAAATGGTCACCAGTTGCAACCTCTTGTGCGGCACTCATTATGGCTGAGGCCTTTGCAGAATCAAGCAGTCCAAGACTGCAGTTAACCTTTGCACAAGCACCCTTAACAGTTGCTAAAGATGTGATGAATTCTTTTGGCATTGTCTCTGAAGAGATGTGAAAGAATTTAAGAGAGCGTTGCGTCTGCGCACCCCAAAGCCTGTTACTTGGAACTTCAATCGCACCCATTGTGTCGCGTTCAACTCTTGTTTCAATCATGTGTAATGCTCCTTATGTGCCATTTGTCAAAGAGGCTCATTACTTTTGTTTACTATTGCTTCTTATGAGCGTAGGATTTGGTTCACTCCAAGTCAACCATAATCACTCAATCACGTGATCAATCATTAAAGGATAAAAATGGAAACATGCCAACATCATTTAAAGGATTTATTTCAACAATTAGGATTGGCGCTCGAGTTGCATGAGATCGATAAATTCGTCCATACACACCCCTTAAGCTCCGAAACCAAATTAAAAGATGCTCCATTTTGGAATTCTTCTCAGAAACAATTTCTATCTGAAGCATTCGAGCTTGACTCAGCTTGGTCTCACGCGGCTGATCATCTTGCAACTTTATTGGTTCAAACTACGAACTCAAAAAAAGTAGTTAACGATTGTTAAATAATATTTATGGCCTTTTGTTGATTATTCTTTAAATGTTGCCGTGTCATCTGATTTACGCAACATTTTAGTAACAGAATCAAGGTGCAACTCTTCTGTGGATATCATGTTACGCGCATAATCTTCTAAAGAAATTGAGTTATCCTTTACGATTTTGAGCAAATCGTAATAGCTAACCAATGCGGCTTTCTCGTGCTCCAAACTCTCTGTCAAAATATCCTTAATGCTGTGGTGCTGGCTATCTAATAGAGGAGCAATCTTGAGTGATGGGTGTCCTCCAAGTAAGGTTACGAATTCACCTGCCTTGTTGGCGTGGGTTAAACTTTCAGTTGCATTTTCCTTTAGCCAAGAAACGATTGGAATACGGTTAAATCCAAACACCATTAATGCGTAATGCGTATATTTCACAACCCCTGAGAGCTCAAGTTCCATTATGCGGTTGAGTGTGTCTATTATTTCTTTTGTTTTGATTGCTTCCATAAGTGGACCCTATAAGTAAAGATTTTCATTAATTAAAATAAAAAATGAAATTTATAAAATATTAATATTTCATATTGTCGTTGTTTACTTTATCCAGATCTCTCAACACAATCTGTTCACAATCCCACACATAAGGCATAAATTAATGCTCTTTTCAAAGGAGCCTTAAAAGGCAAGTAATGTGATCGAACAGTGAATGCGGACCACAACAAAGCGTTGGTGATCCGCAAGGGAGGGATAAACTCAGTACACAACTCCCGCTCGGAGTTGGTCGGTACGCTTAAACATGTTCACCCGCCAAGGGCTAACCTTAATCCACGTGAGTCGCACATCTCCAAGGAGTTGCAAGCAGACGATGCGTTTTCCGAAGGTTACTTTAAAAAAGGCGCCCGAAGCTTGGTTCATTTTTGAGCGAGTTGTTCACTAAGGGCAGGTTTTAATTATCAATACTTTTTGATAATTCCAATTGATCCAACATTTCCACTGATACCGCTATTGCCACCTATGTTGTCGTAGTGATTGATTGTTCCCCTAATAACATAATCATTGTGTAATGTTAGGTCGTATCCAAGTCCGTAATAGTGTCCAGTGCCCGATTCATTTTGCGAAGGTGAATAGGAGGCTATATTTGTAGATATGTTGCCCGATTCTTTGACTGTGTAGTTAGTGAAACCAAGATCAAGGAACAGGTTCTTAAATCCAGTACCTTGACTGGGATGTAACACCAAGCCCAGATCTGCTCCGCTAAATGATGCATTTAAATTGCCTGTGTAATTGACACTGCCAATTGATGTTCCAGAGAAAGTGAGACTCTCCTGTGATGTTTGCATGTATCCCAACTCAATTGAAATATTTTCATTTAATATGAATCCTCCGAATAATCTGTATGCTCCCATGCTGTTGTTTTGTGAAGATTGTGCCGTTCCTCCGACTGCTCCTTGTAATTGAGAATTTACAGATCCAGTTTGATCAGACAACTTAGAGTACCCAATATTGCCACCAAAGTAGATACTTTTTGGAGCCTCTTGTGAAAACGCATGACCGCAAAGGGCCAATATTGAAAACCCCAAAACTTGCTTAAAATTTTTATTCATTTTATTTTTTATTACCCTGTAGCAACCAAATCGGTTGAAAATCTATTTAACCATTGATAAGATCGTGTTTTATATGAATTAACTTTATCGCCTCAATTATCTAGGTCTAGTTTTGTGTCCGGTGACTTAAATCACGTTGACCCAAAATTATTATTTGTTAAGTATCAAATAGTGTTAAGGGCATAGATCAAAAAAATTATGAACTTTGAATAGCCTATTTTTTTTGTAATTTCTTGTTGCGAGTTATTTGCTAAATTAATCTTGAGTTTTTAACGAGAATCTTGTTGTTTTTCTTTTAATCTAGTAGTTAATACTGTTATGAAATCAGAACAAAAACATTAAAATTCATTCATTTATATCTTAAGGAAAACTGATGGACCTCACTAAAAGACACCTGATGGCGAAGGCTGGCATAGTTGGCGCTAGTGCTTTGGTTGCATACACTCAGGCATCAGGGGCTGAAGAAGTTGCAAAGACTCCTTTCAATGTTCCACTAACAACAATACCGATTGTGGGGTCTAGGGAAGTATTCCCAGTTCGCCGGATTTACTGTATTGGGCGTAATTACGAAGCACATGCAAGAGAAATGGGCTCAGATCCAACCCGGGAGCCTCCTTTTTTCTTTCAAAAACCGACCGATGCTATTCAATATGTTCCACCTGGTCAGACTATCAATCACACTTATCCCACTTTGACCAAGAACTACCATCATGAAATTGAGCTGGTAGCTGTTCTATCTAAGGGAGGGCGTGATATTCCAGTTGAGAAGGCACTTGACTATGTATATGGATATGCAGTTGGTCTTGATATGACTCGTCGTGATTTACAACGCGGTATGGGTAACCAAAAAAAGCCATGGGAAATTGGTAAAAGCTTTGATCACTCAGCTCCAATCGGTCCTATCCATACTTTAGACAAGGTCGGACATATCAAGGATGGGGCAATTTGGTTAAAAGTCAATGGTGTTATCAAGCAAGAGGCTAACCTTTCTCAGATGATTTGGTCAGTTGCTGAGCAGATCAGTCAGCTGTCGTTCGCATTTGAGATGATGCCCGGCGATATTATTTATTCAGGTACTCCTGAGAATGTAGGTCCCGTCGTAGCAGGGGACACAATGGAGGGACATATTGATGGACTTCCAAACATATCTTTGAAAGTCATTTAATTATTTAAATCTGAACAGGATTTTTAATCAAGAAGGGGGATTTTGTCAGTCCCTCTTTATTCGTCTTCAAAGACTGTCTTGTCAATAATTAAGCAATGGTTTTAAAAAGCTCTGATGAGCCCCATCAGTTTGCTATACCGAATATTAACTAAAGTACTTATACAACTTGCCAGTAAA
>CAIPBJ010000046.1 GCA_903863255.1 uncultured Methylophilaceae bacterium
CAGCGCCACGATACAACTCCGTGTGCCCTTTCTGACGGCCGAAACCTTTAACTTCAGTTACCGTGATGCCCTGAACGCCGATACTGGACAGAGCTTCACGCACCTCGTCAAGCTTGAACGGCTTGATAATCGCGGATACGAATTTCATTATTGTCTCCTGATGAGTGTTATAAAAAGGATGGGGCAGGTTGCTTAGCCACCCCATCCTGATACTTCTATTTCACAACTTATAAACGCTAATGTGTTGCTTAGAACATGAAGCCAGTTTCAACCACTAAGCGTGATTGTGAACTGTCATTACCTGAACTGCCAAAGCCTAAGCCTGAAGTAATGCTGTTGGCCTTAACATACGATAATTCAGCACGAGCGAAAAACGCTTTGTCTTGATACGTTGGAGTGATCGTGAAAGACCAAGCGTCACTGCCGGCTCCATAACCTAACAAGTTTTGCGATCCGTCAGTTGAACTACCGTCAGAACCGATATATTCGGCACGTGCGCCGATGTTAACTGTTGAGTTAACCATATAGTTAGCAAGCAAAGCCGCGCCATATGTGGAAGTGCTCTTCGTAATGCCTAGGCTGGCTTCTGAAGGAACGTAGGTGTATTGCAAGTATGGTTGCAGAGTCAGTGGACCGTTTGTGTATTTATAGATCAAGTTATAGACCTGACCATTATTTTGTGCCAACGGAGTGTTGTATCCACTAGTGGTAGTCTTATCTACATTACCGCTAGCAACCAATGTAATAGCGTTACTGTCGTTAATGGTGTAAGAAACCAAACCAGTCAGCCATTTGTAATCTTTAGAGTAGAAGCCATCGGTTACGGAAGCAGAAACAGCTAAAGGACCTGCTGTGTAGTTTGCTTGAACTCCGCGTGTGAAGACGTTTTCTTGATTCCAAAGGAGACCACGCTCAATATTGGTATTTTCAAATGTGAACGTGTATTCCGCACCTTGCAAGGTAGGAAGCTTACCTGCCATCACGTTGAAACTGTCAGTAGGTGCAATCTTGATGTAAGCAGTAGGGATAACGCCAAACGAATTATCAGTTTGTTTAGAAGCTTTCGTATAAGGTACACCAATCGTTGGGATTGAATAACCACCACCTTCGACATAGAACTGAACAAGACCATCAATTTTCTGAAGGATGATTTGTGCATTAGAAAAATCACCATAAACATTATGTGATTGGCCATAAACTGGTTTGACCGGGCTGTCTTGCAACAAACCGATAGCTGAAACCACGCCAGAAACATAGACTTTTCCGACTGGACCCGCATCAAAGCTTAGTGGACTAGCACTTCCCGTTAGTGGGAAATTCATACCAGGCCCATTTAATACTGGAGCAGCAGGCGCGGCTGGCGCAGCTGCATCCGCGGCTGGAGCAGCGGCGTCGGCAGCAGGCGCTGCATCATCGGCCCAAACTGCAGCAGGCGCTGCAAATGTGCCGAGAACAGCCATTAATAATAAAGATTTACGCATCTTAATTTCCTTTCGGGTAAATTTACAAAAACAAAAATACAACAACGTTAAATAGCAACGAATAGCAAGCAACACTCATGCCAGAACAACAAATCGACATAAAACATCGAGTTACAATATTAAAATAAACTTTTTTGTGAAACAATGTAATTATCTTATTGTTTTTTAAAAATAAACGCACTTATTTGGTGCGTTTGTAGCGTTTTAAATGCACCAAACTTCTGCTAGAATGAAATCAAACACGAAGGGATTATTATGAATCCAACACAAATAGTTGACGAAATATCTATAAAAATCAAAGATATGGTTTCTTCAAGCCCCCTTTCCGACCTAGAAAGGAACATAAATGCACTATTACAGGGCGCATTCACCAAATTGGAACTTGTTAGCCGTGAGGAATTTGACGTGCAGGCTGATGTATTGCGGTCTACACGAGATAAGCTCGCTAATTTAGAAAAAAGTATTACTGAGCTTGAAAATCAGTTAAAAAACCTTCAAGAAGTGTTGCAAAATAACAACAAATAATGCGGCGATTAAGAAAATTAGCCACTCAGGAACGATATTGGCAGTAGCCACATGAATTTTTTCATCTCTATGCTGTCAAGTCTGAATGGGTAAAGATTTTTATCATTAGATTCGCGAAAAATCGGCCAAAACAGTTAGAAAGTTCAACCTCAATTCTTTCATATGGTATCGTTCCAGGAATATGCCCAACTATGGTGCAATAAATCGTTTCGCGATAATCCTATGTAATGAGACTTGAACTTGTAATCCTTGCGTGAAAAGTAAATTTTATTTGGTGTTTGATCAGGTGCAGTGATTTTCTATGATTTTACCCAATTCAATTCTTACCTGATCGCTTTAGCCGGTTTAAGCAACACCAATCTGTTACAAATTGAATAGCATAATTTATAATTGAAATACTAAATATTAAAGTCCCTTCGACTTCCGGAAGTAATTTATGAATCATCGTGATAGTTTCCCAACTCAATTCACTGCAATCGAAAATCAGCTTCGTGAGATTTTGGATAAGCGGATCCTTGTGCTAGACGGCGCGATGGGAACAATGATTCAACGATATAAACTTTCTGAGGAAGATTATCGGGGTGGCAAAGAGGGAAGGTTCTCGGATTTCAAGTTGCCGGCAACGAATATCCAATTTTGCCCAAAAGGAGAGGGGTGCGGTTGTGGCAAGAGCCATACCTCGAATGATGGAACAGGTGAAGGCAGAGAATTGTTTGTGAAGGGTAATAATGAGTTACTCACGCTTACACAACCACAAATCATTCAGGAGATACACGAAAAATATCTCGAAGCGGGTGCGGATATAATTGAAACGAATACATTCGGCGCAACTTCGATTGCTCAAGACGATTATCAGATGGGTCACTTGGCCCATGAAATGAATGTCCAGGCGGCTAAGCTCGCGCGAGCTGCTTGCGATAAATACAGCACACAGGACAAGCCGCGATTTGTTGCTGGGGCATTGGGCCCCACTCCAAAAACAGCTTCGATTTCCCCCGATGTTAATGATCCTGCAGCCAGAAATATAACTTTTGATCAACTGGTCTTGGCTTATTCAGAACAAACCATGGGTCTGATTGAAGGAGGTGTGGATATCCTTCTGGTTGAAACGATTTTTGACACGCTTAATTGCAAAGCAGCATTATTTGCGATTGATGCTTGTTTTGAGCGATTGGGAAGGCGTCTACCTATCATGATTTCAGGGACCGTCACCGATGCTTCAGGTCGGATACTATCGGGCCAAACCGTCACTGCGTTCTGGAACTCTGTACGACATGCGAAACCATTAACAATAGGGCTAAATTGTGCTTTGGGAGCTGCTTTAATGAGACCCTATGCAGAAGAACTATCAAAAATCGCGGATACCTATGTTTGCATATACCCGAATGCAGGTTTGCCCAATCCTATGTCAGAAACGGGTTTTGACGAAGAACCAAAAGATACGTCGTCCCTGATAAGGGAGTTTGCAGAGAGCGGATTTTTGAACATTGCTGGCGGGTGTTGTGGAACAACTCCCGATCACATCAGGGCGATAGCCACTGAATTGATCGGAATACGACCTCGAAAAATTCCTGAATCGAAGCACGAACTGCTACTTTCAGGACTGGAGCCGTTTACGATTGGAGACCACTCACTATTTGTAAATGTAGGGGAACGGACAAATGTCACGGGATCCAAAGCGTTTGCAAGAATGATCCTAAATGGGCAGTACGAAGAAGCGCTTGTTGTTGCCCGTCAGCAAGTCGAGAATGGCGCCCAGATAATCGACATCAATATGGACGAGGGTATGCTCGATGCGGTCAAAGCCATGACCCACTTCCTGAATTTGATCGCCTCCGAACCTGATATCGCTCGGGTTCCAATTATGATCGATTCTTCTAAATGGACTGTAATTGAAGCAGGTCTGAAGTGTGTTCAAGGGAAGTCGATCGTCAATTCAATCTCCATGAAGGAAGGTGAAGAAGAGTTTATTCGCCAGGCCAAACTCTGTCGTCGATACGGGGCTGCAATCATAGTGATGGCATTTGATGAGTTAGGACAGGCAGATACCTTCGAACGTAAAATCGAGATATGCGGCAGGGCTTACTCTATCTTGGTTAATAAAGTTGGCTTTGATCCGGAAGATATCATTTTCGATCCAAATATCTTTGCCATCGCCACAGGTATCGAGGAGCACAATAATTACGCAGTTGATTTCATCAATGCTACGCGTTGGATTCGTCAGAATTTGCCATATGCAAAAGTATCAGGGGGTGTTTCGAACGTAAGTTTCAGTTTCCGAGGAAACGATGCGGCACGCGAGGCCATTCATACCGTCTTTCTATACCATGCAGTAAAAGCTGGCATGACTATGGGAATAGTCAATGCTGGAATGGTTGGAGTTTACGATGACTTGCCGACTGAGCTTAGAGAGCGTGTGGAAGACGTTGTATTGAATCGGATCGTTGAGCAGAATAATCCTTTAGCAGCAACAGAACGCATGATCGAATTTGCCACCACATTGACTGCTGGGGGGAAAAAAGAGTCAACGACCCTGGAGTGGCGAGGTACGCTGGAAACCCCGGTATCTGTAAAAAAACGACTAGAGTACGCGATGGTTCACGGTATTACGGATTTCATTGTGGAGGATACGGAGCAAGCTCGTCTTGAAGTGATGGCGTTAGGAGGGCGTCCAATCAACGTCATAGAAGGTCCATTAATGGATGGAATGAACGTTGTAGGTGATCTATTTGGACAAGGTAAGATGTTTTTACCTCAAGTTGTGAAATCTGCCAGGGTCATGAAACAGGCTGTAGCGCACCTTATACCTTTTATTGAAGAAGAAAAGATAGCGGAGGAGGCACGAACCGGCGTCGCTGCTAAACCAAAAGGTAAGGTTGTGATTGCAACGGTAAAAGGTGATGTCCACGACATTGGGAAGAATATTGTTTCCGTAGTCTTGCAATGCAACAACTTTGAAGTGGTCAATATGGGCGTGATGGTCCCTTGTTCGGAGATTCTAGCAAGAGCCAAATTAGAAAATGCAGATATTATTGGGTTGTCTGGTCTGATTACGCCTTCACTGGAGGAAATGGCTCACGTGGCAAGTGAAATGCAAAGAGATCCGCATTTCCGTATGTTGAAGATCCCTTTGCTGATTGGAGGGGCAACAACGTCCCGTGCCCATACGGCTGTGAAAATTGCGCCGAATTATGATGGACCGGTTATTTATGTTCCTGACGCATCGCGGTCTGTATCGGTGATGCAGTCCTTATTAACCCCAGAACATCGTGATTCGTATATTGAATCGATACAGAACGACTATGAGTTGGCAAGGAAGCAGCACGCAAATAAAAAAGGTCAGCCACTTGTAACTTTAGAGGAGGCCAGGGCAAATAAAGCAAAACTGGATTTCAAAGGCGCATCACTGCCAGTCAAACCAAAATTTATAGGCCGTAGGATATTCAAGAATATAGATTTAGCAACGATAGCTGCCTACATAGATTGGGGTCCTTTCTTTCAGACATGGGACCTCGTGGGATCTTATCCTGGAATTTTGACCGACAAAATTGTTGGAGAATCGGCGACCAAGTTATACGAAGAAGCCCAATCAATGCTAAATAAGATCATTAACGGAAAATGGCTTAATGCAAATGGTGTGATAGCCTTGTTACCAGCCAATTCAGTAAATGATGATGACATTGAAATATATACGGACGATACAAGAACAGATGTTGCGTTTACTTATTATGGAATGCGTCAACAGACCTTGAAGCCTGTCATTGACGGGGTCGCTCGTCCCAACCAATGCCTATCCGATTTTATTGCACCTAAGGGCACCAGCGACTATATCGGGATGTTTGCAGTAACTGCGGGCCTTAACATTGAAAAAAGGATCCGTCAGTTTGAAAGCTCGCATGACGATTACAACAGCATCATGCTGAAATCGCTTGCAGACAGGCTGGCTGAAGCATTTGCAGAATATCTCCATGAGCGGGTCAGAAAAGATCTATGGGGTTACGCATCGGGTGAAGATTTAACTTCAGAAGAGTTAATAAAGGAAAGGTACCAAGGCATACGTCCTGCCCCTGGATATCCAGCATGTCCGGATCATACGGTAAAAGCCGATCTATTTACTACCCTGAAGTGCGAGGAGATCGGTATTGAACTGACAGATTCTTTTGCAATGTCCCCTGCGGCATCCGTGTCAGGGTTTTACTTTGCACACCCTCAAGCTCACTATTTTAGCGTTGATAAAATTGGGCAGGACCAACTGCTTGATATTTCAGTAAGAAGGAATCTGACCGTTGAATATCTTAAGCGTTGGCTAGCACCCAACTTATAGCATCGGATCGTGATTATCTAGTTTTGTTTTCCTACATCGTTTGACCACTGGATGGTCTCCAATTGGATAACCAAAAGGTCATTCACACTGATGCCAAGTTTATCAATTTCAGTTTCGGCAGATTGGAAATCGCCACTTTCAACGACTTCTGCAAGTTTCAATAAACGACCAAGCAGCCCTTCGTGATTGAGAAGCGCTTCTTTCAGTTCTTCGGAAAGGCCAATCTGCTTCAATACATCTTCAAGCGTGGTTTGCATCACAGCATCTGCCATGGATAACATCCCGACCATAAATGCTTGATCACTAAAATTGGAATTGTAAGCGTCGATTCGCTTAGCGATAAGTTCCATCAACCTGGCTCGATTGGCTACCTGTAACATCAGCGCACCACCAATTTGACCATCAGGTGATGCGTAGAGTAGTAATTGAACCCATCTTAATAATTGTTTCTGACCAAGGACAACAATGGCCTGCCTAATGGATTCAATCTTTTGGCGTCCTCCGCAAACTCCAACAGAATTGACTAACCTGAGGAGCCCCAATGTCAAACTTGGGCTGTCTTTGAACAGCGGTTCGAGGTCGCTTACATTGGCATCACCCAATAACATACCCATGATACGCATTAGGGTCATCTGGTGAGGCTGTGGTTTCTTTCCCCTGAGGATTGTCGGTTTAGCAAAGAAGAAGCCTTGGAAATAATCAAATCCCATTTCTTTGCATTTTAGGAAAAGTTCTTCTTCTTCAACTTTTTCGGCCAAGACCTTGGCATTGGATGTTTTTCGCAGAAACTTTAATATCTCCGCCGCTTTTAAAAGGGGTGTAAAGGACAAATCAACCTTAAAGAAATCCAAGATTGGTAATAATGGATCGTATTCTGCACGATAGCTAAAGTCGTCCAACGCCAATTTAAATCCCATGTCCTTAAGTTCATTGCAACGTGACAGAATCTGAGAATCGATCGGAACATCCTCAAGAATTTCAAGTACTATTCTATCTGGAGGCAGTAACTCAACCGTTTCACTTAACAAAAGACTAGCCGATACATTTAAAAATCCCAATTTGTCACCAAGAACATGTTCTAGACCAAAGTGGCTGAGCGTGTTGACGATAACAGTAGAGGTTGCGGAAAGGTCATCAGTTACATTTGCTCCAAGCACGGTATCTTTTGAACGAAATAACAACTCATAGGCAACAATATTGCGTTTGGCGTCCAAGATGGGCTGCCTGCCTAAAAATATTTCTGGCGAATGGGGAGTGGTGGTTAGAATTACTGGCTGGTTCATTTTCTGCTCCATGGATTAAGCTTAATATGCATTTCGTTACAAGGATGGCTTATCATTACGTATAAGTTGTTAAGTGGAACTTGTTGCACATCCTCGTTTTGATTAACGGTTAATATAGGTATTAACTTTAGTCATTCTTTGAACTTATAATGTCATGATTTTAAAAATTCAAAGCGTTGAGAAAGTCACGAATTCTGTGGCAGTTCATTATTTCAGAGCAGGCATCTAAATTAATTGAGCAAAATTGGATAGATGGAGTTTTACTTCAATAACGTAACAAAGAAAGCTGATTTTTTTAGATGCATATTCATATTTTAGGTATTTGCGGTACGTTCATGGGTGGGATTGCAGTTCTGGCTAAAAGCGCAGGGTTTAAAGTTACTGGTTGCGATTTCAATGTTTACCCTCCTATGAGTACTCAGCTAACTGAGCAAGGTATCGAGTTAATTGAGGGGTTTAGTCCTGATCAAACCAAACTGAATCCGGACATCTACGTAATCGGTAATGTTGTTTCAAGAGGCAATCCATTGATGGAAGCGATTCTAGATCAGGGGTTGCCTTATATTTCAGGACCACAATGGTTAGCTGAAAATATCCTGCATCAGAAATGGATTTTGGCTGTGGCCGGCACGCACGGAAAAACCACAACATCTTCGATGCTGGCTTGGGTTCTGGAGTACGCTGGACTGGCGCCAGGGTTCCTGATTGGAGGCGTGCCCCAGAACTTCGGAGTTTCAGCAAGACTGCCTCTTTCCCCCAGTACCGACCAGAAAAGTCAATCACCATTCTTTGTTATTGAAGCGGACGAGTACGATACGGCATTTTTCGATAAAAGATCAAAATTTGTTCACTACCGCCCGAGAACCCTGGTTCTTAATAATCTTGAATTTGATCACGCAGATATTTTTGAGAACTTATACGCAATTGAAACACAGTTCCATCACTTGGTTCGGACCGTCCCTGGAACAGGCCGTATCATCATGAATGATACGGTTGATGCACTCAAAAATGTAATTTCCAGGGGTTGTTGGTCAGAAATTGAGCATTTTGGAACAGAACAAGGGTGGCATTCGTTTTACTCTCAAGATCAAACTGGGTTTGATGTTTTTTATAAAACGGAAAAGCAAGGACATGTTTCCTGGGAATTGCTAGGTGAGCATAATCGTATGAATGCACTAGCCGTAATCGCTGCGGCCCGTCATGTCGGTGTGCCTGTCGAGATAAGTATGGAAGCGCTTCAACATTTTCAGAACGTTAAAAGACGTATGGAAGTTCGCGCAATCGTTAATGAAATAACGGTCTATGATGATTTTGCTCATCACCCAACCGCGATAGCAACTACTATTTCCGGGCTAAGGGAAAAGATTGGTCATGCGCGGATTCTTGCAGTATTGGAGCCCCGATCCAATACTATGAAACTTGGCGTGATGAAACAGGTACTGGCAGAAAGCCTTGGCGGAGCAGATAAAGTATTTTGTTACAGTAATAACCTAGGTTGGGATGCCAAGGCTGTTCTGGATCCTATTATAGATAGATCAATAATTTCTGATGACCTTGAGCAATTGATAAGCTTTATTGTTAATGAGGCAAGACCACTAGACCATATCGTGATAATGAGTAACGGTTCATTCGGCGGCATACATCAGAAACTCATAGAAAGTCTTGGCGATTGAAGTTAAGTTATTTTAAATCGATTGGTTTCTTTGAATTAACCTTACTTATTTCAGCAATTTTGCATCTATTTGTGATAATTGCAGTTAAGTTCGATCCGCCACAATTAAAATTCCTTAAAGATAAAATGCCCGCACTTGAGGTGGTCTTAGTTAATACTAAAACTAAAAGCAAACCCGTTAAAGCTGATGCGTTAGCTCAGGCAAACTTAAACAGAGGCGGTAACACGGATGCTGATCGCCAAATGAAATCTGCTTTGCCTCCACCCAAAGAACTTCCGAATGAACAGATATTAAAACCGGAACTGGAGGCTAAGTTGCTTTCAAAACAAGAAGCGGAAACAGAAGCGCTGGCCAAAAAGAAGCAACAAAATGTTGCTAAGTTAGAAAGAGAGACGCAATTGCTGATGACACAGCTTAACGCGATTCCAAAAGTAGAAAATAAGGTAGCCCAGGTAACGGATACCGTTAAACCGGAGAACGGAAATCAAGAGGCAACGGCAAAATTAAAAAATGCAGCTGATCTCATGGAGAGTAGTTTAGAGATAGCAAAACTAGAGGCTCAAATTGCCAAAGATCAAGATGAATACCAAAAAAGACCCAAAAGGAAGTCAATCGGTGCTCGGACTCAAGAATACCGTTTTGCAGCGTATGTGGAGGCTTGGAGACAAAAAGTTGAAAAAATTGGTAACTTAAATTATCCGGAGGCTGCCAAAGATCAGAAGCTATATGGGCAATTGCAACTTACGGTATACATAAAATCGGATGGGAGTTTGGAGAAAATTGAAGTCAGAAAGAGTTCTGGTTTCAAGGTGCTCGATGATGCTGCTAAGAATATTGTCGAAATGGCTGCACCTTATGCCCCTTTTCCTGATGATTTAAAGAAAGATATCGATATCCTCGACATTACAAGAACCTGGACATTCACCAAGGAAGATAGTTTTGCAACGAAAGCAACGGATTAAAAAATGAATTATTATCAATATCATGTCTTTTTTTGTCTCAATAAGCGTGAGGATGGCGCAGCATGTTGTACCAATTTTGGTGCGGAGGAAGCCTTTGACCACATGAAGTCGCGTATCAAGCGTCTGAACATGAATGGAAAGGATGGTGTCCGTATCAATAGGGCAGGTTGTTTTGATCGTTGTTCTGAAGGACCTTTATTGGTTATTTATCCAGAAGCAGTTTGGTACAAATTTGTGGATTTAGAAGATATAGATGAAATTATCGACACGCATATTGTGCAGGGGAAAGTCATTCAAAGGCTATTGGTTTAAATATGCGTTTATCAGGTTTTTAAGAGTCTCGATGGAATGGCCTTCTAAAGGATGTGATTGGTGAAGCTTGTTTAAATCTGACCAAATTGAAAGTGGGAAGGTCTTATCATCTTCGAATCGTGGAATCACATGCCAGTGTATATGAGCAGTTTTGTTCCCAAGGCTGGCCAGGTTGATCTTATATGGGTTGATGGCATGACGAATGGCCTTCTCAACTGCAAATACAACACGCATTAACCTTGTTTGATCTTCCTGCGTCAGATCCGTCATTTCCTTAAAGTGATCATTCAAAATAACACGGCAGAATCCCGGGTAATCAGGATCTTCGATGAGTACAACTCGGCAAAAACCGTCTTTCCAGATGATCTCGCCACCTGAAGAGGCACACAGTTCACATTCAGAATGGAGGTCAAATTTCAACCCTGTCTCCCGAATGCGATGATTTCAGAATTGCTTCGATAGTTCTGCAATTGTATTTGGCATCTTCAAAATCCAATTTTGGTGCGATATCGTTGAGTATGCAGTTGCTAAAATACTCGATTTCAAGATTGAAATGGTTACTAACAGGCAAGGTCTCAATCGCCATGCTTCCATCATCGCTCCACCAACTCACAACCGGAACATCGTTCGTTCCAGGCAGTTGCCAGACAGTATGGCATTTGATGCCACCCCGAGTCCCAATAATGGTGTATTCGGATTGACGGGCACATTCGAAACTTGTGTCGAAATGTCCCCGTTTCCCATCACCAAAATCAATTATTCCACTCGTGGAAACGTCTGCACCTGTCTCAGAAAACTTTGACATCGCATTTACGCTGATAGGCTCATTATCGAAACAATGACGAAGCACATGAACGGCATACGGTCCAATATCCCACATTGCCCCTCCACCCATTGCTGTGTCGTTAGCCAGACGGTACATTCGTGCTGGACGCATCATGAAAGAAAAGCTCGCTTTAGCGAATCGAACCTCGCCTATCTTTCCTGAGGCCACAATTTCCCTTACTCTCTGGTGTTGGGGATGAAAGTAGTACATAAACCCTTCCATCACTTTTACGTTATGTTTCTTGGCGGCTTGTTCAATTGATAAAATGTCCTGCAAACGAATAGACATGGGTTTCTCAATTAGAACATGTCGTCCAGATTCAATGGATTTAATTGCCCATTCGATGTGCTCATGATTGGCTAAGGGTATATAAATGGCCTCGACTTCTTTTTCCAAGAGCAATGCTTCGAAGCCGTTCAACGTCTTGATGCCCGTTGAATGGGGTGAGTATTTCCTTATAGTCTCTTCAGCGGCTCCTGGTCTTCTGCTTGATATGGCAACTACCTCCGAATTGGGGGCATCAATTAAAGCAGGAAGAAGCCTTTCATTCACACGAGCAGCCCCAAGAATTCCCCATTTGATTTTTCGGTTATTCATTTAATCCTTCTTTCAAAAGTTTAAATAGTGGCTATAAAAAGAAACTTAGACCTTTGGTAATTCAGTGTAATCAAACAAATAGACATAGGTGCTATGCATTCAAGGGTTTCACAAACCTGCTGACTCTGCTTGAAGGTCCGCATGATAGGAACTTCGTACCATCGGTCCGCATGCTGCATGGGTAAATCCCATATTCAACGCTTGTTGCTCAAACCAGGCAAAACGCTCAGGATTTACAAAACGAGTAACCGGCAGATGAAACTTACTTGGTTGCAAATATTGACCAAGCGTCAGCATGCTTACGTGATTTGACCGGAGGTCTCGCATGACCTCCAGGATTTCTTCGTCGGTTTCTCCCAGACCAAGCATCAGTCCCGATTTTGTAGGGATATGTGGGCAATTTTCATTGAATACTCTTAGAAGTTCAAGTGAGTTTTGGTAGTCAGCCCCAGGACGAGCCTGTTTATATAATCTGGGGATGGTTTCCAGATTATGGTTAAAAACGTCGGGGGGTGTATTTATCAGACGTTGAACGGCATTAAGCATTCGACCTCGAAAGTCGGGAACCAGGATCTCAATTTTTATCGTGGGTGATTTGCTCCTGATATTTCGAATGCAATTCGAGAAGTGGGCTGCTCCTCCATCCTTAAGGTCATCCCTATCAACACTGGTAATGACCACGTATCTAAGTTTCAATCGCTCGATTGTTTCTGCAAGGTTCGTAGCCTCGTTTTCATCGGGAGGTAAAGGCTTGCCATGGGCAACATCGCAAAATGGGCAGCGCCGAGTGCAAATGTCTCCAAGAATCATAAAGGTGGCTGTACCTCCACTGAAACATTCGCTAATATTGGGGCAGGAGGCTTCCTCGCATACTGTATGTAAATTGTTTTCCCGAAGTATATTCTTAATTTCGTGGAATCTTGCGCTATTAGGAACCTTCATTCGAATCCACTCGGGTTTACGAAGTATTTCCTGAGGCACTATCTTGATAGGGATGCGAGAAGTTTTAGCCGCATCCACCTCTTTGATGCCGGCTATTTTCTTTGACTGACTATGTTGATTTTCGCTCATGCATTTATTCTTTTATCTAATGATTCCAGTGACTGTAATAATTCAAAAAGCAACTGCTCTCCAGCCTCTTCAAATTTTAGATTGGCAGTGAGGTCGCTTATTTGAGTAACTTTCATGTCTTTGTATCCACAAGGATCTATTGAATCGAATGGTGTTAAGTCCATATTAACGTTCAAACTTAAGCCATGATAACAGCACATGTTTTTCAATCGTAACCCTAAAGAAGCAATTTTCTTTTCCATAATGTATACGCCTGGGGCATCAGGCGTTGTATTTCCCTCTATACCATGCTTTGAAAGCATTTTGAGAATCGCCTTTTCCATAATAGTCACTAATTGCCGAACGTTTATTTTTAAACGATTTAAGTCAATTAACAGGTAGGTTATGACTTGTCCTGGGCCATGGTAAGTTATTTTACCCCCACGGTCGACCTCGATTAACCCAATATCTGACCTTCTGGGTAACATGACTCCTTTTCTGTTCAGTCCCAAAGTATAGATAGGATGGTGCTCTGTCAGCCAGACCTCATCCAAGGTTAGTTCATCCCGGGAAGCAGTGAAAGCTTGCATGTCACGCCATGCTGTATGGTAATCGGTTATGCCTAGTCGACGGACAATAAACGCCATGGCTGACAGTTATAAGACAACTTTGACCATGGGATGGGAAGATAATGAGCGATAAATGTCATCGAGTTGTTCCTTAGAGACGACATAAACACTGCAGGTCAGACTGATGTATTTCGCTGCCGAACTTGGCCGCATCTCAACGTTGCTTGTGTTAAATTCTGGAACATGTTTTTGAATCAGTTCCACGATGGTCGCTGAAAAGGCTTCTTGCATTTCCCCCATGATTTTAATCGGAAAATAACATGGGAAATCGATTAGGGTTTGACTGTCGGACACGCTATTCACCTATTATTGAAATATCAGTTTTAAACTATCCCACATCCGACCAAAAATGCCTGCAACGGGTACTTCCTTACCAGCAACCAAAGCCTGCTCCTCTAACACCTTGTCGTTCAGTATGAGCTGTATCTTGCCAATTTCCTGACCATATGAAACCGGTGCAATAAGAGGCTGTCTACTCGTGACCTTTGCCTTAAGCATCGAATAATCGCCTTTTGGAAGGGAGATATAGATATCGTTGGAAGTAGTCGCATCTAGGGAATGATCGCTTCCTTTCCAGACTTTAAACGTACTGATGACCAGCCCGGCTTTGTAAATTAGATGGGACTCATAAAACTGGAAGCCATAGTTGAGCAGTTTTTGGCTTTCTGTTGCGCGTGCTGTGTCAGAAACGGCCCCCAGAACAACGGAAATAAGTCTGGTTTTGTCACGCTTTGCTGAGGATATAAGACAATAACCAGCTGAATCAGTATGGCCCGTTTTCATGCCATCTACATAGGGATCCAACCAAAGCAATCGGTTTCGATTCGGCTGGGTTATGTTGTTGTAGGAATACTCCTTTTGAGAATACAAGCGCTTGTATTCATCCGGAAAGTCTTTTATCAAGGCTGAAGCTAAAAGCGATAGGTCGTAGGCTGTGGTGTAATGTTGAGGGTCAGGCAGTCCTGTTGCGTTCATGAAATGAGTATCATTCATTCCCAGACGAGCGGCTTCTTTATTCATCAATGTCACAAATCCCTCTTCACTGACACCGATACCCTCTGCTAGGGCTATAGAAGCATCATTCCCGGACTGGATAATCATCCCATGCAATAATTCATCTACGGTGACGGGTTTATTGGGTTCAATAAACATTTTAGACCCTTCAACTTTCCAGGCCTTTGTGCTTACGGGCAACGTTTGATCCAACCTTAATAGCCCAGACTTTAAGGATTTGAATGAAAGGTAAGCTGTCATCAGTTTCGTCAGGGACGCAGGCTCAACTCTCTGATGGCTTGCCTGATCTACAATGGTGTTGCCACTTTGGAAATCCTTGAGAATGTACGCTTTTACCGCGAGATTCGGGGGGGGAGGAACAATGTCGGCATGTGCAATTGAAGGCAGCAGAAGACTGAAAAATATAGATAAGATTACTGATAAATAGCTCATATGCTCTATGGTTGAATGATGATGTAAGTGTTTATTTTCAAGGATTGCTTGATTCTATTTGCCGTTTGCTCGGCATCTTGGCGATTTGAAAAAGGACCAATACGTACTTTATAGATGTTGTCATTATACCAGTTTTTCACTGGGGCGTTTTCTACCAACTGCTGATCGAGAAGTTTTTTGGATAGCGCGTCGGCATTATCCTGCTGTTTAAAAGCGCCTACCTGTACAAAGAAACCTGTCGATTCTATGGGTTTGTTATCGGAATTGGATTCTTCCTGCTCGCTTTGCGGTCGAGAAGATTCATCCTGGATTGATGACATGTTCCTCTGAGAAGTTTCATTGGAAGTGCTGGTAACGGAAGCTAAATTCTCATTCAAGGATGAGGCCGTTTGTAAACGTGTGTCGATAGACTCAACCTCGACTATACCGCTTCCCTTTGACACTAATCCAAGTTTATATGCTGCTGCGTAAGACAGGTCGATGATTCTGTCGCTATGAAAAGGCCCTCTGTCATTGATACGAACGACTACGGACTTTCCATTCTCAGGATTTGTCACACGAGCATAACTTGGAATGGGTAGCGTGGTATGTGCACCGGTCATTCCATACATGTCATAGACCTCACCTGTTGAGGTCTTCTGTCCATGGTAACGTTTACCATACCATGAAGCCAATCCCTTTGCTTTGTATGGTTGATATTCTGTCATTGGGGTGTAATGAAAGCCTAATGCGCTGTAGGGTTTGTTTGCCCTTTCATTTAGATTCTCGGGTTTTGGGATGGCGTCGGGAATGCTGTTGATGTCAGCGGGTGGATTGTCACCAGGACCATCATCAAGATAATAGCCACCGGGACGCTTGGTTGTTTCTGGCTGATGCGTTGCAGGTGTAGGTTCTGGATGACTTTTTTCATTGACTATTCGATTGCCTCCGCATCCGCTTAAAACCAAGCATACAAAAACGACAAGGCCAATCCATGAGAATTTCATTAGGTGGTTACCAGTTTCTTATGTGTCTGAATACTCATTAAAATACCAAATCCAAGAAGAAGAGTCACTAGCGAAGTTCCACCATAACTTATTAAAGGAAGCGGAACGCCTACAACGGGCAATATTCCGCTAACCATTCCAATATTGACAAAAACATAAGTAAAAAAGGTTAAGGTAATACTCCCAGCGAGTAATCTGCAGAAGGTATTCTGCGCATGCGCTGCAATGATCAATCCACGACCGATGATGAGGGTGAATAGCACTAGTAAAAGCACATTACCCAGTAATCCAAACTCCTCGCCAAAAACCGCAAATATAAAGTCAGTAGTCCTTTCTGGAAGAAAATCAAGTTGAGACTGTGTTCCATTTAACCAACCTTTACCTGTTAAGCCACCTGAACCGAGAGCAATGGTAGCCTGAATCGTATGATAGCCGGCACCGAGGGGATCTTGATAAGGGTCGATCAGGATCTGAATTCGTTTTCGTTGGTAGTCATGAAGCATAGACCAGAATACCGGCGCTAATACTGCAGCTGAAATGCAGGAACCCAATAATAACCGCCAACTTAACCCTGCCAAGAATAAGACATAAAATCCTGAAGCTGCGATAAGTAAAGCGGTACCAAGATCAGGCTGCTTCATAATAAATCCGATCGGAACCACAAGAAAAAGCGCACCAAATGCGTAATCCCAGAATCTGAGGCTTGCCTCTCGCTTTGCAAAATACCAAGCTAACATCATGGGAACAGCAATTTTCATCAGTTCTGACGGCTGGATCCTTACCAGTCCCAGATGCAACCATCTTCTTGCTCCATGGCTGATTTCGCCAAACAATGCAACTCCCAATAGAAGAAGCAAGCCGAAGATAAATAATGGAAGTGCGATTCGTTCAAGGTGCTGCGGTGCTATGTTCGCAGCAGCCCACATGATCGTTATCGCAGCAAGAATGTTGATGATTTGTGAACCGGTCTTGTCAAAATTCTGACCGGATGCGCTATACAGTACGAATAACCCGATGAGACAAGTAAAAAGAATACAACCCATCAGAAAAGAATCGATATGCTTGAGTAAACGGTCTGAAAGTTTGCTAATCATTGATGGGCTCCTCGACTGTTGGGGTGACGTTCTGCACGGGATCTTCGGCCTTGGGATTAATCTCAGCCTCGGGAACTTTACCAAGAAGGTAATAATCCATCACTTTCCTTGCGATAGGCCCTGCGGCAGATCCACCATGACCACCATTTTCTACAATTACTGCCAGTGCAATTTTTGGATCCTCAGCTGGTGCGTAAGCGATGAAAAGAGCATGGTCACGGTGTCTTTCATCGATATTGCTTGCTTTATATTTTTCATTTTGTTTAATACCTATTACTTGGGCAGTTCCTGTTTTGGCAGCAATATTGTAGGAGCTTCCGACGCCAATGCTTGCCGCTGTTCCTCCTGGCTGAGTCACATTGACCATACCTGCTCTCACTAACGCAATGTTAGCTGGATTTAATTTGATGCTATCGGATTTAACGATTGGAATCGGGTGACTTATTCCTGTATTGTTTTGTTGGATGCTGGCAACGAGGTGCGGCTTCATTGCGACACCATCATTTGCCAAAGTCGCTGCTGCATAGGCCAACTGCATGGGTGTAACCAGAGTATAGCCTTGGCCGATGCCAACGATGACTGTCTCGCCAGGATACCAGCGTTGTTTCCATCGATGCCATTTCCAGTCCGGTGTGGGAAGCAAGCCTTCCATCTCACCATCAATATCAATACCGGTTTTCTTTCCAAATCCGAAGTGACTCACGAATGAAGTCAGTTTGTCTATACCGAGGTCTAACGCAAGTCCATAAAAGAACGTGTCGCATGATACGGTGATCGCTTTTTGAATATCCACATTACCATGACCTTCCGGTTTCCAATCCCTGTAGTGGTGAGCAGCATTGCCCGGTAGAATGAAATATCCCGGATCGTTGATATTGAATGGGGGATTCCTTTTTCCATCTTCAAGTCCAGCCATGGCGACAAAAGGCTTGAAAGTCGATCCAGGTGGATATATTCCCCGAATCGGACGATTGATAAGGGGTTTATCTGGGGAATCGTTAAGTGATTTCCAGCTTTCGGTATCGATGCCATCCACAAATAGATTTGGATCGAAAGTAGGCTCGCTTACATAGGCAAGAATCTCACCGTTTTTAGGATTGATAGCGACCAAAGCACCCCGGTGTTCGCCAAACGCCTCTTCAGCGATACTTTGAAGCTTTGAATCAACCGATAATATGAGGTTGTCACCTGGTACAGGAGCCGTGCTCGATAAAACTCTAACAGCCTGTCCATCCGCATCAATTTCTACTTGCTGAAACCCCGTTTCACCATGCAAATTACGTTCGTAGTATTGCTCAAGTCCACTTTTTCCAATGTGATCCGAGCCTTTATAGTTGGATATATCTTCATTGTCCTCGAGATCCTGTAAATCTGAATCGTTAATTCTTCCTATGTAGCCAAGCATATGGGAAGCCAGCTTGCCCTGAGGGTAATGTCGAAAAAGGCGAGAACGAATCTCTACACCTGGGAATCTAAAACGATTAACTGCAAACTTGGCTGCTTCGAATTCGTTAAGATGGGTTCGGATGGGCACACTCTCAAAACTATGACTTTGAGTGCGGAGCTTCTTGAAGCGTTTTCTATCTTCGGTGCTTACTTCAATGAGTTTGCTAAGGTCATTGATTAGATTATCTACGTTATCTACTTTTGAAGGCGTGATTTCAAGCGTATACACGAAGAAGTTATGAGCGAGGATTACGCCGTTTCGATCAAGGATGAGTCCGCGGTTAGGGACAATTGGAACAAGCGAGATGCGATTGTTCTCCGCAAGCGTCTGAAAATAATTGTATTTTGCCATCTGCAGATAAAAAAAACGACTGATGAGTCCAGCAAAGCAAATTATCACAACTATTGCGGCCACTCCCAGACGCAATCTGAAATTATATTGTTCTTTAAGATGATTCTTTAATTCTGAACGCAACTTCATCTTATCTGCCTAGTTGTTTTTTGACTTGCCATGACTTCCAACGCTTGAAAAAGCAACAACGTACCATAACAAAATGCCGCTAATGCAAGGAAGAAAATAAAGCCAGCCTGGATTCTCCCCACCTGCAAACAACTTTAGAACGAGTAAGCAAATCTGGTTAACGATCAATAATAGAAACACGTATGCCGTTTGTTGCCAAACGGTAAATAGGATTAATCTTCTCTGGTATGTAACTGCAAAGAAGGCAGTAAGGGCATAAGCCAGGGCATTCTGACCAAACAAGGATCCTGTGGCGAGATCGATCACGAGTCCCGAAAGCCATGCTGTCCCAATGCTGCAAAGTTTTGGGGCTCGCAGTATCCAATAAAGTAATACAAGCAGTACAAAATCAGGATGTATGTACAGTCCAAAACCCGACCAAGGTAATATTTGAAAAACCAGGGCAATAATTAGAGTTAGGTATATACGGTTGGCATTAATGCGTTGCATGGCTTTTTGGAGGGGAATTTCTCTTGGAGTTAGATTTTAAAGGGGTGGATTCTGCTTTTAAATTACTTTCGATATTATTTTCCAAATCGACGTTCCTTTTATCGAAACCGATTACTAATACCTGGCGATGATTTTCAATTCCTGCAATTGGATTGCAAACGATATGTGCAAAAGGCGAGTTTGGGTTGCTTTGAATGTCGACAACTTCTGCGACTGCCAAACCGGTTGGGTAGATGCCATCTATCCCTGAAGTTACCAGTTTATCTCCTTTTCTTATATCAACGTTACCAGGTAAATAGGGTAAATCGATGGTATTGTCCCTGCCATGTCCAAACGCAATGGCTCTTAAACTGTTCCTCTCAATTTGAATGGGTATGGCAAGATCCTTATCAGTTAAAAGTGTCACTTCACTACTAAATGGATAGGTACGGGTAATCTGACCGATGACCCCCATTGAGTCTATGACAGCCTGTCCGGCTTCAACGCCATCGCGGCTTCCTAAGTTGATGATGATTCTATGAGTGAAAGGATCCCTCCCCATGTACATGATCTCAGCGAGTTTCACTGGCTGAGATGAGGATTTAGCTGTTCCAAGAAGTTTGCGAAGATTATCGTTCTCTTCTTTTAACGCTCCAAGTTTCTGTAATTCAGAGTTCTGATACAAAGCCTGTTCCTTAAGAAAGCTGTTTTCATTTCGCAACGTCTTTTGAGAGATGAAATATTCACTCGCACTTCTAAATGCATTGGATGGAATATTTGCTATTAACTGGAAAGGGTGCAGTAAGACAATGAATCCTTGGCGGATCTCATTCAGGTAGTGAAGGCGCGAGTCCGTTGCCATTAACGAAATTGAGAGTGCGGCAAAGAGTACTAGTCTTGAAAAAGGACTCGGACCTTGGATAAAGAAACTGGGAGATTCGTGTTGATCCATGACAGCAATAGGCTTCAACCTTAGGCAAAGGTAATATAAAAACAGGCCGAATTAACGGCCTGCGCAAAATTTAACTAAGTTTTATGATGCAATTATTCGCTAGCAAAAATATTTCCCAACCTGTCCATTTCCTCGAGTGCTCTTCCACTTCCTCGGGCAACGCATGTAAGTGGATCCTCTGCTACGACGACAGGTAAACCGGTCTCCTCGACGATCAACCTGTCGAGGTTTCTGAGTAGCGCACCGCCTCCTGTCAGAACCATGCCCTTTTCTGCAATGTCAGCACCGAGTTCCGGAGGGGTTTGTTCAAGTGCGGACTTAACTGCCCCAACAATCGCGTTAAGCGGTTCAGTCAAAGCTTCCAATATCTCGTTGCTAGAAATGGTAAATTTACGAGGCAGTCCTTCTGCCAGATTTCTTCCTGTCACTTCCATTTCCAAAACTTCAGAACCAGGGAAAGCGGAACCAATTTTTTTCTTGATAAGTTCGGCTGTGGGCTCCGAGATCTGCATCCCATAATTTCTTCTAATGTAATCAATGATTGCTTGATCGAATTTATCGCCACCGACTCGCTCTGATTTGGCATATACGATGCCGCCTAGCGATATCACGCCCACTTCAGTGGTTCCACCACCGACGTCTACGACCATGGAGCCGGTTGCATCGGCGACCGGCATATTTGCGCCGATTGCCGCCGCCATAGGTTCCTCAATGAGATAAACCTGACGTGCGCCTGCGCCAATAGCAGATTCGCGAATCGCTCTGCGCTCTACTTGGGTTGAACCCACAGGTACGCAAATAATGATTCTTGGATTGGGAGAAAAAAGTCGTGACTCATGAATTTTTCTAATGAAATATTTGAGCATTTGCTCCGTTATCGTGAAATCAGCAATCACCCCATCTTTCATCGGTCGGATTGCCGTAATGTTAGCAGGCGCCCTGCCCAACATTCTTTTTGCTTCAAGCCCAACCGCTAAAAGCGTTTTCTTGCCAGCAGGACCACCTTCCTGGCGAATGGCGACAACTGAAGGCTCATCAAGAACGATGCCCTTCCCGCGAACATATATCAATGTGTTCGCGGTGCCTAAGTCAATTGCAAGGTCGTTTGAAAAATAACTATTTAAAATGCCAAACATTGTATTTGTTTCCTGAGCTAATAGTCGCTATGAATTTTTATTAAAATCACCGCAACTGAAGTATGCGTAAAATCAAGTTATAATACCTTATATTGAGTCGAAATTTAAGGTTTGGATGCAAAATGTCTTTAAGCAGTTCTGATGTGAAACGTATTGCCCATCTTGCTAGGATTGAAGTGAGCGATGAGGAGGTCGAAGAGACCCTTAAAAAACTTTCCGGGATATTAGGCCTCATTGAACAAATGCAGGCCGTAGATACAACCGGAATCGCTCCAATGTCTCACTCTCAGGAAGTTAATCAGAGGTTACGTGAGGACGTTGTTACTAAAACTAACCAGAGGGAACTTTTTCAATCGTTGGCACCATCTGTAGAGGATGGACTCTACCTTGTCCCTAAAGTGATTGAGTAATTGAAATGATTAATAAAAGCATTAAAGAACTTAGCCGCATGTTGCGTTCGGGGCAAGTATCCAGTTTGGAATTGGCCCAGGAGTATTTGAAGCGTATCGATAAGCTTAACCCTGAAATCAATGCATTTGTCACGGTTGATCCTGAACTCACACTGAGTCAGGCCAAACATGCTGATATCCTGATTTCAAAGGGACATCAGAACCCTTTGACAGGAATACCAATTGCCCAAAAAGACATTTTTGTTGCTAAAGGATGGAAGACCACCTGCGGATCAAAGATGCTGGAAAACTTCATAGGCCCTTACGATGCCGGAGTCATTGAAAAGTTTGATAATGCCGGTGCAGTGAATCTAGGTAAAACCAATATGGATGAGTTTGCCATGGGCTCATCGAATGAGACAAGTTATTTTGGCAAGGTTAAAAATCCATGGGACCGCGATAGGGTTCCTGGTGGAAGCTCCGGTGGGAGCGCGGCTGCAGTCGCCGCAAGACTTTGCGTTGCTGCAACCGGAACAGATACAGGTGGGTCTATACGTCAACCCGCTTCACTCTGTGGATTGTCAGGACTCAAGCCAACGTATGGGACCGTTTCCCGATACGGGATGATCGCATTCGCCTCGTCGCTGGATCAGGCTGGGCCTATGGCAAGATCCTGTGAGGATATGGCGCTTATGATGAATGTGATGGGCGGTTTCGATGAGAGGGACTCAACCAGCCTGAATCGTCCCGTAGAAGATTACAGCCGTGACCTAAACAAACCCTTACAAGGATTACGAATTGGCTTACCCAAAGAATATTTTGGTGAAGGATTGGATACCGGCGTCGATCAGGTGATACAACAGTCAATCAGTGAATTCAGGAAACTCGGGGCCGAGTTCGTCGACATTAGCTTGCCTAATACCAAGCTTTCCATACCCGTTTATTACGTGCTTGCACCGGCCGAAGCCTCAAGCAATTTATCTCGTTTTGATGGGGTAAGATACGGTTACAGAGCGCCTGAGTATAATGACCTGATTGACATGTATTGCAAGACGAGGGCTCAAGGTTTTGGAGCGGAGGTTAAACGGCGTATTTTGATCGGAACCTATGTATTAAGTGCTGGGTATTATGATGCCTATTACCTAAAGGCGCAGCAGATAAGACGACTTATAGCTCAGGATTTTATTAACGCCTTTGAGGAATGCGACATTATCCTAGGACCAACCGCGCCATCTACGGCATTTAAGACCGGGGAAAAGGCCGATGACCCGGTAGCGATGTATTTGCAGGACATCTATACGATTGCAGTGAATTTGGCGGGATTGCCGGGTATGAGTATCCCCGCAGGCTTTGCTGGGAATTTACCTGTTGGTCTTCAGATCATTGGAAATTATTTTGACGAGTCACGCATGCTGAATGTTGGGCATGCATACCAACAAGTCACGGATTGGCATTCGAGAATGCCTGAAGGAATATAAAATGCAATGGGAAGTGGTAATAGGATTAGAGACACATACACAACTTAAGACTAAATCAAAGATCTTTAGCGGGGCATCGACAGCCTTTGGTGCTGAACCGAATACTCAAGCTTGCGAAGTCAGTATCGCTTTGCCGGGGGTTCTTCCTGTTCTAAATAAGGAAGCAGTGAAATGTGCCATTAAATTTGCTTTAGCAGTTGATGCCGAGATCGCTCCAAGGTCAATATTTGCTCGTAAGAATTATTTTTATCCCGATCTCCCCAAAGGATACCAAATAAGTCAGTATGAATTGCCAGTAGTTTCAAAGGGAACTTTGCGCATTCAAGTTGCAGATTATGAAAAAACGATCAATATAACACGTGCCCATCTGGAAGAAGATGCGGGTAAATCCCTTCATGAAACCCATGAAGGGATGTCCGGAATCGACTTGAACAGGGCGGGAACGCCTTTGCTGGAAATAGTGACTGAACCGGATATGCGGTCAGCAGCAGAGGCTGTCGCGTACGCAAAGAAACTGCATGAACTTGTTCAATGGATCGGGATTTGTGACGGGAATATGCAGGAGGGTAGTTTTAGATGCGATGTGAATGTATCGGTCAGGCCTAAGGGCACTGAAAAACTGGGTACGCGTCGTGAAATTAAGAATCTAAATTCTTTCAAGTACATGCAACAAGCAATTGAATTTGAGACCCAATGGCAAATTGAGACGCTTGAGGACGGAGGAACGATTCATCAGGCAACGGTCTTATTCAATCCAGATACTGGCGAAACACGGGCGATGCGGAGCAAAGAAGAAGCAAACGATTATCGCTATTTTCCCGATCCTGATTTACTTCCTTTGGTTATAACAGATAAGGAAATCGAGATTGCACGGTCAGAAATGCCTGAATTACCTGAAGAGATGAAGACAAGGTTCGAGCGATCCTACCATTTGTCACCCTATGATGCGGCATCATTAACTTCTTCTCGCTCAGTTGCCGATTACTTTCTGACGACCGTCGATGGATGTGGGGGAGAACCTAAGTTGGCTGCTAACTGGGTAATGGGAAGCGTGGCAGCTAAATTGAACGAAGAAGGCAAGTCAATAGGAGATTCGCCAGTATCACCCCTTCAATTGGCTGGGTTGTTGAAGCGTATCATCGATAACACTTTATCAAGCAAAATGGCAAAGGAAGTGTTCGATGGAATGTGGTCAGGTGAGGGGGACGCAGATTCCATAATTGAAAAACGCGGACTTAAACAAGTGACGGACATTGGTGCGATCGAAGCCATCATTGATGAGGTTCTTGCTGCAAATGCCCCTATGGTCGGCGAGTGGAAAGCCGGTAAGGAAAAGGCATTCAATGCACTGGTTGGACAGGCCATGAAGGCTTCAAAAGGTAAAGCCAATCCAACACAAGTTAATGAGATACTGAAGAAAAAGCTCTCAGCTTCCTAAACGTTAAGTGCTATTGGTTTGGTTTCGTTTGAGCTGGAATTGTCATGCCTTTTGTTTTTAGCTCAACGAATCGTTGCTTATCCTGATCGAAACGTTTCTTAGTCGCTTCGATATTGTCAAGTTTATCTTTGATTTGTTGGTTCAGGCTTGCAATCTCGACTTGTTCGTTTGCTATGTCTTGGCTCAGGCTTACTGGTATTGGTTTCTTGTTCTGAGTAAACCCACTCGCAAGCTTAGACCGCTCATCTAATCTCTCTTGAAGTGTTTCTCTTCTTTGTTTGAAACTCTGGATAGATAACTGATCAAGCTCAGTACTCCGGTCACGGGCAAGGTCGATCTCTTCCTCGCTAGTATAAGACTCCAATAGAGCGTGATCATGACGCTCTTTAGCTATTTCCTGATTCGATGTCACAGAGTCATTCGCCGGGCTGAATTCTTGGTTCTTTTTAATCACCCGTCCGTTAGAGTCCAACACCATGCTGCTTTTTCCGGCGTACTGTGGTGGTATGGAGTCACCGTAATGAGTCTCGCCCTTCTCATCTACCCACTTTAGAATGTGGTTGCTTCCTGTTTTAGATGGCTCAGTAGCATTTACATCATTTATATGGATAAAGAGGGTAAGAATAATTAAAAGCAATTTATTTGATCGTTTTAAAAGCATAGTTTTACATAGCCGTTGTTAATCCGTTGATTCTGCATTATATCTGATTGATTTAAAATACAATGCTTAATAAACTGGTGTTTTCTGACAAAAAGTGTCAATTTATTGATTGAGATGGTGCTTTGTTTTTTCCTTCGCCATCAATGCTGAAGGTTAGAGCCAGATTATACAAGGCGATTCTTTTAGCTTGATATCGATTCCGGGATGGAATGGATATTAATTAATTCACGCCATATAAAGCCCGGTAGGCCTCGATTGATGATTTGAATTCAACCATCTCCTGGTCGCCCTGCAAATAAAGTATTAAATCGTCCAGTCCTGCAATACTGATGACCGGAATTTGATTGTGCTGTTGAACCTCCTGAACCGCAGAAAGATCGTTATTACCCTTTTCCTGCCTGTCTAGGGCGATTGCAACCCCGCACGGAGTGGCACCTTCTTTTTTTATGAGTTCAACTGATTCCCTTACAGAGGTCCCCGCAGAAATGACGTCATCAACAATTAAAATGTTGCCTTTAAGAGGAGCTCCAACAATTGTGCCACCTTCACCATGATCTTTTGCTTCTTTACGATTGTAGGCAAAAGGGATGTTATGATTATTTTTCGCAAGCGCTATCGCAATCGATGCTACTAAGGTGATCCCTTTATAAGCAGGGCCAAAGAGCATATTAAACTGGATGCCTGATTCTAGAATGCTGTGAGCATAAAACTCGCCAAGTTTCATCAGGCTTTCGCCATCATTAAACAGCCCGGCATTAAAGAAATAAGGACTTAGTCTTCCGGCCTTGGTTTTAAACTCTCCAAAACGGAGTACCTTTTTGTTGATTGCAAAGGAAATGAACTCTTGTGTCATGGTGTGCGTAGTATCATTCATCTATTAAAACTTTAAAGGGTTATCGTGCTTAGAATTATATCTGCAAATCTTAATGGAATTCGCTCTGCTGCAAATAAGGGGTTTTTTTTATGGCTTCAACAGCAAAACAGTGACTTTATTTGTTTACAGGAATTAAAGGCTCAAGCAACTGAATTGACTGAAGAAATGATCAATCCAGATGGTTACCAGGGGTATTTCCATTTTGCTGAGAAGAAAGGGTACAGTGGAGTTGGAATCTATACGCGATATAAACCAGATGAAATCATTCAAGGATTGGGGATTGACTACATTGATGTTGAAGGGCGGTATATAGAATTACGGTTTGGGAACCTCAGTGTTGTTTCGCTTTACTTGCCATCCGGATCAAGCGGAGAGGAAAGGCAAAAATTCAAATTTGATGTCATGGACCGGTTTCTGGTTCACTTGAGTAAACTTAAGTCTAATGGTCGCGAAGTCATAATTTGTGGCGATTGGAATATTGCTCACAAAGAACAGGATTTAAAAAACTGGAAAGGAAACAGGAAGAATTCCGGATTCCTTCCAGAAGAAAGATTATGGATGACTAAACTGCTAGAGGAATTCGGATGGGTTGATGTTTACCGCAGATTGCATCCAGACACCTTGGAAGAGTGCTATACATGGTGGAGTAATCGGGGTCAGGCTTGGTCCAAGAACGTGGGTTGGCGAATCGATTATCAAATTGCAACTCCAGGGATTGCAATGAAAGCTGTTGAATCGAGCATATACAAAACTGAACGGTTCAGCGATCACTCCCCACTGATAATCGATTACGAAACATCTTTTTTATCTGAAAAAGGATAAGTATCTTTTAACGGATTACTTGACTACATACGTGATTATTAATGGGGATGGATCATTTCCCTCGTATAAGCCACGAATGGTTTCTAAAACATGATCGCTCGGGGGTTTGATGCATTGCAAATAAACTTTGTAAAGCCCGCCATAGCCCATTTCATGATAGTGCTCCAGAATCTCCTCGTCGGTTTTACCTTCAGGTATGCCTAGGTGGAGAGTGATTTTTCCACTTTCTACTGCAAACAAAGGTGCGTCCCATAGAAACTGAGCCGTGCCATATTCCGGAAGCTTCAAGTAAAGGTATTGATGGTTTCCGTAGGTCGCAAGAAATCCCTTTCTGCGCCTTTTCCATTCGATTAACCCGGCTCCTGGTTTTGCCAGACTTATACCATAGTCGCAGTAATCAAATCCTTTTTCAATTGCGGATTCGAGGGCAAGATGAAGATTCATGGAGTTGATCTCACCCCATAGCTTGTAATCAGAAAAGATAGTTTCAGGATAACCCAGTCTATTGACATGCCAATAGTGTTTTCCTTTTCTAACATAGGCGTTGCCTAGATGGCATCCTACTTCTTCTTCGCCCTTAACGAGAACATCCAGGCATCCAAAGTCTGATAGAGCCAATTTTTTTACTACATCTGGGTGAAGTTGAGAAGCAGATAAGTCATGGCGGGCATTGGCATATGCCCAGAGCATGTTTCGTTCGATGGAATAAATCTTTGTTAATTCTTTAACCTGCTCGTATCGAAATTCCTTACGCTGACCGTTGATCGACCTACGTAAACTCTTGGCGTAAGTCGCCATTATCTCCTCACTTGTCCTGCCTAGCCGAACAATAGTACTTAGGCAAAAGGGTAGACAAATCGAGTCACGGGTAGGAAATTCTGTAGCCAGAGCTCTAAATTTTGAATTTACAGTTTGACGAGAAAAATCCTCAGATCCGTTAGGGTTTGAACCTAACAATGCCATCAGCGCTGCTTTATTTTCCGGTCTGCCCACAAAGTGCACAACTGTTGGATTACTTGTACTCAATGTAAATCTGTAACTTTTCCATTTCCAAAAACACATTCCGGATAAAATCTTTTTGAAACGTCCTCTTTTCTCATTAATTTCAAATCGTAAAGACGGCGAGATAAATGATCTTAAAAGAGCTTTAATTTTGTTTTTCATTTTATTCCCATAACTCAAAATGGGCCTAACAAGTAAATTTATGATTATTTATTGTATTAGAAAAAGCCCATTATTTTATGAAAATTTATGAACAACTTCGTTTTGATTGTAATTTTTGTCACTTTGACTTTGACAACTCAAACTTAGATGCATTTTTTTAGTTTCAGGGATTGAGATACATCGCCATTCTTCTTATTTTGTAAAAATGACGCTACGCCCATGTTTCTTAGATTGAGCGTACCTAAATTGATTGATTGTATCGATTTGCCGCTACTATCCAGTTTAAACGGGCCATATAACTCATGGACTACGTAGTCATGTTGAAGGAGGTGTCCAGCATTTTCACCGGAAGTTACGTTACTTTTGAGATCGTTCTCGTAGAGTGCAACAAATAATTCCATGTCAGACGTATTTTCGAATGACTGTGCCTCGACTTTTAATACCGACGAATCACTTTGATTTAAGGTGATCTTGATGTGATCCTTTGTAGAATTTTCGTTCACTTTATCGACATCGGATTGGAAATCCTGCGATGATCTCCAGTTTCTGTAATCCATGCCATTGAATAAAACCTGAGGAGTATAAACAAAACTGTTATGCCCAATAGCTGCAAACTTTCTTTGACGATCACTGAAGATTGCTTTTGCGAAATTATCTTTCCAGCCGATATAGTCCCAATAATCAACATGAAAAGCTAACGCTACGACCTTGTCTGATAGATG
>CAIPBJ010000047.1 GCA_903863255.1 uncultured Methylophilaceae bacterium
CCATAATGCTCCCGCATCATTAGAAATTCCGGTCAAAGACTGCTCATATGCAAAAACCTTATCAAACTGCTGAGATACAAAATCCCTTAGAGTTTGCAGATGATTGAAAAGTGAAAGCCAGTTTGGCGCTTTCATGGATTTAGCTATAACGGCTTGATGCATTTCATTTTTTGGGAGATCATGGGTTTGAGCATTTTCATAATATTGAAGTCGGTGCTCAAGCGTTCTTAAAAATATATATGCATTACGAAGTTCATTGGCATTCTCTTTCGGAATGAGGCCTTTCTCTGCAAGCAGGTTCAAAACATCAAGCGTTGGCCTAATTTGAAGACTAAGATCCTGACCACCTCTCATCAGCTGAAATGCCTGAACGATAAATTCAATTTCTCGAATCCCACCTCGGCCTAATTTGATATTATTGTTCTGATCCTTGCGATTGACATCCCTTTGAATTTGGGACTTCAAATCTCTCATTGATGCAATTGTTCCGTAATCTAAATATTTTCGAAACACGAACGGTCTAAGGAGTAAGGTCAAGTTATGTGATGGTCCAGCAATCACCCGCCCTTTAATCCATGCATATCTTTCCCATTCCCTACCCATGTTCTGGTAATAATCTTCAAGTGAAGCAAGACTGCAAACCAAAGGCCCTTCCGATCCATATGGTCTTAATCGCATGTCTACACGAAATACAAATCCATCCTCAGTAATTTCATCAATTGAAGAGATTAGTTTTTTTGAAAGTAAAGTGAAATATTCCTGATTGGATAGGGAAATTCTCCCATTGGTATATCCATCTTCCTCAAATGCAAAAATAAGATCAATATCAGAAGAAACATTCAGCTCATATCCACCTAATTTACCCATTCCAGTCACTATTAACTCTTGCACGGCATTTGATTCGCTCATTGGCAATCCATAATCGCCCTGAAGCCAGTTTGAAAGGTTTTTTATGGAAAATTTAACTGAAACCTCCGCTAAATAGCTGCACACTTTCATAACTTCGAATAAATCGATATTCTGATTAATGTCATTTACAATCATCCATACCATTACGTTTTGTTTCAGTTTGCGTAGTGCTTTCTTCAACGAAGATTCATCAATGACTGTTTGCCGATCAAGCCAGTTGAACATACTTTCACATGTCCATGAATTTAATTTCCTATCCATGATGACTTCCAATAAAGACAGGTCAGCTATGATCAATCTTTTGAAATAGGGACTGCAATCGACAGCTTCTTTAATAAGGTTGCTTAAACCAGCTAAATGGTCGCTATCATCTAATATTTGTTCCAGGTCAATCATCGGATTTCTTTCGTCAAGATGTTATGATTATCATTTTAAATCAGTTTATATCATTAGGTTTTCCATCTAAAACAATATTAATGATCTTAGAGGAGTGTTATGTCTTCCATTGAATCTGTGCTTCATGAATGTCGTAAATTTCAGCCCCATGAACTGTTCGTTAAACATGCAACGATTTCGGGTATTGACTCGTATCATGCCCTATGTGCGTCGGCTGATTCCGATTACGCAAGCTTTTGGGGTGGTTTTGCCAGAAAGGAGATTGATTGGAAAAAAGCATTCAATCACATACTGGATGAGTCTAACATTCCTTTTTACCGTTGGTTTTATGACGGCGAGCTTAATGCCTCATATAACTGCCTGGATCGTCATCTAGCTAAAAGCTCTAATAAGACGGCGATCATTTTTGAAGCCGACGATGGATCGGTTTCAAAGGTGACATACCATGAATTGTATATTCGTGTTTGCAAATTCTCCAATGCCCTCAAGGATATGGGTATAAGTCATGGAGATAGGGTAATCATTTATATGCCAATGAGTATTGAAGCTGTCGTTGCAATGCAGGCATGCGCTAGGATAGGTGCGATACACTCCGTTGTATTTGGCGGGTTTTCAGCAAAGAGTCTACATGAACGCATTACCGATGTTGGTGCAAAAACGATAATTTGTGCCAATTATGGTGTTCGAGGGGGCAAGTCTGTACCCCTAAAAGCAACTGTAGATGAAGCACTTTCGCTCGGCGGTTGCGAGTCCGTAAACAAGGTTATTGTTTACCAACGTATCAATCAAGATACTCCTTGGAGTCTAGATCGTGACTTTTGGTGGCATGAATTAGTAGAGAACGCTTCTGATTACTGTGAGCCGGTCTGGGTCAATTCCGAGCACCCTCTATTCATCCTATATACATCTGGATCGACTGGGAAACCAAAGGGAGTGCAGCATTCCACAGGTGGCTATTTACTTGGTACGATCATGAGCATGAAATGGGTGTTCGATTTCAAAGATGAAGATATCTTCTGGTGTACCGCAGATGTAGGCTGGATAACCGGGCATAGTTACGTGGCTTACGGACCATTGGCAATCGGTGGCACTCAGGTTTTATTTGAAGGAATTCCCACATACCCAGACGCAGGTCGATTCTGGCAAATGATTGAGAAACATAAAGTAAGTATATTTTATACCGCACCGACTGCGATTCGCTCTTTAATTAAAGTAGGGGCTGATTTTCCTGGCAAATATGACTTATCAAGCCTCAGGCTTCTTGGTACGGTTGGCGAACCGATCAATCCAGAGGCTTGGATGTGGTACTTTCAGGAAATTGGTAAAGAGCGTTGCCCAATTGTAGACACTTGGTGGCAAACAGAAACTGGTGCCCACATGATTGCCCCTCTTCCAGGCGCCGTAGCCACGAAACCCGGATCCTGCACACTTCCCTTACCAGGGATAATAATGGACATTGTGGATGAGGAAGGGAATCATGTTGAAGGTGTTGGAGGTGGATTACTGGTGGCTAAGAAACCATGGCCATCAATGATACGTTCAATTTGGGGTGACCCAGAAAGATTTAAGAAATCCTACTTCCCAACTGAACTTAAAGGAGCATATCTGGCTGGAGATTCTGCCCATCGTGATGAAGATGGATATTATTGGATCATGGGTCGCATCGATGACGTGTTAAATGTTTCTGGTCATCGTTTAGGCACAATGGAAATCGAATCCGCACTTGTAGCGAACCCACTTGTAGCTGAGGCAGCAGTTGTAGGAAAGCCTCATGAAATCAAGGGAGAGTCTGTGATTGCCTATGTTGTTCTAAAGGGTTTACGGCCAGAGGGTGATGAAGCCAAAAGGATCGTTGCTGAGCTAAGAGAATGGGTAGGAAAAGAAATTGGTCCGATTGCAAAACCGGACGAAATAAGATTTGGGGATAATTTACCTAAAACCAGATCGGGGAAAATTATGCGAAGATTACTAAGAAGTCTTGCCAAGGGAGAAGAAATAACTTCTGATATTTCAACTTTGGATAACCCTTCCATACTAGAGCAACTTAAACAATCCGTTATTTAGCTAAAGCACCCCCATCCACAAAGGCATGGGGGTGCCTGGTTTTTGTAATAACTCGCCGGCTCACTTTAAATCTGGCTTGTACATTTGCCTGATGCAATCAAGGCCAGGTTCATCGCTTTCGACCATCCCTATCGAGATACAAGATAATTCTCGGGTTCATCATGACTAAAAGATTACAGAATATGAAAGCTTTAATTCGTTAGCCTCAAATGCATGGCATCACGCCATATTAAGCCGTTGACCCATGTAAATCGCCATTAAGCGAGGCAAGACTGGCTTGTTGATAATGGTAACTCAATAAAGGGAAAATCATCCAATTCAAGGTACAATTGCAAATTTGCAATCTATAATTAAATACATGAGTAATTTGAACGAAGAAATTCAACGACGTCGGACCTTTGCAATCATTTCACACCCTGATGCCGGTAAAACAACGCTTACAGAGAAGCTACTTTGGTTCGGCGGTGCGATTCAGGTCGCTGGTGAAGTAAGAGGTCGAAAGGCCTCCCGGCACGCAACTTCCGATTGGATGGAACTAGAAAAACAAAGAGGAATTTCGGTTACCTCTTCTGTCATGCAATTTCCTTACCGGGATCATATGATCAACCTTCTCGACACACCAGGTCATGATGACTTTTCAGAAGATACCTATAGGACACTGACAGCTGTCGACTCCGCTGTCATGGTTATTGACTCAGTAAACGGAGTAGAAGCACAAACTATTAAGCTTCTCAACGTTTGCCGAATGAGGGATACACCAATCATTACTTTCATTAACAAACTTGACAGGGAAAGTCGCCCACCCATCGAGCTTCTAGATGAAATTGAATCCACCCTTGGAATGGAGTGTGCCCCAATAACATGGCCAATTGGAATGGGAAAGTCATTTCGTGGTGTTTACCATTTATACAATGATCAGGTTTCATTTTTTGATCCCCATGCCGAAAAAGGCACTTCAGAAATAATCAGCGGATTAGACAATCCGCGATTGGACGAACTTTTAGGAAGACAAGCAAGTGAATTACGTATTGATATTGAATTGGTCCGTGGAGCTTCGCATGCTTTTGACAAAGAAAGATACTTAAGTGGCAAGCAAACGCCTGTTTTCTTTGGCTCAGCAATCAATAACTTTGGTGTTCAATCCTTACTAGATGCCGTAGTAGAGCTCTCACCTGCCCCCCTTCCAAGAAATACCGCAAGTCGATCTGTTACGCCGGATGAACAAAAGTTCTCGGGTTTTATTTTCAAAATTCAGGCGAATATGGATCCAAAACATCGAGATCGAATAGCCTTTTTGAGGGTATGTTCTGGTCATTTCGAACGTGGGATGAAAATAAAACAAGTGTCAACCGGTAAAATAATGTCGGTTAACAATGCAATCACGTTCATGGCACAAGACAGAAATACGACTGATGATGCCTATGCTGGCGATATCATAGGTATACCAAATCATGGGACCGTGAAACTAGGCGATACCTTTTCTGAAGGTGAGAACCTTAAATTCATCGGAATCCCATCATTTGCCCCAGAATTCTTTCGCAAGGCCCGTATTAAAAACCCAATGAAAATGAAACAACTTCAAATTGGATTAAAGCAATTGGCGGAAGAAGGAGCATCGCAGCTTTTCAGGCCATTGTTGTCCAATGACCTAATTCTAGGTGCAGTAGGGATACTCCAGTTCGATGTGGTTGCACATAGATTGGAACATGAGTATGGTGTAGATGTAGTTTTCGAGAATTATGATTGTTCATCAGCAAGATGGCTACGTGGAAATGAAGTCGACTTAAAGTCAATTGCAGATAAGTACGGCTTCAATGTAGCACTCGACGGTGCTGAAGAATACGTTTATCTGGCGCCAAACAGAGTCAATTTACAAATGGCTCAGGAACGCTATCCAGACATTAAATTCCTTGAAACACGTGAAATATTCTAAGGATATGTGTCCCTGTAAAAGTGGAAAAGCTTACGGTGATTGCTGCGAACCGTTTCATTTGGGTAAGAAATGTGCATGCCCAGAATTACTGATGCGCTCCCGCTATACTGCTTATTCTCTCGGTTTGGCTAAGTATATATTGAGTTCATGGCATGAAATGTACCGTCCGCCAAGTTTAGATTTAACGGATGATGGCATCAAATGGATAGACCTTAAGATCATAAATCGCAGGATGATTTCAGCTGTCTCCGCGTCTGTTGAATTCAAAGCAAAATATCTTATTGCTGGAAAAACGGAATGTTTACATGAACTCCGTCAATTCGAGAAAATCAACGGAAGCTGGTATTACAAAGAGGGAGAGCATTCACTCTCCTGAATCACACCCCTAATTACTTGAGAAAGATTCGCACAGTACACTTAACAAAGAACCGAGAATCGGAAACATCTCCTCCTTCTCAAAAGGGGTATTTTCATCAGTTCCTGCAACAATAAATGCTAATAACACTTTCTCGACGTCCTGGCGATAATTTGCCCAAGTTTCAAGTTCGGAGTTGCCGACAAACCTAAGCTTATGATCTCCAGATTCAATTATCTCAACCAACTGATCTTCTGACAATTGGGCAAAAAGGCTTTTAACAATTGTTACCGAAGCATAATCAAAGGCTGGTTCGATGCTTTCATTTGCCAATGGTAAAACAATATATGTGTAGATCAGCATGGCAAATGCTTGATATACACCCAGCAAATCAAAATCCTCGACTAACTCATCTGTCGGTGACCTTTCAGATACCTGAATTGCCTTAAAGCACAGGTAACAAGAAATAAAAGTAGCCGCCTCCAAAACATCATAAGATTCTATATCTAAGCTTAAGTCTGGTTGAGTTTCAGCCTTGCATAGTCCGTATAAAAGCTTCAATCGTGTTGAGTAAGAAATTTCCAAAATAATCCCTTTAGTAACATTCCAGGTTTAAAGTAAAGCATTGACAACTTTAGATGTGGTATTAATTTTAAGCATGTGGAAGCGATTCGAGAATCTCCTGCAGGGACAACCAACGCTCTTCAGCTTTTTCGATCTTTTTTATCAATTCAGATTGAGTCTTAAGTGAATACTCCAATTCCTCTCTTTTGGACTGATCGTATAAGTCAGATTCAGCAAGCCTTTTGTCAAAATGATCTTTTTCCCTATTCCAAACAACCAGATTTCTCTCAAGTTCTTCCGACTCTTTGATTATTGGCCTTCTTTCAGCCAATCGAGCTTGACGTTCAACTTTATTTTGGACACGGTCATTTTTTGAATTGGTTGTTTGAATTGCATTGGAATTGTTAACTTTTTCCTGAAGTCGCGACTTATCAAGCCAGTCTTTATAATCTTCAAGATCACCTTCGAACAATTCAGCTTTGCCATCTGACACCAATACAAAACTATCACATGTTGCCCTAAGAAGGGCTCTGTCATGGGAGACAAGCACCACTGCCCCCAAATAATCTTGCAAGGCTAAAGTCAATGCGTGTCGCATTTCAAGATCAAGGTGGTTCGTTGGTTCATCAAGCAAAAGTAAATTTGGTTTGCGCCATATTATCAAAGCTAGAGCCAAACGTGACTTTTCACCACCCGAGAAATTTCGGCAGGGAGTAATCGCAATATCCCCTTCAAAGTCAAATCCACCTAAAAAGTTCCTATGTTCTTGTTCTTTGGCTAGAGGATCCAAACGCATCATATGTTGCAATGGCGATTCATCTGGCCTGAGTTGTTCGAGTTGATGTTGAGCAAAATAACCAATTTGCAAATCCTTCCCTTCGATTCTTTTTCCACGAACAAGCTCAAGTTCATCTGCTAAACACTTTATTAATGTTGATTTTCCGGCACCGTTTCTTCCGAGCAATCCCAATCGTTCACCGGGGCGGATTGTAACTTCAAGTTTTTTTAGAATCTCTTTGTTTTCGTAACCAATATTCACATTTTCAAGAACAAGCAAGGGATCTGAATTACTTAAAGGCGACCTAAAGGAAAAATTAAAAGGTGAATCCACATGAGCAGCTGATATATTTTCCATACGCTCCAAAGCCTTGATCCGGCTTTGGGCTTGGCGTGCTTTTGTTGCTTTGGCTTTAAATCGGTCAATATAATTCTGTAAATGCGACCTCTCTCTTTGTTGACGTTCATACATGGATTGCTGTTGAGCCAGGCGCTCAGCACGCTGGCGTTCAAAATCTGAATAACCTCCACGATAAATAGTTAGTCTGCGTTGCTCGATATGTGCGACATGATTCACAATTGCATCAAGAAAATCGCGATCATGAGAAATTAGCAGTAAGGTTCCGCGGTAATCCTTCAACCAATTTTCCAACCAAAACACGGCATCGAGATCAAGGTGGTTAGTCGGCTCATCCAATAAAAGTAAATCAGAACGACACATTAGCGCTCTAGCTAAATTCAGCCTGACTCTCCATCCCCCTGAAAAATCTGAAACAGGACGATTCAAGTCATCTGTTGAAAATCCCAATCCGTTAAGTAATGCAGCTGCCCTAGCCTTCGCAGCATAGCCCTCGATTTCAGCCAGGCGAGCGTGTAATTCGCCAATCTTCTCACCTTGTTGCTTTGATTCAGCATTTAATAATTCTTTTTCTATAAACCTGAGCTCCTCGTCTCCATCCAATACAAACTCTATTGCCTGTTCCGAAATATGTGGAGTTTCTTGTGCTACATGCCCGATAACCCATCCCTGAGGCATATCAACGCTTCCTGCCTCAGGTAGTAGCTCTCCTCGAAGCATTGCAAATAAACTGGATTTGCCTGTACCGTTCGCCCCAGTTAAACCCACTTTGTGGCCGGGATGAAGTTGAAATGAAACATTTTCTATTAGTAATTTGACACCTCGTGCCAAATTGATATTCTTGAATTGGATCAAACTAGCCTCTAATCGTGCCGAACAAACATAAAATGCATGTCAGCCAAAATTTTAAATGAACGTTATTTTAATTCATAGATGACAATACTTTGTATTATCTTTAAATATCTATGCGTTGACCAAAGCTCACGTAAATGAAATACTAAAGATCATTTGATATTTCTGAGGCTCGTCGAACCTCCTTTAATACCGTAATTAATGGCGGTAAAATAAATTATGGTAAAAAAATCTATTCGCTGGCTATATCGTACATTCTTGATTTTATTTTGGCTCGTCGCTATCGTTTTTGTTAGTTCTGCTCTGGTATTGAGATTTTTTATTTTCCCTAATATTGATCAATATAAAAATCGAATAGCAAATGAAGTTTCAACCCTGATAGGCTTAAGGATTAACATTGGGAATATTTATACGGGATGGGATGGCATCAATCCTCATCTATCCTTGTTTAATATCGATGTTTATGACAAGGAAAACAGGCCTGAACTAACTCTGGAACATATTGAAACAAGTATTTCATGGTTAAGCATCCCTTTGCTTGAACCAAGGCTATCATCTTTATCGATTTATCGTCCCGAATTAACCATTAGACGTGAAACTGATGGCAGTCTTTTTGTTGCAGGCATTTCAATGAACGGACCATCCCATCCGGAACTTCCAAATTGGATATTGAGACAAAGAAATGTCAACGTGATTGACGCGGATGTTTTATGGCAAGACGATTTTCGAAACGCTCCACCCCTCAACCTAAACAAACTCAATCTGAAAATTGTCAATCCAGCTCTGGAATCAGTAATTGGAAGACATCAGTTCAGTTTGCGTGCAATCCCTTCTGCTGGATCCTCTCAACCCATTGACATCAGGGCCAATCTCTATGGGAAAGATGTAAGTCAATTACAGGATTGGCGAGGAACGATTTTTGCCCAACTTGACGGCACTGATATAGCCGCATGGCGAAGTTGGATAGATTATCCTATTGATTTAAGGGAAGGAGTCGGAGGCGCAAGATTTTGGCTGGAGATCGACAATGGCAAACCATTATCATTAACTTCTGACATTATTCTAAGCAACGTAAAAACTCGCCTATCTAAAGACAGCCAAGATATTGTTCTAAAGAATATTTCTGGCCGATTCAAATGGCTGGGTTCGGTTGATGGCCAGCAATTTATTGGTCAACACATCAAAATATCCACCAACGAAGGTATAAATCTTGAAAGTGGCAATGTAGAAGTTCATCAAAGGTTGATAAACAATCAAACTTGGCTTGAAGGAAAAGTTAATTTAGATGAATTGCAATTAGACTCGCTTCAACAATTAGCAGGTTATTTCCCGATCCCTCAAGATAAAATAGATTTTATTTCCAAAATGTCTCCAACAGGACGTTTGAAAAATCTCGAGCTAAACTGGCAACTTGACCCCTCACAATTAACAAAGTACGCCATACGCAGTCAATTCTATAATCTTGGAGTTTCCCCTTACAATAAATTTCCTGGATTTAGCAACCTTAGTGGGAATATTGACGCAGATGAAACCAATGGAACCATCACTCTTAATTCAGAAAAATCCGTTTTGAATTACGATGATGTAATGCGTTCACCCATTAATGCCGATAGGCTTACCGGCGAAATTAAATGGCATAACTTCAATAACAATTCGGATGTCGAGATCAAAAATCTGACCTTAACAAATTCGAATCTTACGGGAACAATCAATGCCGATTATAAACAAGACAACATTCATGGTGATTACATTGATATGACAGGGAAATTTTCTAAAGCCGATGCAAAGTTCGCTTATCTTTATTATCCTAAAGCACTTGGCGATAAAACGGTAAATTGGCTTGAATCTTCGATTAAAGATGGACTATGTGAGGACATCAATCTAATCATCCGAGGAAAAATAAAGGACTTTCCATTTCCGGACAATAAATTAGGTCTTTTCCAGGTCACGGCTAAAATGAAAGATGGCGTCCTTGAACACTCGACATCATGGCCTAAAATTGAAAATCTTAAATTAAACCTGCTTTTTGAAGGCAATCGGATGGAAATAAATGCTTCGGACGGGTCAATTTTAGGTACTCGAATCAAAAAGGCAAAAGTATCGATCCCTGAGTTGTATAGTACCAATCCAGTCCTTTTGGTTTCGGGTGAAGCGGAAGGACCTGTCTCAGAAGGAGTTAAGTACATAAACAGTAGCCCCATATCCAGGGTAACAGACGGGTTTACATCAGGATTGAGAACGACTGGTCAGGGCAGACTCGATTTAGATCTAAATGTCCCAATTAATGATTCACAATCCACTAAGGTTAAAGGTTCCTATTTTATAAACGATGGGTCGATCAGCAATGATGGCATTCCTGACCTAACCCATATAAATGGGCGCTTAGATTTTACTGAATCCGTACTTGCAGCCCAAAACGTATCGGCATCAGCATATGGAGGTCCGGTTCAATTTAGCTTAAATACTGAAAAGAACCATGTTATGCACATAGAAGCCCATGGGCACTTTACAGATATCGGATTAAGGCAAGAAACGCAAGGACTCTTACCTGAATCCATAACAGGTTCTTCTGACTGGTCAAGCAAGATAAATATCATTGATAAACAGACAGAAATTAACATCAAGTCGGATCTTCTGGGTTTAGAATCAAATCTTCCTCCTCCATTAAATAAACCCTCAATTGAGTCTATGCCCTTGATGATTGAACTTAAACCAGGCCCATCAGGTCAAGAAATTGTGAAAGTCGGCCTTGGTAAAAATATTAGCGCTAAATTTTTGAGAATCAATCAAAAAATTGACCGAGGTGAAATTGCATTTAACACGCAAGCTGAGTTACCGTCTCAGCAAGGACTAACTTTAAGAGGAAATCTGGACTATTTTAGTTTTGACGATTGGCGAGACGCCCTTGATAAAAACTCCTCACAAAATTCTAACAATATTTTGCTCATGAACAAAATTGATATGTCTTTTAATATATTTGACGCATTTGGAAAGAGATTAAATGGATTAAGAATCAATGCTAAAACCTTAGATAACGGCTGGCAGGCAACCCTTCAAAGTCAGGAGATTACAGGTGATGCCCAATGGATCAAGGATGGCAATGGCAAAGTCGTGGCCAATCTTAAAAACTTCATACTGCCATCCTCATCCCGTTCGGAAGATACATACCAGTATAGTGATGCTAAACAAACAGAGCATTATCCCTCCCTTGACATCGTAGCTGATAATTTTGAATCAGGTAAAAACAAGTTGGGCCATTTGGAATTGCAAGCTAGCGAACAAGACGGCAACTGGAGTATTGGAAAGTTAAAATTTATTAATCCTGATAACAATATGACAGCGACAGGGGTTTGGTACAATTGGAAAAGGAATCCAAGCACGAATATTACATTTCACTGGGACATATTCGATCTTGGCATGACCCTAAAGAGGTTTGGATATGCTGATACCATCAAAGGGGGCACGGCAAATATCAATGGCCAACTTAAATGGTCTGGAAGCCCTCATGAATTCAATTCATCTAACCTTTCAGGCAATTTGCAATTAGATGCTAAAAAAGGACAGATTCTTAAAATCCAATCTGGTGTTGGAAGATTATTTAGCGTGATCAGCCTTCAAAATCTTCCTCGCCGCCTGAGCCTTGACTTTAAAGATTTGTTTAGCAGCGGGTTCGTTTTCGATAAAATCAGCGGAACCGTATACATTAACAAAGGCATTATGCGAAGCGATAATTTCAAAATGGAGGGACCAACGGCAAAAGTTGACATAAAAGGTGAAACTGATTTACAAAAAGAAACTCAGCATCTCTATATCAAGGCTACCCCTTTCATCAGTGACACCCTCTCTTTGGCTGCCTTTGCCGGAGGGCCAGCTGTCGGTGCTGCAGCTTATATTGCACAAAAAATATTAAAGGATCCGCTTAACAAAATTGCATCCAATGAATATGAAATAATTGGCACTTGGGACAATCCTCAAGAGAAAAGCAGTGATGACAGTTCAACGCCAATCACTAAACCACTTGGAAAATGAACCTGTTTTTAAAATCGCATTCAAGATGTTATAAAATTGGATTAGGAAATTATGGCTATTAAAATTCGTGAAAAAAACAACAAATCTGGAAAACCAAACCATAGCAACACAGGAATTATAAAGATTGCGGGAATCCAAATGGCTTCAGGCCCTCAAGTTTCCTCTAATTTAAGCGAGGCAGAACGACTGATCGAGATTGCCGTTGGACAAGGTGCGAAGCTTGTTGCGCTTCCAGAGTATTTTGCAATTATGGGTTTAAAGGATACTGATAAGGTTGCCGCTAGAGAAGTAGAAAGCAATGGTCCAATACAAAGGTTTCTTTCTAAGACAGCAAAAAAGAATAATATATGGATTATTGGCGGATCCATACCCTTAGAATCAAAGTATCCAGAAAAGGTCAGGAATGCATGCCTGGTCTACGATAACCAAGGCAAGCTTGTAGCAAGATATGACAAAATCCACCTTTTTGGACTTGATCTTGGCAATGAACACTATCATGAAGATAAGACTATCGATCCAGGTGATAAGGTTGTTGTAATAGACACTCCATTTGGAAAGATTGGATTGTCAATTTGTTACGACCTGAGATTCCCAGAACTTTACCGTGCAATGAAAGATGTAGATATTATTGTTGTACCATCCGCTTTTACTGAAACCACTGGCAAAGCACATTGGGAATCATTAATTAGAGCGCGTGCAATTGAAAATCTGAGCTATGTCCTTGCTCCCGCGCAAGGTGGATACCATGCATCGGGAAGAGAGACGCATGGGAACAGCATGATTGTTGATCCATGGGGTGTGGTTCTAGACCGGCTTCCAAGGGGGTCGGGAGTCGTAATTGCTTCAATAAATCCCGGTTATCAAGCGAGTCTTCGAAAAAGCTTGCCTGCACTGAAACATAGAACTATTCATGAAATCTAATTAATCATTATCATTATAAAAAATTACTTAAACTTCTTAGTTCTAATTTCATTAGTTCTGATATATTAATTATGTTAACCATAAATTAAGGTATGAATGAAATCCAATACCATCCTAACGCCTTCTAATCTGTCCGAAGATTTAAGATTACAGATTGCCTACGATACATTACTTAAACCTAGTGGTTTAGAAATAGGTTCGTTGCAGAAAGTTTTGGGGGATATGATGTCCCATGATATTGATTATGCTGACTTATATTTTCAATATAGTCGCAGCGAAAGCTGGGGGCTCGAAGAGGGGCAGGTCAAGAGTGGGAATTTCAGTATTGATCAAGGTGTAGGTGTCCGTGCAGTAACGGGCGAGAAGACCGCATTTGCCTATTCAGACGACATTAATCTCCCTGCACTCGTTGAATCTGCAAACGTCACACGCGCAATTGCAAATAAAGGAACTGAAAAGAGCATAAAGACAGCCAGTCAATCAGGACCTCGTAACCTATACTTGCCAAATGATCCAATTTTATCGCTTAAATCCGAATCGAAAGTAGCTTTATTGGAAAGGCTTGAAAACTTTGCACGTAAAACTGACCCCCGCATTACTCAGGTTATGGCATCGATAGCTGGAGAGTATGAAGTAATCATGGTAGCTAGACATGATGGACTGGTGGCTGCAGATGTCAGACCCCTGGTTCGGGTATCTATCCAGGTAATAGCTGAGAGTAATGGGCGACGAGAACAAGGATCTTCCGGCGGTGGAGGAAGATTTGATTATTCCTATTTTACAGATGAAGTTCTAGAGGATTATGCAAAAAAAGCCGTGCATCAAGCGTTGACAAACCTAGATGCTCAACCTGCCCCAGCTGGGAGCATGACAGTTGTTTTGGGTGCTGGTTGGCCAGGGATTCTTCTGCATGAAGCTATAGGCCATGGCTTAGAGGGCGATTTCAATAGAAAAGGAAGCTCCGCCTTTAGTAACCGAATCGGTCAGCGCGTAGCCGCAAAAGGTTTAACTGTCGTCGATGATGGCACGATAACCAACCGTCGTGGATCATTGAATGTAGATGATGAAGGCAATCCTACTGAGCGAACTGTACTCATAGAAGATGGCATCTTACGAGGCTATTTGCAAGACAGCTTGAACAGCAGGCTAATGGGCATGCCTATTACAGGAAACGCCAGAAGGGAGTCTTACGCGCACAGTCCGATGCCTCGAATGACTAACACTTACATGTTGAATGGTGATTTACCACCTGAGGAAATAATAAAGTCAGTTAAGAAAGGATTATATGCCGCCAACTTTGGTGGTGGTCAGGTAGATATTACGAGCGGGAAATTTGTTTTTTCTGCAGCTGAAGCCTGGATGATTGAAGATGGAAAATTAGCCTATCCAGTAAAGGGAGCGACTTTGATTGGCAATGGCCCAGATGTTCTTACACGTGTAACAATGATTGGCAATGATATGGCTTTAGATTCTGGTGTTGGCACATGTGGGAAAGAAGGTCAAAGCGTTCCAGTAGGTGTCGGTCAGCCAACCCTTAAAATTGAAGGTTTAACAGTTGGCGGTACAGCCTAGAACGAAGATTGTAATAGGCATGCTTTATGCTAGAGTTTATTTATCCCTCAACATGAAAGGAAGATGATGGCAACGAGTAAAACTGAAGTAACCAAAACAAGCGCAAGCAAGTCCTCAAGTACAAAAAAGGCGACTGAGACAAAAAAAGAAGCTTTAGCAACACCTGCCAAAAAAGCAAGCACTGCTAAAAAGGTCGCAGCTCCTAGAAAATCTTCTGCCAGCAAGAAAAAAACCGCTAGCCCTGAAGAACGTTACAGAATGACGGAAGTGGCGGCTTATTATATTGCAGAACGTAATAGTTTTGCCGGCAATCCAAGTGACTATTGGATTGAAGCTGAGATTCAAATTAAGTCCTTATTCGGCGAATAGTCATTACCGCAATATTTTAGATACGTATAGCCGTACATGGTTATGTACGGCTATAATGGTGTTCTTTTTTATTTTCATCCAACTCTGATGCAGTTTCCTTTCGCCATCCCGGCACAAGGCCATTCCGACCGACTTCCGGCGATTGCTTGTGGTTTTGATAGCTTGTTACTTTCAAAATTCTCAAGGCAACTTAAAGATCAACAAAGTAGCGTTCCATTAATCGTCATTACGTCGAATGCTTTCGATGCCCAACGATTATTAGAGGAAATACCTTGGTTTGATTCCAGCATCTCTGTATATTTATTTCCGGATTGGGAAACCTTACCCTACGACCACTTTTCCCCACACCCGGATTTAATCTCCGACCGCCTATTAACGCTTTATCAAATCACTCAAAATACATGTGATGTCATCATTGTCCCTGTAAGCACGGCTTTAATTAGACTTCCCCCAAAATCCTATCTTTCTGCTCATAGCTTTATTATAAAGAAAGGTCAGAAATTCGATATTGATGGATTAAGAACACAGTGCATAAATGCTGGATATCATCATGTCTCGCAAGTAATCAGCCCTGGCGAATTTAGTGTTCGTGGCGGACTCGTTGATTTATTTCCTATGGGAAGCGTTCTACCTTTTCGAATTGACCTGTTCGGTGATGAAATCGAAAGTATTCGTACCTTTGATGTGGATTCACAAAGGAGCTTGTATCCTATTCCAGAGATTCGCCTTCTACCAGCAAGGGAATTCCCGATGGATGAACAAGGAATTTCTAGATTTAGACAGAATTTCCGCGAAGTTTTCGAGGGAGACCCCTCAAAAAGCAGGATATATAAAGATGTGAGTAAATCAATTGCCAGCGGTGGTATTGAATGGTATCTGCCTTTATTTTTTGAAACTACGGCTAGCATTTTAGATTACCTTCCTCAAAATGCCCTTCTATGCATGCACGGCCAATTGGACATATCCGCTCAGCAATTCTGGTCGGATGCACAATCACGTTATCGCCAATTAGCACATGATATTGAACGACCGATTCTCAAGCCTGAATTATTATTGATTAAATCAGATGAGTTTTTTGCTCGAACGCATTCCTGGGGACGAATTCATATGACGTTAGAAGCTGTCGATGCATTGCCATCCCTTGAGATTGAACGTCGTTCAGAAAATCCACTATCTAAACTTAAAAACTACATCGATACTTTCAATGGGCGGGTCATGATCGCTGCGGAGAGCCTTGGTCGCAGAGAAACATTGTTGCAATTATTACAGAATCAACAATTGCATCCATCTCTATGCAATTCATGGGAAGATTTTATCGTCTCAAATGACAGACTGATGTTAGGTGTTTCTCCATTACATAATGGATTCATATCGACCACCCTTGAACAAGTTTCAGATATAAATAAATCCATATCAGTTATTACTGAAGCTGAACTATATGCCTCAACAGTTAGGCAACAAAGAAGACGGGATAAAGAAAAAAGTCGAAATACCGAAGGGATGCTCAAAGATTTATCTGAACTTCGTGAGAATGACCCGGTAGTCCATGAGCAGCATGGTGTAGGACGGTATAAAGGACTCGTGAACCTTGATTTTGGTGAAGGTGAAAATGAATTTCTTTTTATTGAGTATGCTGGCAATGACAAGCTTTATGTTCCGGTCTCACAGCTTTTTCTTATATCAAGATATTCTGGCGGACCTCCTGAATCAGCCCCCCTTCATAAACTGGGCAGTGGGTCATGGGAAAAAGCGAAAAAAAGAGCGCTTAAGCAGATACGTGATACCGCTGCAGAATTACTTAACATCTATGCCCAACGGGCCGCAAGAAAGGGTCATGCCTTTAAGCTCAGCATACAAGATTACGAAGCCTTCTCAGACGCTTTTCCTTTTGAAGAAACAACCGACCAACTTGCTGCAATAGAAGCAGTTATCCAAGACATGCAATCAGGCAAACCCATGGACAGGCTAGTTTGTGGCGATGTTGGTTTTGGTAAAACCGAGGTTGCGCTTAGGGCCGCTTTTGTTGCTGTAATGGGTGGGCGTCAGGTTGCGGTGCTGGTCCCGACCACCTTATTGGCTGAGCAGCACTTCAACAACTTCAGTGACCGGTTTGCTGATTGGCCAATAAAAATTGCCGAGATTTCTCGTTTTCGATCATCAAAAGAGCAAAATGATGCATTAATTGGTCTGGAATCCGGCAAGATAGACATTATTATCGGAACGCATCGACTAATACAAAAAGATGTGAAATTCAAGAATCTTGGATTAGTCATACTGGATGAAGAACATCGTTTTGGGGTTCGTCAAAAAGAACAGCTTAAAGCAATGCGTGCAGAAGTAGATGTGCTTACGCTCACTGCAACACCCATTCCCAGAACCCTCTCTATGGCGATGGAAGGGCTAAGGGAATTTTCAGTAATAAGTACCCCGCCCCAAAAACGCCTTGCAATCAAAACTTTCCATACGGACTATTCAGAAGGCATTATTCGTGAAGCTGCAATTCGAGAATTCAAGCGTGGTGGACAAGTTTACTTTCTTCATAACGAAGTAGATACCATATTCGCAATGAAAGAAAAAATTGAGAAAATCCTTCCAGAAGCGAGAATAGCAATAGCTCACGGGCAACTCAGGGAACGTGAACTTGAAAATGTGATGAGGGACTTTTACCAACAACGTTCCAATCTACTTTTATGCACCACTATAATTGAAACCGGTATTGATGTTCCTACAGCGAATACGATAATTATGAATCGGGCAGATATGTTCGGACTCGCTCAGCTTCATCAACTTCGTGGACGGGTAGGCCGATCTCATCATCAAGCATATGCTTACCTTCTGACTGATCCAGACAGGAATATTACGCCGCAGGCAAAAAAGAGATTGGATGCAATTCAGCTATTAGAAGATCTGGGGGCTGGGTTTCACTTAGCTATGCATGATCTAGAAATTCGTGGCGCGGGTGAATTACTTGGCGATTCTCAAAGCGGAGAAATGCAAGAAATAGGTTTCAGTTTATACTCAGAGATGTTAAATCATGCTGTGAAGCAATTAAAAGCCGGTAAAGAACCTGATTTTGATTCTCCACTAGGCATTACAACTGAAATCAATCTTCATTATCCAGCACTTCTGACTAATAAATATTGTCCTGATGTTCATGAAAGACTGGTCCTATACAAACGACTGGCTAACTGCAATTCAGAAGATGACTTGGATATCATGCAAGAAGAGCTTATCGATCGATTTGGATTATTACCTCCCCAAGGTGAAGCATTAATTGCTTGCCATCGTTTACGAATCATTGCAAAACCAATAGGTGTTCTGAAAATTGATGCCAGCGATTCATCCATTCAGTTACAATTTGACCCGAAAGCCAATATTGACCCAATGAAATTAATTAAATTATTACAGCGAGATAGACGTTGCCGTATGAATGGTCCTGAAAAACTGAAGGTTTCAACCGAAATTCAAGATTTGAATCTTCGAACAGAATTTGTAAAAACCCTATTAAAGGAATTCGTTTAATGTTTGAAAAGACAGTTGCTATGATTGCCACTTGGATAATGGGGACAATTGCAACGATGGGCTATGGGGGAGTTATTCTTCTGATGGGTATCGAGTCGGCTTGCATTCCACTTCCGTCAGAAATCATCATGCCCTTTGCCGGCTTTTTAGTATTTAAAGGACAAATGAATCTTTGGGGTGTCGCATTTTCGGGTGCCATCGGATGTGTCCTTGGGTCGATACCCGCTTACTTCCTTGGAATGTACGGTGGACGACCACTTGTTGAGAAGTATGGGAAATGGGTATTGATTTCCTCAAAAGATATCGCATGGGCTGATCAAGCCTTCGATAAACATGGGGAAATAATAATATTAATTGGCAGGTTGCTACCCGCGGTACGAACTTTTATTGCATTTCCAGCTGGAATGGCAAGAATGAATATGTTTCGATTCATTATTTACACCTTCGTAGGTTCATTAATATGGTGTTTTATTCTTGCGTTTGCTGGATTCAAGACCGGAGAGAACTGGGAATCACTCAAACTTTACTTCCACCAATTTCATTTTATTATTGCTGGTGGGATCATTGTTTTTCTTATATGGTATTTAAAAAGACATTTTAAAAATGAATATTGAGACGTTGTGCTTCCATGAAGGAATAACCTTTATCGAGATTCCTTCAAGCCATTCTTGATATCTATTTCAACTAGCTTGCCCTGACTTAAGAATAATACGGCACATCTTACCAACTGTTGCTCATTACTAAATAAATTGGCATACCCTATTAACTGGCAACTGAATTTTTCTGCGATTTTCCTCAATTCGGATACTGAAGGATTGAAATCAAAAGCCAATGACTTATAGTCTATGATCCAACGTTCGTTATTCTCAACAAAGGTTCGATCAATCACTTTTTTCATTACTAAGTCCCTCTCAATTATTTCAATTTCAAGTTCACAATTTTGGATATGGCGATGCTTCAACACCCATTGGCCATCAACACTTGATATTGTCATTTTAAGAAGCGCCATAACTTTGCCAGCTCCTTCTATAGCTGTTATTTCCTCGTATCCTTTCTTAAAAAACCAATTCTTCATAGGTTCTGTCAACAATTCGATTTTTTCTAGCGGCCAAGCCCCTAATCCCTGTAGACCGATTAATTCAAGATATTTATGAGCCAGGATGCCGACATCAGCGCTGAAACGGTCATTCTCGTCCGTTTGCCTTTCAAACATGTCGTCCGCCAAGTCCGAGCTAAAAACATCTCCAAGACCATCTGGAATTCTTGGGTTAGAAAGGCGAATTAAAGCTGGAACAAAGTCTTCAATTTTTTGATCCGTCTTTGATTGAAAAACTACATCTTCGTTAAGTGAACTTTCGTTATTAAATTCAATTTGCAGGACAGGCCATAACATATCTAAAAAGGAACCCGTTAGGGCCTTGATTCGACCTGAACTATCTTTTTTTGCCGTCCCGAGTAAATGAAGACAACGTTTAGCTCTTGTTGCAGCAACATATAAAACACGGGCATCTTCATTTTTAGCCCTTTCGCTTTCTAGATCTCTCAAGTAATCATATGATGTAAAGTCAGAGGATTTGCCATAAGTTCTGGGTACGATAGGTGCAACTAGGAGATTAGTTTTTGATACGTCATGACTTGGATCCTTAATTGAAACTTCCTCCCACAAAAGGAGATGTTGATCGTTATTTACTGTTTTTCTATCAAGGCCTGGAACAATTACGACATCGAACTCGAGCCCTTTGGACTTATGAATCGTCATGAAGACCAACTTTTCATCTGAGTTTGAATCTGGAGCAGCATACAATTTAGAAACTTCTTGCTCCAATTGATCCGTTGTAAATTCACCCATTGCTTCTAACTGATCGATTTTCTGAAAAAAGGCATGAACATCTTTTACGTCTCCCTTTTCCCATAAACAGTTTGCTCCTCCCAACATCAACCAAACACCGTAAATCCATCGACTTGTAGGCAAGATGCCTCGATTTCTTAAAGCAGCATCAATAACTGTCCGAAAATGCGATACTCTTTTCTGGCCATCTTCTGAAAGTCTAGATATATGTTCCGGATTGTGAAGTAATGAATTGATGGTACTTGTTTTATCATTTCCGACCAATGCAACTAAATCATGAAGCCTTAATCCACACCAAGGTGCACGCAAAATAGCAATCCAATTCACCCTATCCGCTCGTTGAAGCAATGCTCTCGTCAAAGCCAATAAATCTTGTACAACCTGGCGATTAGCCAACTCCTCGATTTCAACTGCTTGAAAATGAAGCTGCCGATGATTTCTGCGTATCTCAGCAACAAGTTGACTCAAATGTTTCCTCGCCCTGACCAGAACAGCTATTTTTAAATTAGGGTCACGATTCCGAGTCTTGTTAATGATCTCAATGATCTTGATCGCTTCGAATTGACGAATATTACTTTGCGTAAGAACAGATTCATCTGCTGATTCTTCCTCATCGATTAAATCCGGCTCTGTAAAAGAACTAGAAATAATTGGATGGATATAAACCCCATCACCGGTTTTGTCCGTTTTCTGCGCAACAAAGCCTCTATAAGAAATGGCTCCTCTTAAAATACTGTCTTCGGATGAAAAGACTTCCTGGAATGCATGATTCACCCATTCGACCACACTTGAGGTAGACCGGTAATTTTTCCAAAGCTTTAAAGGTGTTAGCTTGATTTCTCCTATTCCCTCTTGTGAAACTCTTATAAAAAGGCCAACATCGGCTTTTCTGAAACGATATATAGATTGCATGGGATCACCAACTGCAAATAATGTGCGTCCATCATGGCCCGTCCATCCCTGTGTTAACCCCTGAATCAACTTTATTTGAGTTGGACTGGTATCTTGAAATTCATCGACAAGCAAATGTTGTATTTGATAATCCAGTTTAAGTGCCAAATCAGTGGGTGTTCCAGATGAATCTTGAAGGGATAAAATTGCCCGCTGTGAAATCTCTACAAAATCCACCTCTCCCCGCTCTTGAAATATCAACCATAATTCTGCGACTGCTAAATTTAATAGCTTACTAAGTGAATTTACGATCTCCCAGGATCCGATATTACAATCCACTCTTGGAAGGCTTCGAACCTTGTGAAGTTTGGAAAAATCAGAAATTGAATTTAAAATCTCCAGAAGATTTTTTTTGTTCGCCTTTCCTTCCTCGTCAGAGGGAAATCCATAGTTCTTATTCAGCCCGGCCTCTTTCCTAGGAGAACCCTCTTTTGTCAGTAAGAAATCGGCAATAACTTGCCAAAGGGGAAGGTTTTCAGGCTCAGGCGATATCGGCACTTGCCAATCGATCAACAAAGATAATTTTGAGTCATTTGGAAGATTTGAAGCTGCCAATCGAGCTATAGGCATTAATAAGTTCTGAACTGTAGGATTAAATATCGCCTCCAATTCCTTTAACTCCTCACTTACCATGTAACTCAAAGCAGCTTCCGCAATCTGTGCTGAATTGTCGACTTGCGTATACGTTAGCCACTGATCACGCTTTGCAAGCATATTGACTAACAATTCTGTCAGCCTATAAGAATTGTTATCAAAATACCTAAGTGCATCAATTATGGGTACACCTAACTCGTCATGGTCTATATTCTCTAGTGTACGATTGGCTGCCTCAGTATATAAAGATGAAGCATCATCACTGATTTTAGGCTGAGTTCCTAACCGGCTCATTAATGGCAGTTGCCTTGCTAGACTGTTACACAGAGCGTCAATTGTATAAATCCTTAACCTTGATGGTGTTCTGAGCAAATCCCATTTAAATTCTTTTGATCTTAGTAAGACTCTCTGACCAAATCTAAACGTTGTTATCTTATGAGATTGGTCAGCAGAAGGTGCTATACCTGATGAAGCCAATTCAAGGCTCTCTATTATTCTGTTCTTCATTTCTGAAGCAGCCTTATTTGTAAAAGTAATAGCAATTACTTCTTCAGGATTATTGACTGTTTCCAGAAGGCGCAGGAATCGTTGAGTTAATAGTTCAGTTTTACCCGATCCCGCCGGGGCCTCAACAATAAACGAGTCCAATAGAAGTGCCTTATCCCTATTCTCGGCATCTTCATTTTGGAAGAAATCGGAATTATTTTCCATGTTATAAATTTGGCACTAATAAAGTACGTTGATTAATCTGCATTCTTTCGAACTGTAGCTGCCTTTCTGGCAACCTTAGGATCGGAATCACCTCACAAAAATCAAGATCATTTAAATCTTTAAATTTAATTTCAGCATTTCCATGTTTGATTCCAATTGCTAGAGAATTAATACTGCACCGCCAATGTTCTAATAATGAATTCCAATCCGGGTATTGTGATGCATTAAAAACCTTTCTCCCCGGCTTTGAATTCAAATAATGAACGCCCTGCAGAATATTGTCTGCTGAGGAAATACCAACAAAACCTGGATTGATCAAATTAACTTTTGCAAAGGAAATTGCTGAAACATCCTTTTCTGACATGACAAATGAGGCATAAATGGGTAATTGCGGTTCAGTAATGTTTGTATTTGACCAATTTTTATAATCAACTTTATTTCCTGTCTTATAATCTATCAGTAAATGCGACCCATCCTCAATAACATCTACTCGATCCACAACAAGCTTTACTGAAATACCTTCTATATTAACTTCATGTTCTTCTTCACATGCCTTAACTAAGAAATCCATTGGCCTTTTAAATTCCACTTCGGTCAACCAAATAAAGATCAGTTTTATTAATCGATCGGATTCAAGTTGCAGAAATTTTGTTGATAAAAATCCATTCCTTCTCTTTTTAAGTTCTTGTAAAACTTCATCGACGATCGCATTTAAAAGGGATTTCAATTCAGACTCATTGAATTCTTTTAATTGTCTAAAAGGATGTCTAGACCATAGCTTAGCTAGAGCAGCATGAAGAATATTGCCTCTATCCATGCTATCCAAACCATTTTGAGGAACTTTCAATGCTTTTGCATTTAACCGATATTGGTAAAATGCCCAGGCCGGACAAATAGCCTGGGCTCTAAAAAGCGAAGTGCCACCTGAAACGTGTAAATCAGTTTCTACGGCAGGCCCTTGATGGTCATCTAGGCATTCAACCTCAGAATCCATTTTGCGATCTGACAGTACTTCTGAAAGAAATCGAGCCTGGTCGAATGTAGAATTTAAATCCATCATATCCGATATAATCGGGCTAATTCGATTTTTTGCCTCCCCATCCATGTCAGAGCTTGAAAAAATAATTTCCTGGGCACTCCTTAATAATCGTTGATGAATTTTTGTCGCAAACAAGGTTTGAACTTCACTACAAGAATTCGGAATGGAAAAATACCTTTGAATCGAAGATGGTATAAGTGCATTGGGTCTTGGCGGGGGTGGCCAGGCCTTATCATTCATTCCCATTACCCAAATCGCATCAAGGGGTTCAGCTACCGTTTCGAGAATGCCCGTTATTTGTATTGCTGGGATTGATTTATTCTCAAGTTGAAAAATCTGTAAGTTGCATAATTGTTTGATGCGACGAATAGCTTCATTCGCACTCACTTTATTCAGAATTCTGTCAAGTTTAGAAAATGCTGAAAACACCTCGTTGAAAGAATTAATCGCCTGGTACTCATGACTGGAAAGATTACGGTCTCCAGGCCAACCTGCAACACTCAATGCTTTCTTAAAGGTTTCTGTCCAATAGGAAGGTAAAGCTAAAAATCCATTCTGATTTGCATAAGCTAACAATTCCTTGATGTCTGAATAAAGTTGATTGATAGAAATGTTCTTATTAGCTTGAAGTAATTTTTCAATAAACATAAGCAATTGGGAGCTTGTGAAATTGAGCGGCAACTCATTCCTCAATAGAGCACTTAAAATAGCTCGGCCATCATCTTCTAAAGCACTCACGGACCAGTAGGGACTTTCCAATAGTCGATCAATCTCAGGATAGCTCAATGACTGTTTTTGCCATGCAAATTTTAATAATCCAATCCCAGTATTCACCAGCGACTGCTGCAAGAGAGGCAGGCCAAGTGAAAAGTCGTAAATTTTAGATGTCTGTCTGCCCAGCCCCGTTATCGTTTCAGGATGAAAGACATCATCCAAAAGCGAGGATAGTTTAGTATGAAGTTTTGCAAGTTCAGGAACGACAATCCCCACACGTGCATTTGGGTTTGATTCTAGATAATCATATGCCCATTTAACTGCAGTTCGACATTCAGCATCCTCATCGAGAACCTGGACTTTGCATGCATTTTGAGGGCTACCTTTTAAAACGGAAGAATCTTTTACTTCTACGCCCCTGTTTTTTAGTGTTTGAAACAACGAAGCCAGTTGTGGATGTATAAAATCAAAACCTGCGTAAACTATACTTTCAGGTAAACTACCTATTCCTGAATTTAAGCATTCAATTTGCCATTTCCGAAATCGAATGGGTTCTAAATAATGATTTTGACTGCATAACTTGTGAAAATATTGTCTCCATTTAAGAAATTGAAGCGTTTCCTCGGAAGCATACTGGTCATTTAAAGTTAATTCCCATTCCACAATAAGTTTATTTGCTTCTAGTGCGAGCTTTGCTAATCCTGCAAGATCAAAAATATTCGAATTTCCAGACTTCTTTAGGGTATGCAGAATCGATTTTTCCCATAGCAAAGATTCCTCAAAGTTGCTAAGCTCTCTGAAGTGGTATGTTTCCCCTTTAAACTCACCTTGGATTAACGCTTCGTCAATGACCTTGCCAAGCCATTGGTCTACAGTCAATATATTTAGAGGGCTCCATTGCTTAAGGGATCTTTTGGTCTGCCCTTCCTGGTGCAACAGATTCAGATTTCTCGCTAAACGAGCAGTTGAGCATAAAATGATTGTTGAACTTGAATTTATATTCATAGCAATATTCTGAGTGAGCTCTGTATTATGAAATATTTATCTTGAAGAACCAAGCAATAATGACTGATGAAAAGAACTACATAACGCCGGAAGGTTTCGCATCCCTTCAAGAAGAGTTTAATAACTTATATAAAGTTGAACGCCCCAAGGTTGTTCGGGATGTATCATGGGCAGCAAGTAATGGTGATCGATCTGAAAATGGAGATTATATTTATGGAAAGAAACGATTAAGGCAAATAGATTCTCGATGCAGGCATTTAATGAGAAGAATGGATCTTGCTGAAATTGTTGAGCCAAGCAAGCAAAGCAATCTCGAAAAAATATTCTTTGGGGCTTATGTCATTCTTTATTCATTAGACAGGGATACTGAACATTCCTATCGGATTGTAGGTAAGGATGAGATTGAACCTTCCAGGGGATTTATAAGTTGGGTTTCTCCTCTTGCCAAGGCTATGTTAGGCAAACAAATCGGCGATACAGTTAAAGTACTTACTCCACTCGGAGAAGAAAAATATGAAGTTTTAGATGTGAGATATACTAAGCTTGAGACTTAAAAATGTGGAATTGGGACATTTTTTGCCACGTCGTGGATAATTTTGGCGATATTGGGGTCAGTTGGCGGCTTTGCAAACAACTTCATAACGAATTTTCTATTCAACCTAGATTATGGGTTGATGACTTAATCACAACAAAAAAAATCATCCCTGGAATCGATCTTGAAAAGAAAACACAATGCATTGATGGTATAACGATATGTCTATGGCAAGAAGCCCTCGATTCGGTTCAAATACCTGATGTTGTAATTGAGGCATTTGGGTGTGAACTACCAAATGAATATGTTGAGAACATGGTTGGTAAGAAGGTCATATGGATTAATCTAGAATATTTATCCGCTGAAAAATGGGTAGATGAATTTCACAAGAAAGTATCCATTCATCCCAGATTAGGTCTTGAGAAATATTTCTACTTTCCAGGATTCACTAATCAGTCAGGGGGTTTGATAAGGGAAAGTAAACTGATTCAGAAACTGAGGGATTTCAAAACAAGTCAGAACTCAAAAGAATCTTTTTCAAACAGTATCCATGCACCCATCAATGACAAAATAAAAGTTTCTCTCTTCTGTTATCCCGAAGCCCCAATTCAATCTTTCCTTAACTCCCTTGCTAAAGGTAATCAACCAGTTCACTGTTTCTTACCGAATGGCAAAATGGCATATGAGGTTGAAAAGTGCTTCGGCGAATGCAAAATGGACTTATATGTACCTTATGAGAAAGGTAACCTTACTTTACAAATATTGCCCTTTCTGACTCAGGAGGAATATGATCATCTATTGTCCTTATGCGACTTAAACTTCGTCCGAGGCGAAGATAGCTGGATTCGAGCTTTATGGTCAGGACAACCGTTCATCTGGCAACCCTATATCCAAGATAATGACGTTCATTTAAATAAGTTGAATGCATTCTTAGAAGTGTATGCCCCTGAGTACCCTGTATTGAACTCAATTCATAAGGCTTGGTCATCGAGTGTCTTTAATGAGGAAATATGGAAATTGATTCTAATTGAACTTCAACAGTGGAAAATCTTCGCAAGTGACAAAAGTGATGTGTTTTCAAATCAGCAGGACCTAGTATCTAACCTAGTGATTTTCTGCAAGAATTTTTCATAAAAGTCAGGTATAATTCGCCGTTTTTTAATCTATCCCACTTTTAGTCGTAGGACAACTTATGAAAACAGCTCAAGAACTCCGTGTAGGTAATGTGTTTATGGTAGGGAACGATCCTATGGTCGTTTTGAAAGCAGAATATAGCAAGTCTGGACGCAACTCTTCAGTCGTGAAAATGAAATTCAAAAATTTGCTTACTGAATCTCCGAGTGAGGCAGTGTATAAAGCAGATGACAAATTTGATGTAGTCGTTCTTGAAAAGAAAGATGTCACGTATTCTTATTTTGCTGATCCAATGTATGTATTTATGGATAGTGATTATAATCAGTATGAAATTGAAGCTGAGACCATGACAGATGCCCTAAACTTCCTTGAAGACGGAATGGCTTGCGAGGTTGTTTTTTATAATGGGAAAGCCATATCAGTTGACCTGCCAAACTCAGTGGTCCGTGAAATTACCTATACAGAGCCAGCTGTAAAAGGCGACACATCCGGAAAGGTCATGAAGCCTGCCCGTCTTGCAACCGGATTTGAATTACCCGTCCCACTTTTCTGTGACACAGGTGATAAAATTGAAATTGACACCCGTACACTGGAATATAAGAACCGCGTAAAATAAATTCCCATTTAATCAAAAAGGGGCTCAGGCCCCTTTTTGATTCACCTTAACAAACAATCAGTTATTTTGACTTGCTCCTCGCCATGAATGGCGAGGTTTTGAGCGCTTTTTGATAAATCAGCAAAAAACTTCTAAAGAATTGAAAAAGACTGCCGATAAACAATTAGATGGCGGAAAACCTGTCTAAAAGTTAATCGAATTTAAACTTTAGCTTGTTTCCATTCCAGTTTATTAATTAATTTTACTTTGAATATTCAAAAAGTATTCGAAGGAGCTGAAAATGAATATACAAGACCTGACTAATACAAACTATGTTTCATCTATTAATGGACAAAGCCAGAATCCAGTAAGCATCTTGCCCTTGAATCCAGTTTCGAACCGGGTTTCATCTATAAAACCTGACGAGCCTTCTCAGCAATCAATCAAGAATGCAGTGGAAGATATAAAGAATTCCGTCAAACAACATCACACCAATTTAGATATAAGCATCGATAATAATGCTAAGGAGGTTGTAGTTAAAGTCACAGATTCGACTACAGGTGACGTCATTACCCAATTCCCCAGCAAAGAGGCTTTAGCCATATCTGAATCGATAAAAGTAAACCAAAAGGGCATTTTTCTAAATAAAAAAGCATAATAATCGATCAATGAGCCAATGATCGATTCTATTCGAACAGTATATTCATTTTAAAATTTCAGCCAAATTATCCAAAGCCAATAAAGCCCTCCCAATTACCTCTGACTCTTTTTTTCCTCCAGAAGAACATGCTTCGACAATTAGTCTTGAACTTAGACACATTCTTAAAGCACTAGTGGGCTTTCCCGAGATACTACTGAAAACTACCGGCTGACCTAACTGACATGACACTGGTTCAATACGTCTATCCATGAATCTCGAACCGGAACGTCTTGGGTCATTCGCAGGCAACCTGAGCAATTCATGAACCTTAACGGTCTCTTCATGACTCAATGTCTCTTTAATTCCATTTTTGGAAGATCGACAAAGTGCAAAACTAAATATTGATGGAACATCATCCCAACTTGAGCGAACATTCAGTGAATAACGATCCATCTTTCTAGTAGGAATGTATGAAAAATGGTCATCATTCTCCAGTCGATTTACAACTGCATTTGAAAAGCGTTTCATGAAACTGGTAATTTGCGTTTCTGGCACAGTTTTAAATTGTCTGAGTTCCTCCAAAGCTGCTTCCCACCTCAACATAAGCCCAAAGTTAGCTCTATTTTTCAGTGCCGCTGAGGCGGGAGAATTCATAGGCCATTCAGCCTTTGACGAGTATGCTCGAATACCAACCGAAATAGGACTCGATAAATGCTTTTTTGATACCGATTCAGGAATCAATAATGCACCAGAAAATACTGGTCCTGTTAAAAATTTGGATCCTGTTACTGTCACCATAAAATCATTGCTTATATACTCTCTCAACGTATGTGAACTGATTCGAAATTGACAAGCATCGACCAAAACATTCACAAATTCTGGGAAAGTTTGTTTGAGCTTCATTGCACATGAAAGACTCGGAGATATCAAGCCAGTCTTAGAAGTATCCACCAAAATCAAAAGAACCTGACGACCTGAATCGACTGCATTCTTAACCAAAGCTTCAACTTCTGCGTCAACTATGGATGTTGGACGAAGATTACCGTTAGCGTATCGCATTGAAATTGAGATAACTTCCGATTCTGAAGACTTCTCGACACAGTTACCTTCTATTACATTGTCGCCCAAAGCTGATCGATTGCTAAAGTGCCTTGATGAAAGCGCAGTTGGTACACCGCTCCCGGTCTCTGAATGTTCAGGCATGATGATCAATTTTGAATTGGAATTTTCTGAATTAGTAATTTGAGCAGCAATAAGATGAATATCGGTGCCAGATGCACCAAAAATCATTTGTAAATTCGATATATTGTCGAGATCATTTAGCTTCAGAAATTCTTTACGAATTCGATTCATTTCTTGTAAATAGACCTCTTCGGGCGCCTCTTCATCTATAGCAGAAGCAATCCTATCTCGTAATTCGTCCGCTGCTGAAAAGGCATGATCTGATATAACTGAGGCGGTAGACGACCCAAAGGCTAACAAATCTGGATTTGGAAACGGCGAACAACCGTACCTATTTAAAGAATGCAATCCAGAGACTGCAATCCTTGAATCCCCACCTTGACTTAATAATTGGATTGTCGAGGGAAACTTATGTAAAACCAAACTTCTTGGAAATGAATCAAGAATCTCAGAATTGGAAATTTCGGTATACATCATTCCATTTCTCCTTCTTTAATTTTCATTTCAAAATAGCCTATGATTTGAATATATCGGCAATGTTAGTAATTAACTGTAGCTCTATTTGAACTGGAATTTTTTTCGGGAGAACCTTGTAAAAAACCATTGTTCTTGGTTTTCTTGAGAAGCCCGTTAAAGGCATTGAAAACCTTATTCATCTGGACTTTCTTATAGGGGAATATTTCCTCAGAATCCATCGAATGGATCGTCATACTTGTATCAACTTCAAAAACCAGTAGTTTCCCATCTTTTGTTTCACCACAATCAATCCCGACGTACTCAAGTTCAAGACTATTAGCAATATTCTGCAGGGCCACTTTATGTTTGACTGCGAATTTCCCATCAAATGACGCCATGAAAGACGCTTCCTCATCGCGCCTTTCAGGATTTTCAGCCATACCTGCACTTAAATAGTGAACCATCCAGTTATCAGAAATAGCCATATGACAGACAAATGGACTGCCATCGATAAACACAATCCTGTATTTTCTAAAAAGCCCATCTGAACCACTATAATCGATGAATCTTGAAATATAGAATTCCGTTTCAGAACGATTCTTAAGGTAATCCAGAACATCTAGATACGTATCGAGTTTGCTAAGACCTATTCCTTTATGTGAATCTACTGGCCTAGCTATAATTGGGAAGTTCGCGTCACTGATATATTCGGTTATTGCAATTTGCTGATTCCCGATTTTTTCCAAATCGTTTCTATCAATACGAGCAGTCAAAGGCATTTCAATCCCTTGCTGGTTTTTTAGAATTGAGGACGCACCATCTCTTGATAAGCGCGCAATTCTGTCAGGTAAATTGATAACTGGTTTTGGCCAGATGGTGACTAATTGACCTATATGATTTAATAAAGAACGATTTTTGTCAGATTCACTTACTGCAATTATCAATACATCATGATCTGGAATATTTTCTGGAATGACGGTTCCTTCTTTCACATATAGCATATCAAGAACCGTATTGCTTCCCTCTACCAAGAACTCAACCGCGTTGTTTTCAGTCAGGTCCCCAGGACTGACAAGAGCCAATAGTCTTATTCCGCTTGGGAGGGCGTCTGGGCCTAGTCGATATAATGGGCTTATCGAAAGAGCCTGATCTTGCATTGCAATACCTAAATCCCTATTACCTTTCATGTGCAAAATGATAGACAGGTCCATCAGCGCATTACTATCATTTGGATTCATTTCCAAACGTTGAAGCAATTTGCTCCCTAAAGGCGACAAGTCCGCTCCAGAAAATGCAAGTTTTGCTAAAACAGCTAAACCAATCAAAGAATCTTCTGATTCCATAGATAAAATATTTTCCAACGTCATCTCATGTTTCATACATTCATCCCAAATTTAAATACTACTTTCATATTCTTTCCCAAACCGAACTGTCGCTTCGATTAAAGCATCTACATCATTGAAATTTGTGCGATGGTTAACGAAAGCAACTCGAATAGCCAAAGAACCGTTTAACGTTGTCGTTGATGGTGCGCAAATTCCTGATTCTTGTAATTTAATCACTATGGATTTATTGATTTCGTCTGAATTCTCGGCCTTAAACCGAAAGCAAACGATATTTAGTTCTACCGGGGACATCAGCTCTAGATTAGGATTGTCAACTACGCTAGTTTTCAAGTATTGTGCGAGCTTGCAAGTATCGGAGATCATTTCTCCAATTTTTTCTTTTCCGTAAGTCTTAAATGTGAACCAAGTTTTTAACGCGCGGAAACTTCTGGACAAATCGGGACCAAAGTCGCAAGGCCAGGGCGACCCAGCAGACATTCCAGCATTTTCTCTTGACAAATATGTCGCCGGAGATGAAAACGTTTCTAAGTGAACATTCCTATTTCGAACCAGAATGAATCCAGCGTCATATGGAACTTGACCCCATTTGTGAAAATCGAAAGCAATCGAATCAGCTTGATGTATCCCTTTGATTTTTGGCGCAACATCCTCAGCTAGTAAACCTAGCGCGCCGTAGGCGCCATCAACGTGAAACCAGATATTTTCCTTTTTTGCTATTGATGCAATGGTCTCGAGATCATCAATTGCCCCGACATCCACGGTGCCAGCAGTTGCTGCAATGAAGAATGGCTCCAAACCATTTTTTTTATCTTCAGCTATAGTCTTTCTTAAAATCTCAACATCCATCTGATATTCGTTATTGACGGGTATAAATCTTATTGAGTCTGTACCGATACCAGCTATGTCAATTGCCTGTTTAATGCATCCATGAGCAGCTTCTGAAGTATACGCAATCAATGTCCTTCCAGAATTCAATAATCCTGTTTCTCTTACCTCACGGCCAAGTAGGTTGGTTCGGGCAATAAGAACACTCATAAAATTAGCCATAGAAGTTCCGGCTACAAATATTCCACTCGAGTTCTCAGGAAATTCAAACAGTTCTATCATCCACCTTACGACCTGCTTTTCGATTTCGATCGGCATCTGATCACGACCACCTAAGTTGGCATTTAATCCAGCACTAAGCATTTCAGCCAGCATCCCAACAGGTGTCCCACCTCCATGAACCCAGCCCATAAAAGCAGGATGAACATTGCCTACGGCATAAGGAAGGACTTTCTTCATGAATTGGTCATGTACTTCTGATAATTCCGAAGGTTTTAAAGGTATCGATTCTTGTATGGATTGACGAACATTGTTTGGAATTGGTTGCCATACCGGACGTAATCGAATATTTTCAATATAACTGAGCATATCGTCCAACATCAAATGACTCTGAGTACGAAAATCATCCCAGTTTGAAGGGTCTAGGGTTGTCTTTTGCATATCACTGAGTATTTCAGTCCCCATGAATAATAACGATCTAGTTTTACGAGTGTTTCGTTATTATGAATTGCCACCACTTTATTTAATCGGAAGAACTAGCAGACTTTGGTTCCTTAGTTTATAAGTTCGAAAGAAAATCATTGTATGTCGATTACTATTTTTATCTGATTCATCTATTCCACGAAGTTCTCTCCAGAAAGGTTATCAATAAATAATTTGGAGGGAATCAAAATTGTTGACTCGTAACTTTCAATAAACTAGGCGATTGACCGAAATAAAATTAATTATTTGTTAACTCTATTTTGCAATTAGAATGGAACTTATTAAGTTGAATTAGGCGGTCCAATGATTTCATTTTCATTGAAACTGAATATAAAATATTATCAATCAACAAAGAAAATAGATCTGAATGTCGTCCTTTAAAAATGACCACCATGACCACCATGAACACCATGACCATAACGGACATCATGACCATCACGGACATCATGATCATCACCGGATAAATTCAAAGAATAGCCAAGCCTTTTTTATAGCAATATTCTTAAATTCCTTATTTTTAATTCTGGAGGTTATTTTTGGATTCATTGCAAATTCAACTGCTCTGTTAGCAGACGCAGGCCATAATTTGTCTGATGTTCTTGGATTGGTTTTGAGTTTGTCAGCGGCAATATTCGCCAAAAAAGTACCAAACAAGCGCTTTACCTATGGACTGAGAAGCAGTTCAATTCTAGCTGCTCTGGCCAATTCCATGTTTCTTCTTCTCTCATCAGGAGCAATAGCTTGGGAAGCGATACAGCGTCTATCGATCACGCCTCAAGTTTCTGCGCTTACTGTCTCAAATATTGCCTTCTTAGGGATAGTGGTCAATGGATTCTCAGCCTGGCTTTTCATCAGAGGCAACAAAAATGACCTCAATATAAAAGCAGCTTATCTTCATATGCTATCTGATGCAGTTATATCATTCGGAGTAGTTGCGTCAGGAATCATTATGCATTTCACAGGCTTCTATTTTCTTGATCCTATAATAAGTATCGTGATCGTAATGTTCATTGTTTACGGAACATGGGGACTACTTAGAGATGCAATGCATCTCGCTCTGAATGCCGTTCCTCAACACATTGACCTCGTTAAAATCGAGCAATTTCTTAAAGGATGCAAAGGTGTTTATGACATTCATGACCTTCACATATGGGGAATAAGCACGACTGAAAGCGCGCTTTCAGTTCACTTGGTTTTACCTGAAGGGTATCCTGGAGATGAGTATGTGGACAACATCATGTCAGTATTAAAAGATCAATTCAAAATTCAGCACAGTACGATTCAAATTGAACAAGGAACAACAACTCATAATTGTTCATTAAGCTAAGAAAATTAATGCATTACTTGAAATGCTTTTTTTTGGTAAATATAACTACCCCACCGCTTTAATTCATAGAGCATTGAATTCTCAATTTTGATATTGAATCAGGCCAAAAATAGTTTGTTAATAGATTCAACTATTCAGAACAAAATCAATTATCTTGCTGTATGACCAAATTTAAAAATAATAGTTACTAATCCAATGGGACTAGTGCATCCAGTTAAAGCCCAATAATTATACATATTTAATAAATATGACAATTATTGTCATATTTATTAAATTGTAAATTTATTAACTGCCTTTGAGATTAGAATAATTATTCTAATCAATCAGATCTTTCGATTTATGGATTTTGTTCGAAATAAGGCCGTTTTATTTAGCTATTTGATAGATGGATAAAAATAAATACTGATTTAATACTATTTAAAATTCTAACGCTATTGGTTCTAAACAATGATAGAAAGCACAAGAGTGAATCTCCCTTTGAAAGAAGAAATCGATGTAAACAATCTGATGCTTGGCATGTACATCGAAGATTTAGACTGCACATGGCTTAACTCACCTTTTCATTTGCAAGGATTATTGCTTCAAGACGATGAGGAGATAAATTTAATTCGAAAAATATGCAAAACCGTTACCATTGATAGAAGCTTATCTGTTGGTGAACATAGAATTTCGAATAAGGTTGAGGTTCCCAAAAATGCAACCGAAAAATTGCCGGCATTGGCCGACAACATCAGGATGCCTGGGGCCAGACGTTATGAGGACAGGACTAAAGAAGACAAACTAAAGGAAAAATCAAAAGCCTCCTCATCAACGACCTTTTCAACTCTGTTGCTCTCATTCATTAGGCATATTTGCTCGAGTTCGAAGAATGGACTTACCAAATATTTCAGAACTATATTAAACATCAGAATTGAGAATTCAAAACAGATTGATGATACCCATTTTTCAAATTTTGAATTGCATTCCAACCCGGTTGATCTGAATAATGAGGAAGATGTTATTCCCGTTGAAAATGAAATCGCTAATGTCGTAGATTCATTCAATAAAACGAAATCGATTACAAGAGAAATCTTTGAGTCATTTGCTAACAAAAGTAATATTCCAATTGGCCCAATCCAGGAATCGCTTGATAATCTGATTGAAAGTATTGAGCGAAACCCAGACGCCCTGATCTGGCTAACCAAACTCAGTCAAAGCAACAACAAGATATATGACCATGCATTAAACGTCTCCATTAACTTGATGGCACTAGCCAAGTCAATGGAATTTCCAAAAGTTCAAATCAAAGAACTAGGTTTGGCTGGATTACTTCAAGATATTGGGATGATCAGCATCGATGAGAAAGTCCTGTCCAATTACAGCGGTCTCAATAAAAAGGACGTCGATTTAATAAGGACTCATATTGAGAATGGTTTAAACATACTTAATCATTCAGGCGACCTGTCCAGAAATATATTAAAAATAATAAGTCAGCATCATGAAAGATATGATGGAAGCGGCTACCCGAATAAACTGGCTGGCAACCAGATTTGCATTGAAGCCCAAATGTCAGGGATGATTGATACTTACTGTGAAATCATGACGGTCAACAATAATAAGATCGGCACCTGTCATCAGGATGCACTGGATTATATGTATAAACTTAAAAATACCGAATTCAGCGAAGTCTTGATTGATCAACTCATTCAATATCTTGGAATCTACCCGGTAAGTTCATTAGTTGAACTGAACACGGGAGAAATTGCCGTGGTAATCCAACAGAACAGAATAAGACGCCTGCAACCAAGAGTATTAGTCTTACTTGGCCCAGATAAAAAGAAAAATAGCCATTTCATTAATCTTTTGCATTCACCTCTGACTCCAGATGGTATTCCCTACAAAATTAAATGTGGAGTCACCCCTGAAAGCTGCGGTTTGGATCCAGCTGATTTTTATTCATGGTACAAGTAAATCTCATTTCTTATGAAATGACTTCCAGCATGGATAGAACCTAAGGATTGAAATGGAGACCCGTTTCATGGGTCTCTACTGATATAGTTTGAACTGGTCAGCGATTCTCAATTACCTTGGAATTTTTTCAGTCTGAATGACTTACAGGACAAAAGCTTGAACAAAAGCATCAAATAAAACATCGAAAATATTCAGACTCGACTTGTATTTGCTATATGGCGAGGGGCATGTTTTCGATTTGAATAAAGGATGCAGCATTAGGATCCCCAATCCAGAAATAATAGAATTCCCTAACAACCTCGAGAAATAGGGATCTTGTTTCTTTACTTTTAAATAGTGGTAAAGAAGCATCCACGGAGTACCTATAATTTTGTGAATTCTGGTCAGCCAACTTCCTCATGTTAATAAGAAGCAATTTTACTAACTTAACCCTCGTTTCTATTAGAGTTTTTTCACCGCCTTCTGATTTTAAAGCATGGATATAAGACTTAATTGGCCACATTTCAACCATGGTGAACTTTTCGGAATCGATTTGGTTCCAGATGGTGTTTAAGTTATCTTGAATATCCTCACCATTAATAGCCTTAAAGTTTAAATCAGACTTAAACTCTAACTTCACGATCGCTTTGATGTCATTCATCCAAAAATGAAAATATTCCCTTACGACAGATAAGCAATATGGCCATTCTTCGTGTTTGATATGAGTTAATAGTTCCTCGACGGCCTCTCGATATGTTGAACCGTCGCATGGTTTACCTTCAAGATATGAAATTAACTTGCTAAATATAGGCTCACGACGTCTAATATCGTCAGCAGTTGCGCCTCGTTTCTCAAGAATATTAAAATATGCTTTTAAGGCTTCGTTCTCACGTTTAGAAGTCATTTTTATAATCTCATTTTCAAATGATATGTTTGACTGCTTGAAATATTGGACAAAAAATGTCTCTTATTTCATATTCTTATTTGTTTGACTTGAGGCCTCAACAAAGAGTCATTAGCATGGTCATATTATTAATCGGCTAATAACCAAGAAAACTTTAATCACACTTTTTAAGTTGAAAAATGAACGAAGAACAAGCACTCACATACATGCATAATCTTTTGCGGAATATGCAAACAAAAAATGCATCCGATTTATTTATTTCCGTGGATTTTCCTCCTGCAATGAAAATTGATGGCAAGTTGACGCCTGTCACTTCCCAGAAGCTTGCAGGTGAACATACTCAGGCCTTAGCTTTTTCAATAATGAACGAGAAGCAACGTCAGGAGTTCATGGTTAATAAGGAATGTAATTTTGCAATCTGGCCTAAGGAAATTGGCCGATTCAGAGTGAATGTTTTCTTTCAACTCGAAAAAATAGGTTTGGTTATAAGAACCATTTCAACAAAAATACCAAATTTCGATGCACTTGAACTTCCGCCACAGTTAAAAGAAGTTATTTTGTCAAAAAGAGGGCTTTTCATTCTGGTGGGTGGGACAGGTTCAGGCAAGTCTACTAGTCTTGCTGCCTTAATCGATTTCAGAAATGAAAACAGTCATGGTCATATCATCACGATCGAAGATCCTGTTGAATACATACATCCAAGTAAAAATTGCCTGATCACACATCGTGAAGTTGGAAGAGATACAAACGATTGGTCATCCGCATTGAAAAACACATTGAGGCAGGCTCCTGATGTAATTCTGATTGGGGAGATTCGTGATAGAGAAACCATGGAATATGCTTTGGCTTTTGCTGAAACCGGTCATCTTTGCCTTGCTACGCTGCATGCTAATAATGCAAATCAGGCGCTTGATCGAATCATTAATTTCTTTCCCGAGGAAAGACATGCGCAATTGCATATGGATTTATCCTTAAATCTGAGAGCAATAGTTTCTCAGCGTTTAGTACCGAAATTGGAAGGAGGAAGATGTGCTGCAATTGAAATATTGCTAAATTCGCCTCTCGTATCAGACCTGATACTCAAGGGTGAAACCAATATGATTAAGGATGCAATGGCCAAATCAGTCGAAATAGGAATGCAAACTTTTGACCAAGCCCTATTTAAGCTTTGTGAACAAGGACGAATTTCCCAAGAGGATGCCCTCCGCAATGCTGATTCTCTAAACGAACTAAGGTTAAAATTCAAGTTACAAGGTAAGAGCTCGACCATTAAAGAATCGCCTTCAAAAATCGAGACCCTATCGCTTCATGAAGAGGAAAAGGAAGAAGAAGAAGAGCCTAATGCTATCGAGAATATTATACTTTCAAGAAGTCAACAAAATCCGTAATGGAA
>CAIPBJ010000048.1 GCA_903863255.1 uncultured Methylophilaceae bacterium
ATTGGGTTGACGCTGACCAAGGCATGCTTGATGTCCTCGCGGATGGCGTCGCTCATGGTCTTGCGATCATCAGTGTCATCTACGTCGCCGGACTTGATACGGCGCTGCTCAAAAAGCACTTCCTCGAACCCACCAAAGTTGCGGATGGCGGCGACGATCTCGTCCTTTTCTTTAGGGGCGTTGTCTTTGAACTGACTGTGCACCCATTCCAGCACAGTAGAATAGCGCGCAACCTGATCCGAATGTTGGACCTCGTTGAACTGAAAAACGTATTTGACGATCACGGTAAAGTCACTGGCCTTATCACGAGCTTCAATCGGCATTTGACGCAGCCGCGCCCAGATCTTTTTATCCCACTGTGATTGGTCGCGAAGCTTGTCCCGCATCTTCTCGATCTCTGCGGTATGAGCGGCATTACGCGGCTTTTCATTGATGGCATCATCGTCGGGCAGCGTACCCGATTTGAACTTGTTAGCACGCTCCTGTTTCTTCTTCACATCCTCATTGTGCGCGGCGATAGTCTCGTTGGCCAGCTCAATTTCTTTTTTGATCCAGGCGGCAGCTTCTTTCGTAGCTTGATCCGATTGCGTAGACAGCCAAAGCATATAAGCATTGGCGGCTGCTTCCGTAGCACCGTCCTTGCTGCGCTGATGCGATATACGGGCTTCGCTGATTATCTGCTTGAAGCTGTCGTCTGAATTTAATGTGGTTGGGGTGGCGTTTCCTTTAAGCATTTTGAACTCTCCTGTCACTCAACAGTTAAAAGAATTTAATTATCTGCGAATAAGGTCAAACGATTTTTTAACGAATTTTTATTCTCGCAATGCAGCATCAATAATTAGTGGGTTGATGCAGACGATCATACAAAATGAGTTCAGCCGATTAGGGAGAGTGATTTCAAAACAGAAGAGAAAAAATGATTATTAGCGGAAGTAAAAGACAGACCTCTTACAGCGTCAGAAGCGGCTGCTTTCGACGCGATAAGCTCGTTCCCGAAAAGTTCTAACATCCTGAGTTACTCAGGATATTTTGGATCCGTTATCTCTCGTTAATTCATCTCTGCTGCCCTCCCCCCGCACATGCTTTTTGCCCCTACAACGGGGTCTGATCTCGTGCGAGTGATGTGAGGATAGGCGCTGGCGGTTAAGAACTACTGAGCGAAATCACTTTAAAGGATCCTGAGTAACTCAGGATGTTTGAAGTGGAATCGGCTTGGTACAGGCGACCTTGGGCCACCATGTTCCAAATGAACGACTAACCTACCATGAAAACCTACTTATCCATGATCTGTTCAATTAATATAGAAAGCAAGCATTCGATTTTACACATCAGGTTTTTAGGATTACTGAGACTCACTAATGTTGAAAAGGATGGATAATTTCGATCTGTTGTTAGGTCAGAATTTTCAATCCTGGGCGCAGCGCACTTGACGCAACGACAAGGATCTCTGGTGCTCACTAGCCCTTGAAATTAGATCAGTCATAACTATTTCACTGGTTATACTTACGAGGGCAATTGAAATGGCTTTGAAGGCCTCCCGGCACATCATTGGAAAATCGACTATGGAATGCGCAACAGCAAAATCACTTCATCAGAACTACCAACCAGCTTATGAAGTTCACTTGGGATCAGAATATCATGGCGTATATGATCACCTAGGTGATGCTATTGCAGCGGGTAAACTTTTGAGAAGTACTTACCCAACGGGAGCAATTGGAGTGATTGATAGAACCAGTGGCTTCCCAGTGATCGATATCGATTGAAGGATCATCGCTGCGCTATGATCCGCGCACTTCTCGTTGTCTGGTTCGCAAGCTCACCAACAACGATCAAGCGCATTTTCTTCGAACTCGTATTAGACAAGAAAATTCAAGACGAATGAAAGTTGAAAGAATTTTGGTTCACTTTGATTTATTGATCTTGTTTTGAATATTTCGTTAGATTTGATCTCATACGACGACTGTTTTTATCGCCGTAATGAAAAAGAACATTCGTTGAGTTCTCCCTCCGTTCAATCTGTCGTAACCCATTGCTGGGGAAGGGCTGTCATGATTTCCTCCTTTTACACGATTTTTCTGCTCATCTCGTCCAGTGACCCATTGAACTTATTACCATCACTGAATGTCATCGATGTGGGATTACCGTCGTCATATCCCAAGTGCGAATGATATCGCTTGTCTTACCGTTGTTGCTTCGCCATCCTATTGAGATAGCCACGAGATGCCTAGGGTTTTAATTACGGAACCCGAGGGGTGTCGGGACCCTCCAGTTGCTCTGGAGACATTCGTGATTGCCGTTGCACAATACGCATCCCCCCTATCCTGGACGTGAGCGGCTCAATTCAAACGCCCGAGCAAGGCTATCAACGGTGTCTTTCTTCCCAACAGCGTTCAAGCGTTCCTCTGGTTAAACTGGCCTATTTGAGAGAAGCCATTTGAGTTACCTTTCTGACTTCATGTTTATTTATACACTTGATGAAAAACGCATCAAAAAAGTGGTTTTTTGCACCATTATTTTCCGCGATTTTGGTAGTGAAATTTAAGACACTTGAACAAGCACGGCATAAATACAACATGACAAACAAACAATTCCTCCAATCAATTTATGATACCGTGAAAGCTCTTGGCATTGTTAAGAGTCAATACGAATTTGGTGATCTCTGCGGGCGTGAGCAAAGCTGGTTTAGTTGTGCCAAAAGCGTTAATCGCAAGATGACGGTTGGTGCAATGGTATCACTGGCTGTAAGTCTTCAAAATATTCCAGCTGAAAGAGTATCCAAAAGAGCTCGGCCACATGTGAAAAAACTGATCGCTGAAATATGGAAAATGGTAGAAGCGCAGGGAACACGACGAGCCGCGTAAATCCATTGTTTCCGACCTGTATCTGGCTCGTGAAATCAATCCAGACCTCTAATAGTAGCATCCCTGACTACACCTCTTATTTTTGTTCTTATGATACGCAGTCAACCGGAAAGATATCGGTTGACTGGGGTTTTTGGCAATCATTTCGGTTGACGCGATTAGCACATGACAGCAAAGTTGTGGGGTAGTCAGGGATGCTACTATTAGACCCACGAGCTGATTGAGCGACCCGACTGCAGAGCAGAAACCAACTGCAATTTTTTGCATTCCAACGTTAGCTGCCCGTAGCGCTATCAAGCATCAAAGATTGCTTTGTAGGGGACGTAGCTGGGGTTTGCAGGGCAGCCCGCTACAATGCTAGCGGAATACGCAATTGAGTGCGCACGGGCGCGGCAGGGCTTGCTAGGATGCTTGAACGAAATCGTAATAAA
>CAIPBJ010000049.1 GCA_903863255.1 uncultured Methylophilaceae bacterium
AAACTTGTTCTTATAAAGGATGGCTGTCAGGAAGATCGTAAGAAAGCTCATGAGGTAAAGGCTAAAAAGAACCAGTGGGGCCTGACGGGCTGTAAAGAGGGCGGCAGTGATGAAGAGGAACACCTGCAGCCTTGCCGAACAGAGTGAAAAAGGAATCACAAGCATCGTGAGCAGCCGCATGTTGCGTGAACGCATGACCCGGGTGCCCATCAGGGCAGGAACGTTGCAGCCGAACCCCATCAGCATCATGACAAACCCCCGTCCATCCAGCCCCATCTTGGCCATGATTGCGTCCATCAGAAAGGCCGCCCGGGAAAGATAACCGCTGTCCTCGACCATCGTCATGACCAGAAAAAACAGCACGATGATAGGTATGAATGCCGCTACCGTTCCTACCCCGGCATAAATGCCATCCAGCATCAATCCCGAGAACCAGGTCGGCGTATGGGCGAATATAGCCTCCAGAACATGGGTGCGAAACGCCGTCAGTATCCAGGCTACAAAATCCTGTAAGGGTTTTCCGACATTGAATATGAACTGAAAAAGAAGGTACATCGCACCGAAGAACAGGGGCAGTCCAAACCAGGGATGAAGCAGAACCTTGTCGATTCGCGAAGTCATTTCATCATTGAAATGAGCGGGGATCTGCACACTGGCTTTAACGATGCTTTCCATCTCCGCTTCGATTTCGTGATCGGCTTTTAGACGCTCCTGGATGATTTCCTGGGAGATGGCTGGCCGCTGGTTAAGGAACTTCGCTGCAGTCTTCAAGGCTTCTGGGCATCCGGTGCCGTATTTTGCACTAACCTGCATAACGGGGAAGGTCAATCGTTCACTCATTTGATTGACATCGATCGTGATGCCGGACTTCTTTGCCTCATCCACCATGTTTAGCAAAAGCATGCAGGGAAGGCCAAGTTTCTTTATCTGCAGGGCGAGCGAGAGCTGTCGATCAATTTGGGAACTGTTAAGTACGATGATGATGAGGTCTACAACAATATTCTCAAGGAAATGCCGGACGACCTTTTCATCATCTGAAAAACCATGCAGGTCGTAGAGTCCTGGCAGGTCTATCAGTTGTGCGATATGACCTCCAAGCAGGATCTTGGCGCTCATGATATCAACCGTGATCCCAGGCCAGTTTCCGACCCTGGCGGAAGCACCGCTCAGTCTGTTGAAAAGCGTCGATTTTCCCGTGTTGGGCATGCCCAGAAGAGCGACGTTTTTCATTATTTGCTTATTTGGATGTGGCTGGCTTCAGAGCGTCTCAGCATGATATCGGTCGTGCCGATACGGACATGAAGCGGGCCATTGAAGCTTGCCTGACGGATCAGCTCAATTTGTTTACCAATTCGAAACCCGAGTGCCGAGAGTCTTTGAAAAAGCGACTCTTCAACATCAATTGCATGAATGACAGCAACTTCACCCGGTTTCAGATTATCTAGGTATTTCATCATAACTTTAATTATAAATGATAATAATTCGCATTATTACTTAATCGGTCATCTAAATCAATGAATTTAACCTGAAATGAGCAAAAATGGTCATGTTGATCGATTTAATTCGCAATTCCTTGATGCGCATCAAATCCTGGGTTTCCGGGGGGCATGCATCACAAAGACGTAGATCCAAAATAATAAGGGCCTGGAATCAGGCCCTTATGGATCAGAACGTTAGCCTCGATTATTTCTTGGCAGCTGCTTTTGAATTGTCCACAATCGTGGCTTTTGCATGCAGGTCAGTCAGCATCTTTTCCAATTGACGTTGTGCAAGCTGTTTTTGCAGGCCGTCTTTTACTTTTTCAAATGGAGGTGGAACCAGAGGACGGGTGTCGACCAGCTTGATGACGTGCCAGCCGAACTGGGTTTGCACTGGCGCTTGCGTGTAGCTGCCTTTCTGCAGTTTAGAGACGGAATCAGCAAAAGGCTTCACCATGCCGCTGAGTGAGAACCAGCCTAGGTCGCCGCCCTTGTCTTTCGAGCCAGGGTCTTTTGATTTGTCTTTGGCGATCTTGGCGAAGTCACCCCCTTTGCCTAACTGGGCGATGATGTCTTTTGCTTCAGCTTCGGTACCGACAAGGATGTGGCTCGCGCTGTATTCCTTGTCGCCTAGCTCAGTCTTGTATTTTTCATAGGCTGCCTTGACGTCGGCATCGCTGACCGGGTTCTTTTTCAGGTAATCCTGGATGAAGGTATTCACTAGCAGTTCACGTGAAGAGAGTTCTTGTCTGCTCAGGAAATCCGGGGTCTTGTCGAGACCGATGCGTTGTGCCTCCTGATAGACCAGCTCACTGCTGATCAGTTTGTTCATGATGATGTCATGCACGCTGTCATCGACTTTCTGACCGTGGTCAGTCGCATCCTTCACGATGAAATCGTAGAGGGATTGTTTGATTGGCTTACCGTTCACCGTAGCGATCGCTGCATCGGCTGCCAACGCTAAGTTAGCAAAGCTGATGGAAGCCGCTAAAATTAAAAAAGTGAATTTAGAGAATTTCATTGATGGTTCCTTATAGTGGGGTATGGGTTGGTTGTTCATTGCTTGCATATGCTCGAATGCTGAGCGCATGAATTTTGGTAGGTATTAGATCAGCAAGTGCTTGATAAATTAAACGATGTCGTATTATCTGCGATTTTTCACAAAAATGCGAGCTTACTATCGTAATTGAATAATGACCGCCCCCCAGATTGCCTGCATGTCCGGCATGCATCGCACTGTCATCCTGAATGTCGAGACGCGTTGGGGAAAGGATTGCAAGTCGAGAACGAATTTCCTGAATTAGATCCATCAAGGCAAAGTTTTTCTAAATGGTTTTACCAAAACGCTAGCATAAACCCCGAATGTTACAAATGGGTCATCGTTCGCCCATTTTTCAGCATCCGAAAGGGAGTCGAATTCAGCGACGATGAGACTGCCGGAATAGCCTGCAGGACCGGGATCTGTGCTGTCGATGGCTGGGAAAGGGCCTGCGAGCAGAAGTCGGCCTTCGTCTTTTAGTCGGGTCAACCTTTCAAGATGAGCCGGCCGATGAAGCAGTCGCTTATCAAGGCTGTCCTGGTGGTCTTCGGTGAAAATGCAATACCACATTATTCCTTTTCCTTTAATACGATGTATTTATTGAGGAGCAGGCTTTGCGCAATGATAAAGACGAACATCAGGCCCATGGTGCCGAAAAGTTTGAAATTGGCCCATGTGTCGATCGAGAAATGGAATGCGATGTAAAGATTCAAAAAACCAAGGATCAGAAAAAAGAGTGCCCAGGCCAGATTCAGGTTGGCCCATATTCCTTCTGGCAGCTCGATCTCTTTTCCCATCATCGTCTTGATGACATTCTTCTTGAACATCTTGTCGGCCAGGAAAAGGACGAGTGAGAAAATCCAGTAAAGCGCCGTGGGTTTCCATTTGATGAACGTGGCATCCTGGAAATAAAGTGTCATGCCTCCCAATAGGGTCACGATCAGCCCGCTCACCCAGAGGGCCGCATCGATTTTCTTGTAGACGATCCTTGCCCATACGATCTGGATGACCGTACCCACGACGACCGCAACGGTCGCCAGCATAATGGGGACGAGATCCGGTTTTACAGCGACGGCGATCCCAAGCGTCGTCATGATCTTCGATAAGACCAGTGATGCGGACGCAGACTTCTCGGCTATCTTTAACGTGATAAAAAACAGGATGACGGGGAAAAGATCGAAAAAGAACTTCATTCAAAAGCCTTGTAAAGTTGGATAGGATCACGCCTCTGCATGAGCAATATCGGATTATGTATAAGTTGGGTGCGTATTTTGCTATGATTCATCCTGCGCGACAAGACTTTATACAAAGATAATCTGAAAAAACCAGTATTAATTTATGCCATCTTTAATTGATTTACATTGCCATTCGACGGTTTCGGACGGGGTGCTCCCGCCAACCGACCTGGTCAATTATGCGGCGGATTGCGGAATCCTTGCCCTGGCGCTGACGGACCATGATGACCTCGGCGGACTGGACGAGGCGGCGCGGGCTGCCAAATCACGCGATGTCAGGTTCATCCCCGGGGTTGAGATCTCCGTCACGTGGCGTAAACGCACCCTTCACATCGTGGGCCTGCGTATCGATCCAACCTACCCGCCGCTGCTTGAAGGACTGCATAGGATTCGAGCAGGTCGGCATACACGGGCTGAAGGCATGGCGGCCGGGCTGTCCAAGATCGGGATCCACGGAAGCCTCGAAGGTGCTTACCAGTACAGCAAGGAGAGCATCATCAGTCGCACCCACTTTGCCCGTTTTTTGGTCGAGAAAGGGTATGCCAAGGATACGCGCAGCGTCTTCAAGAAATACCTGGTCAAAGGTAAGCCAGGCTATTTCGAACACGAATGGACAAGTCTTGATAATGCCGTACGCTGGATTACCGGGAGCGGGGGAGTGGCGGTCATCGCCCACCCGGGAAGATACGACCTCGGACGCATCAACACCTCGCTCTTGATGAACGAATTCAGGAACCTGGGAGGCACGTCCATCGAGGTGGTGACGGGAAGTCACAGCGTCCCTCAGTATCAGCAGTTTGCAAAGATTGCCAAGCAGTTCAGTTTCAGTGCCTCGACCGGGTCGGATTACCATGGTCCTGGACAGAGCTATATCGAGATGGGACGCATGCCGAGCCTGCCTCTCGATTGCGTACCGGTTTGGAAGAACTGGCCTGAGGTCAGGGACATCGTAGTCGAGACGGTTTAATGGCACAGTATTTTGTGATACACCCCGAGAATCCCCAGGCTCGCCTCGTGAACCAGGCAGTCGGGATATTGAACTCGGGGGGCGTCATTGCCTATCCTACCGATTCAAGCTATGCCTTAGGATGTATAATAGGGAACAAGGACGCGCAGGCGAGGATTCGGGCGATACGGGGTGTGGACGATTCGCACCATTTCACCCTCGTATGCCGTGACCTGGCGGAATTGGCTACCTATGCCCAGGTCGATAATTCGCAGTTTCGGTTACTGAAGTCGAATACGCCCGGGCAATACACCTTTATTCTAAAGGCAACACGGGAAGTGCCGAGACGCTTGCAGCATCCCAAACGAAATACGGTAGGGCTGCGAGTGCCAGAGCACGAAGTGACGCAGAAGATACTTGAGACATTGGGCCAGCCATTGTTGAGCATGACCTTGTTGATGCCAGGCGAAGCCGAACCCCTTAACCAGCCATGGGAGATTCGCGAGCAGTTGGAACATCAGCTTGATCTTGTGATCGATGCGGGGGCCTGCAACGCGACACCCACAACCGTAATCGATCTGACCGAGGATGTGCCGAGGTTGATTCGACGAGGCGCAGGCGATATTGCTCCATTTGGATTCGAAGAGGCATCATGGAACTAAACAATTACATACAGACGATCACGATCTATGCCCTGCCGGTCATTTTTGCGATCACGGTACACGAGGCGGCACACGGTTATGCGGCACGATTCTTCGGTGACATGACGGCCGAAAAGGCCGGCAGGATCAGCCTGAATCCCTTGCGTCACATCGACCCTTTCGGCACGATCATTTTGCCGGCACTGACCCTGCTGATCGGGGGCATGTTGTTCGGGTGGGCAAAACCGGTTCCGGTCGATTTCGGACGCCTGCGCCATCCCAAACAGGACATGTTCTGGGTGGCCGCCGCCGGTCCCTTTTCCAACCTGATCATGGCCATCCTGTGGGCTTGGGTCATCAAGTTCTCTGCCCTCGTGCCCACTTACTCAGCGCCCATGTCGCTGATGGGGCAGGCCGGCGTGACCATCAACGTCGTGCTGATGGTCCTGAATCTCCTGCCGCTGCCGCCCCTTGACGGGGGCCGGATCGCAGTCAGCCTCCTGCCCGGACCTTTGGCCGTCAAGCTGGCGAATTTGGAACGTTATGGGTTCATGATACTGGTGTTTCTTCTGTTTTCCGGCATCCTGTCCAAGGTCATGGAGCCTTTTATTCGTGCGACGATTAACCTAATCGCTTTGGTTTTCGTATAATAGCAATAACTTAATTTCAAGGATTTGTAGACATTATGGCTGTTGAGCGGGTTTTATCGGGAATGAGGCCCACGGG
>CAIPBJ010000050.1 GCA_903863255.1 uncultured Methylophilaceae bacterium
AGGTAATTCGACCTACGGATTCTTCCAGAATGTGGGGACAACCCAACGAAGAGGGATTGAGTTGGGACTGAACGGTAAGTTTGACAAATTGAGTCTGGCAGCCAATTATGGCTTTGTTGATGCGACATACCAATCCGATTTCCTTGCTTCTGCCAGTGCCAACAGTCAGGCTGACGCGAATGGTAATATCAATGTAACGAAGGGTGACAGGATACCTGGCATCGCTAGGCAGACTTTCAAGGTGCGGGCCGCTTACGATCTTTCGGATCAATGGAACGTCGGTTCCAATCTGATCGTTGCGAGTGGTCAATACCCTCATGGGGATGAGAATAATCAGGACATAAATGGCAAGATTCCTGGGTATGCGGTATTGAATCTTGATACGCATTACAGCCTTAATCGCAATTGGAAACTCTTTGCCAAGGTAAACAATGTATTTGATAAAGACTACGCAACTTTTGGTACGCTTGGATTGAATCTTTTCAACGTAATGAACGAACAATTCCGCACCCCAGCGGCGCCAAGGGCAGCATGGGTTGGCGTGACCTATGAATTTGGTGTTTCGGGAAAAGCCGATCCTCAAGTAGATAAAGATTAACGGTATAATGATTAACTTTACGGCTAATTACGGCATGAATTATTCATGCCCCATACAATGTCCAACCTGGTTAATAACAAAAACAACCGTCGTGATATACAGTTTCTTAGAGCCTTTGCTGTCTTATCTGTAATTTTTTATCATTTCAAAATACCCTGTTTTAATGGTGGATTCGTTGGAGTTGATGTCTTTTTTGTTATTTCAGGATTTCTGATCTTTGGGCAAATTGATGCAAGGATGGCCCAAAGCAGTTTTTCATTAATAGAATTCTTTGAAGCAAGACTTAGACGTATTTCCCCTGCCTTGGTTGTAATGATCGCTATAGTCTCAATTTGGGGATGGAAGTATGACTTGCCTAAACATTATATTGGCTTCGTAAGGAATGCTTTAGCAGCCGTTTTCTTTGTCTCAAATTATTCTTTTAATGGTGCGAAAGGTTATTTTGATATCGCATCCGATACGAAAGTCTTACTTCATACCTGGTCGTTATCAGTCGAAGCACAGTTTTATGTGCTTCTGCCATTACTTTTGATCCCACTTTATAAGATCAAAGGGTTGAATTTAAGGTACGTCTTGTTTGGTTTAATGACCCTATCTTTCTTTTTTGCTTTGAATCTTTCCTATCATTCCACGCCTAGTCTTGCTTTTGATTGGAAGACAAGTGGTTTCTATTATGTTTCCTCTCGATCTTGGGAGTTTCTGGCAGGAGCCTTAGTCAGCAAAATTACTTTTATAAATGTAACTGATAGAAAACCTTGGTGGATTATTGCATTATTGGGTTTATTTTCTACAGTCTATTTTCTGGATGGTTCATATTCTTGGCCTAATTTATTGACGCTATTGCCTGTTGGATTTTCATCGATTTTCATACTTCTTTTCAGTGAACATCAAAATAATCCCGTAATTTGTTTTAAACCATTTCAGGTTATAGGTGATATGTCATATTCCTTGTACCTTTGGCACTGGCCAGTTTGGATCATTTACAACCAGATGTACGGAAATCAGATAAATAGCAATGAAAAAATCCTTATGTTATGTATCGTACTGTTATTGTCTTACTTTTCCTGGCGTTTTATAGAATTATCCTTCCGAAATAAAAAGCTCATTAACAGAAAGAAATTCTTTCTTTATTTAGGGACGTCTATAGTTGCTGTAATGATTTTCTCATCGGTAGTCCTTGTAACCAAGGGGTATCCAAAGCGCTTTCCTGATTATGTCGTGCGAGGTTTTGAGCAGGGCAGAATTCCAACCCCACGTAATGAATGTTTTCGATCAGGAAACAACACTAAAAAAGCTCAAGAACAGTTTTGTTCATACGGCATTTCTACCAAGCCTGAAGATGCAAAAATGATGCTTTGGGGGGATTCTCATGCAAATCAATATTTATCTGTACTGAACAGTGTTAGCAATGAATTAGGCCAAACAGGACTAATAGCTACGATGTCTGGATGCAGAGCCTTTATCGAAAATGATGAATTTAAATACGAGGATTATCCTCTTTGTAAGGCATTTAATCATGAAGTATTAAATTATTTAAATAGTCATCCAAACATCAAAACAGTAATCCTTGGGAGGATTTGGGATGAGGGTGACGAGTCGGTTGATAGGACAGTAAATCTTATACATTATTTAGTGGGTCATCGGCATAATGTAATTTTAATTACCCCTCTCCCCAATCCAGGTGTGGATGTCGAGAATGATTGGGTCGTCAAGCAATTGGAAGCTGGTCATGCCATTGAGACTATTCCAATCGTTATGTCTGGTGATGTGAAGTTATCGACAGTGATTCCAAAATTACGTAACAGGTTAAGTAATGAATTGAATACTAATCAATTATATCTGCTGGATCCAACCCAAAGGTTCTGCGATGAAAAATCCTGTTTTGAAGTCAGAGACGGTATTCCTTATTTCAGGGATATGAGCCATCTCACAGAGCTAGCAGCGCAAAGACTGGAGCCTGATTTTGAAGAGGCGCTTTTGTGGGCAGATAAGCATTAGCATTAAGTACAAATTAACCTTCGTGATATCATTTGAGCGGTCAAATCTAAATTACTTTGGAGTTTCTTTAAATGAGAATTGGTACCCCCTTAAGCCCGAATGCAACGCGAGTGATGCTGCTAGGCAGCGGGGAACTTGGTAAAGAAGTCATTATCGCGCTTCAGCGGCTTGGCGTTGAAGTGATTGCGGTAGACCGTTATAAGAATGCGCCTGGTCACCAGGTGGCTCATCGTTCCTACGTCATTGATATGACCAATGAAAGTGAACTAAAAGCTCTTGTGGAAAAGGAACGGCCTCATTTGATCGTTCCCGAGATCGAAGCAATCAATACGCAATACCTCGCAGAAATCGAGAATCAGAAAATATCAACGGTAGTTCCTACCGTAAGGGCGGTTCAACTAACAATGAACAGGGAGGGGATTCGAAGACTCGCTTCAGAAGAACTTGGTTTGCCAACTTCCAGTTACGCTTTTGCTCACAGTGAACAAGAAATGAGGGATGCCATTGAAAATGGTATTGGTTACCCTTGTTTTGTCAAGCCAACCATGTCCTCTTCAGGTAAAGGCCAGTCCCGTATCACCTTATCTTCTGAAATCACGGCTGCCTGGAATTATGCAGCAAGCGCTGGAAGGGTGAACAAAGGGGTCGTGATCGTAGAAGGTCAAATCGATTTTGATTACGAAATAACCTTGCTGACGGTGCGTGCTCGTAATGAGAACGGAGTGATTCAAACCTATTTTTGTTCACC
>CAIPBJ010000051.1 GCA_903863255.1 uncultured Methylophilaceae bacterium
ATTGACGCGTGAAGAGGTTGAAGGCATGCGCGCGAATGCCGATTAGCTATTTGCGATGTAGCTGATGACTGAAACTTATTTTAATAGATTTACTTTTTATCTTGGACTGTAAGTTGTTTTCTTTACAAATCGATCCGTTTTTCCCCCCGCCTTGCAGGCGGTATCGTTGCTGTGGCTGCCGCCACACGATCGGGTAGGAGGAGGTGATTAACCTCCGTCCCCCCACACCACCGTACGTACCGATCGGTATACGGCGGTTCATAAAGCATTCCGTAAAACGTCGTATCTTTCAGCTAAACCTACTAAGCCTTGTTCTCGCCAGTAGGCACACCCAAGTGCTTTGCTAACTTGCGGAGAGAGCGATAATCGCCAGCACATCTTACGTGATCCACTAATTCGACCTGCCCATTTACTGTCTAATCCCAGAGATATCAAATTTCTCAGCTTTGTTTTCGGCTTTCTCCATTGCTTAAGCAAACATGCTCTCAATCGGCGCCTTATCCAGCCATCTAGTTCATTGATCCTAAAGCGTGTTTGTACTAATGCAAAATATCCTATCCACCCTTTCAGGTAGGTATTAATTCTTATTAGTCGAACTTGCATTGATTCGCCAGCTAACCGGCCAGTTAGCTGGCGCATTTTCTCTCTGAACCTTTTAATGGTTTGTGGAGCCATCCTTATTCTTGTTTGCTCTTCATTGGTAAAAGAAAAACCCAGCATCTTTCGATTCCATGGTCTATCAACAGCACTTTTCTCTTCGTTAACTTTCAGCTTTAGCCGCTTGCCTACAAATCTTTTCACACTATCCATGACACGCATTCCCGCTCGGTTGCTCTTTACGTAGATATTGAAGTCATCTGCATAACGGACGAATCGATGTCCTCGATTTTCTAATTCTATATCAAGCTCGTGTAACATTATGTTTGCCAACAGTGGACTGAGCGGCCCTCCCTGTGGAGTTCCTTCTTCGCTAGCATTCCAACAGCCATTGATCATCACACCTGCTTGGAGATACCGCCGGATAAGCTTCATCAAAGCTTTATCTGCAATATTCTTAGCAAGTTTCTCCATCAAAATGTTATGGTTCACTTTGTCGAAGAATTTCTCAATATCCATGTCGACCACGTGTGTAAATCCTTGCTGAATATAGGCCTGAGCTTGTTTTACTGCCTGATGCGCACTGCGCTCAGGCCTAAAACCATAGCTGTAGTGTGAGAATGTTGGGTCATAAATTGCTGTTAGGACTTGTGCAATTGCCTGTTGAATAAGTCGATCTAACACCGTTGGAATCCCTAATAACCGCGTTCCACCATTTGGCTTCGAGATTTCGACTCGACGTACTGGTAGCGGTTTATAGGTTCCATTAAGCAACTTAATTTTGATACCTGCCCATCGATCTTGAATGTAATTCCGGAGAGATTTCACCGTTACATTGTCAACTCCTGGTGCTCCTTTATTACGTTCCACACGGAGTAGAGCTTCCTTGAGATTTTCTCTCTCAAGAATCTTTTCCATTAGGTTTTCATGACGCTTTTCGTGGATCAGTTCTTTGGCTTTTGTAGTATTCAATCTATGCACTCCGACAGGCCTCTGTGTATTCACCACATCCTCCTAGCGGCAGTTCTCTTGCGAGATTTTCTGCTTTCTTCGATCGTTACTTAAATATTCCATAAACCTATCCTTCTTTATGTTCGGTCCTTCCTTGCTTTACCACAAGTACTACGACCTCTGCTGACTTCTGCTCATTCAAAAGCGCTTTTCAGCGCAGCTTACTGAGCAGATCTCCCCGGGTAATGATACAATCTTTCATTCCATATATCCGCCTCAACTACTCCCGATAGCCTTTGGCAATAAGGATTTTGTCTTATAGCGCAGACTCATCCAACTATCGTTGCCTTTATGAGGTTCGTGTTCCTCGGACCAGAACTTTGCCGCCAGCTTCCTTCAAATTCCATCTCACGATGGACACTCTTGCCTTAAGCTAATGGTTACTTGATGTGGTTTAATAAAAGTGGACATATAATACGAAGGGTTTTAAAATACAAACAGATAATATACACACAAGGAGTTGATTGTGACTACAAGAAAAAGTCCACGTATGTTTACGATTGAATTTAAGCAAGAAGCAGTAAGACTCGTTACTGAGTTGCGTTA
>CAIPBJ010000052.1 GCA_903863255.1 uncultured Methylophilaceae bacterium
ATCAGCTGCTGAGTTTGGTTGTTATTTAAGTCATTTAAATGTAATTAAAAATGCCAAAAGTAATGAGAATATTTTAATAATTGAAGATGATGAAATTATTCACGATTCTTTGAAATTTGCTAAAGAAGACATAACGAATATTGATTCTGATAGCTGGGATATTGTTTATTTAGATTTGACTGTAGTCGAAGTTGAGGATTTTCTATTTCTATCTAGAAATTTCAAGAATATTATTTCTGGTCAAACAAATGTAAATTTAATAAAAATTCCTAGTTCGATGACCGTATATGGTGCACATGCTTACGTAGTAAATTTCAAAAGTTTACCTAAAATTATCCATTTATTAGAAACCAGTTTGAATTTGGGTTTGCCGATAGACAATGTTTATTGTGCAGCTATACAACAAAATCTTTTAAATGCATTAGTATATTTACCATTACCTATGGCGCCATCAGAAGAAACATTTTCAAGTACAATTGCAACTTCTGAACATCCCCTCATGAGAGATTGGACACTATTTAGAAAAACCTTAAGTGCCTACTATCCTCGTGATCCTGTATTTATAAATAATGATTTAAAACATACTATTGAAGAGATTTGTATTAATCGCTTGAAGTTTGCATGCCTAGAAACATTTAATCCACTTAATCGTATCAATAATTAATAATATTTTTCTATATATTAACAGGGCGCGCTTAGAAAGTAAGTGCAACTTTTTTATAGGAAAATGTTGCAAGACCAAAACCTACAAACAACTGACGATGGATGTGAGAACTTTTATTCAATTGGGACTGATGGTGGCTTTAAAGCCTGCCCAGATTGCTTTGGAGCTATCTCATTCCGCCTCTACTATAACTCGAGAATTGAAGAGAAATGGGTGGATTCGACCGGTAAAGCTTAGAGGTGGGGGTCGTCCTGCGCACAGTGGTTGTTACCAGTCTGTAGCCGCTCAGAACCGAGCCCAATCTTTGATGGTGAAACCCAAAACTGACCGTCGTCTCCGAGTTGGTAACGTGCTCTGGGGTAAAGTGACCGATTATTTGAAACTAGGGTATTCTCCGGAGCAAATAGCCGGAACACTCAAGTTGATACATCCTCAAGACCCGACCTTACAAGTTTCCCACGAAAGAATCTATACCGCCATTTATGCGATGCCCAGAGGTGAGCTCAGGACCGAGGTGGTGGGCTGGCTTAGACAGGGTCATGCAAAGCATCGCCTCAGGACAAGTGGCGAGGACCGGAGGGGGCAGATCCCTGATATGGTCAATATCCGAGACAGGCCACCAGAGGTTGACGAGAGATTGGTCCCAGGACAGTGGGAAGGAGACTTGATCAAGGGAGCCTTCAACCGTTCATCCATTGGAACCCTGGTCGAGAGAGCCACCCTGTTCACTGTGTTGGCCAAAATGCCGACAGCGAGCGCAGAGTCAGCGGTTGATGGATTTGCGCATGTGCTCAACAGATTAGAGGCCCAAAAGAGTTTGTCCATGACCTACGATCAAGGCAAGGAGATGAGCGATCACAAAAGGCTTTCATTGGAGACTGGGGTCACGGTTTACTTTGCAGATCCCCACAGCCCCTGGCAAAGAGGGATCAATGAAAACACGAATGGTTTACTGCAACAATACTTTCCAAAGGGGATGGACTTGAATGTGTTCACGCAAGAGTATTTAGATTCTGTTGCATGGCAGGTCAATATCAGACCGAGAAAGAGTATGGGCTGGAAATGTCCAGCCGAGATGTTCACTCCCGAAGCGTTTGACTTTAAACAGCACCATGCCTCACTCTTTGCACTTGCTCATTGAAAACGCTAAGTGATAAATAGTTAATTAGGATAAGTAATATATATGTGTCAAATAAGTGTAATACTCACTACACACAATCGACCTTTGCTCTTGAGCAGAGCGATCTCGTCGCTTGTTCATCAAACTTTTCAAGATTTTGAAATTTTGCTGATTGCAGATGAGTCCAGTAAAGAGACTAAACATATTGCAGCAAATCTACTTAGGTCAAATGATACGTTCGTAGCCATACCAACATTGAAAGGGCCGTCTGGCTCACGAAATCTAGGTATTCAACTTGCAAAGTCTAAGTGGATTTGTTTTTTAGATGATGATGATTTATTTGAGATAGATTATTTCGAAAAAGCAATAGAACTCATTCGAGTAAATGAGAGCGTATTACATTTTTTTAACTATTCAAAGGTGAGCGATAAAACAAGTGAAGAGGATTACTCTTTATCAATTGTTGAAAAGGTAAATTTTTCAGGCTATGCATTAGATCAATTGTGGGTAAGTAACTTTATTCCAATAAATGCTTTTTTTCTGTCTAATGAAAATGCTAAAAAGTATTTATTTGATATGAACTTAAAAAGCCACGAGGACTGGGATTGGCTTTTGAATGTAAATGGCACAATTAGTTTTGTGCACCATAATACATTTGGCCCATTGGTATATTTGAGTCAAACATTAACTAGAAATACTACATCGCATAAAGATGGCTCAGTGATTTTAGACTATTTATCTATTTACAGAAGATGGCCTGGAAAATCAAATTTAATCAAAACTAAGCGAGGTGAATTCTTAAGCTCTGCTGGACTGAACTTGCCCATCGAATTACTTTAAGATTATTCAGTCATTCAATTTTCGGTAATAATCCTTTGATGTAATCTTCTGATTCTTGAGTGTTGTACCAAGCATGAAACCCACAAGGAAGAGCTTTGTTAAAAGCAATCCACTCCTGAAATTTATCAGTTAATGCAAACTTAGACGCAATGAGTTCATTGGGTACTTGAAAAAAAGATGAGACTCTTCCCATTAAGCTAAAAAATATATCCTCTCCAATCCCACCGGCGTACGTTCTAAATAATTTGGTCAGCTCTTCGTATTCTTCCAGAACTTTAATGAATGATTCTACTTTCCTTAGTGATAAACCTCCATTGCATCCTTGTAAGCGGATAGGATGAAACGAAGGTAAATCTGTAAAAGGCATGACTGAAGTTATATTGTACGAATAGTCATTGCTCTCTGGTCCTCCAATGTAGTCAAACCTCGAATTACTCCACTCTAGAATATCTGAATTTATAACAATTGCATCGGGTTGGAGGATGAGAATGTGAGTGCAGTCATTTTTAAAAAACTCATAAAAAGCGCGCTCATAACAAAGTTGGTTATAAGTTTTTTGGCTGTAAAAGAACTCTTTTGGTAAAGAGAAAAAATTAATTTTAGGAAATGTTTTTTTATAATATTCTAGATTCAACTCATTCGGAAAAATGAAAGTAATATCTTTATCTATTAATACTTTTAATGAGTAATTAATTGAAAAAAATTCATTTTCACTAAAATATTCTTTAAAGATGGGGATAATGATTTTTGTGTGCATTGACAATGCCGATACGTCTAGATTTCTTTTATAAATTAATTACAATCTAATTATAGGTGTTCTGTTTATTGAGTTGACCCATTTCCTTTGAGATATAACTTTCAAAGTTATCTATTTCTAATAAAAAAGTTTTGCGAATTAGATCGGTTGAAAGCCCACTGAATAATGGCCTTTTAGCTATTTGCTTATAAAGTGCACATTTAATCGGGTGGATTCAAGGACGAAGTGCAACATTGACTAAAAGTTAAGAGGCTGAGAATGATTTAGTATTCATAGCTTCTTGACCTCTAACGTTAAG
>CAIPBJ010000053.1 GCA_903863255.1 uncultured Methylophilaceae bacterium
ATGGTGATGCCAGGCGATAACGTATCAATAACAGTGACATTGATTGCTCCGATTGCGATGGAAGAAGGTTTGCGCTTCGCTATCCGTGAAGGCGGTCGTACTGTTGGTGCCGGTGTCGTAGCAAAAATTATTGAATAATTATTGAAGTTAAACTTATAACGGCGGTAACCCCGCCGTTTCGCTCTTTAGAAAGGCAGTATATGCAAAGTCAAAAAATCCGTATTCGTCTTAAAGCGTTTGATTATCGTCTTATTGATCAATCTGCTCAGGAGATTGTAGAAACTGCCAAACGTACAGGGGCTGTTGTTAAGGGACCTGTGCCATTGCCAACGAGAATTGAACGTTTTGATATTCTTCGTTCACCTCACGTTAATAAAACATCGCGTGACCAATTTGAAATTCGCACGCATCAACGCTTGATGGATATTGTTGATCCTACAGACAAGACTGTCGATGCGTTGATGAAATTAGATTTGCCAGCGGGCGTGGATGTAGAGATTAAGTTGTAATTTTTTTTGAGGTCGGGTATAATCCGCCCTCTTTTGCCGAGGCTGGTCAATTGTAATCAGCCTTTTAATTATTATAAGGAATCGATCATGAGCTTAGGGCTTATTGGTCGCAAGGTTGGAATGACCCGCATTTTTACTGAAGATGGCGAAAGCATCCCAGTAACAGTGCTTGAAGTCGTTCCAAACCGAGTGACACAAATCAAAACTATCGAAAGCGATGGCTATACAGGCCTTCAAGTTGCTTTTGGTGAGCGCCGTGCTAGTCGCGTAAACAAAGCACTGACAGGGCATTATGCCAAATCAGGTTCATCTGCCGGCACTGGTATCAAAGAATTCTCAGTAGGTAATGATGTACTTTCCGCCTATGCTGCTGGAAGTGAAATTACTGTGCAAATTTTCCAAGAAGGTCAAATGGTCGATGTGACTGGAACTTCTCTTGGTAAAGGCTTTGCAGGCGCAATTAAACGTCACCATTTCAGTTCGAATCGTGCATCTCACGGTAACTCAAGATCACATAATGTGCCAGGATCGATCGGTATGGCTCAGGATCCAGGTCGTGTATTCCCTGGTAAACGTATGCCTGGCCACCTTGGATCAGTAAAGGTAACCACTCAAAATCTGAAAGTGGTGAGAGTTGATGTTGAGCGTAACTTGCTTTTGATCAAGGGTGCCGTACCAGGATCTAAGGGTGGTGATGTGGTTGTTCGCCCCGCAGTTAAGGCAGGTGCAAAATGAAATTAAAATTAATCGATAATAATGGCAAGGCTGCTAAATCTGGACTGGAAGTTTCTGATTTAACGTTTGGTCGTGAATTTAATGAGTCATTGGTTCACCAAGTTGTAGTGGCTTATATGGCAAATGCACGTACTGCAACACGTGCTCAATTAGGACGTGGAAACGTGAGTCATACAACTCACAAGCCTTGGAACCAAAAGGGTACAGGTCGCGCTCGTTCAGGTATGAGTTCTAGCCCGATATGGCGTGGAGGTGGTCGTGCCTTCCCAAATAGTCCAGATGAGAATTTCAGTCACAAGGTGAATCGTAAAGTGTATCGCGCTGGTATGCGTTCCATTCTCTCTGAGTTGGTTCGTCAGGATCGCTTGAATGTAATTGAAGAGTTCAGTATTGATACACCAAAGACTAAGAGTCTTGTCGAAAAGATTAAGGGTCTGGGATATGCAGAAGGCTTGCTCGTATTGGTTGATGGATTCAATGAGAATCTTTATTTGTCATCACGTAACTTACCAAATGTTTTAGTTGTCGAGGCGCAATATGCCGACCCAGTCAGTCTGGTACGCTTCCCTAACGTGATTGCAACAACAGCGGCAGTTAAACGTCTTGAGGAGATGCTGGCATGAGTACGAATATGAATATTGCACAAACTCAAGAACGTTTGTTCCAGGTAATCCTTGCTCCGCAAATCACTGAAAAGGCTACATATATTGCTGATAAGTATCAGCAAATCGCTTTTAAGGTTCGTACAGATGCTACGAAACCTGAAATCAAGGCCGCAGTTGAGTTGGTCTTCAAGGTTGAGGTTTTGAGTGTTTCGGTTGCTAATGTAAAAGGAAAGACAAAACGTGCGGGCCGTATTATGGGTAGCCGTAAAGACTGGAAAAAGGCCTATGTAAGCCTCAAGCCAGGTCAAGAAATTAACTTCGCAGCGGGCGAATAGGAGAGATCATGGCATTAGTTAAAGTTAAGCCAACTTCCCCAGGTCGGCGCGCCGTATTGAAGGTGGTAACACCTGAACTACATAAGGGTAAGCCCCATGCGCCGTTGTTGGAAAAGCAAAGTAAAAAAGCGGGCCGCAACAATAATGGCCATATTACGACACGTCATCAAGGCGGTGGTCACAAACAACATTACCGTATTGTGGATTTCAGACGAAATAAGGATGGGATTGCAGCAAAAGTAGAGCACCTCGAATACGATCCAAATCGTAGTGCTCACATCGCGCTTCTTGTCTACGCGGATGGAGAGCGTCGTTATATTATCGCTCCACGCGGAATATCTGCAGGCGCACAGTTAATAAGTGGTTCCGATGCTCCAATCAAAGTTGGAAACGCACTGCCACTTCGAAATATACCTGTGGGTAGCACGATACATTGTATCGAGTTGCAGCCAGGTAAGGGGGCACAGTTGGCTCGTTCAGCAGGTACGTCGGTTCAGTTGCTTGCACGAGAAGGAAGCTATGCGCAGCTACGTTTGCGTTCGGGTGAAGTAAGGCGTGTTCATGTTGATTGCAAGGCGACGATTGGCGAAGTTGGAAATGAAGAACATTCACTTCGTTCAATTGGTAAGGCTGGTGCAATGCGCTGGCGCGGTGTTCGTCCAACGGTCCGTGGTGTTGTGATGAACCCGGTTGACCATCCACATGGCGGCGGTGAAGGTAAGACTGCTGCTGGTATGAATCCAGTTAGCCCATGGGGTACGCCAACTAAAGGCTACCGTACTCGTGCTAACAAACGTACTGATAATATGCGCGTCAGTCGTCGTCCAGCGAATAAGAGGTAATATAAATGGCACGTTCAATTAAAAAGGGCCCGTTTATTGATGGGCATCTGGCAAAAAAAGTAGAAGTGGCAGTAGCAACCCGCGATAGAAAGCCAATTAAAACATGGTCACGTCGCTCAACAATATTGCCAGACTTCATTGGTTTGACTATAGCAGTACACAATGGTAGGCAACACGTACCTGTGTTGATTTCAGAAAACATGGTTGGCCATAAGCTCGGCGAATTTGCATTGACTCGTACTTTTAAGGGTCATGCAGCCGATAAGAAGGCTAAAAAATAGGAGTATGACGATGCAAGTAACTGCAATTCTAAAAGGCGTACACCTATCACCGCAAAAAGCAAGATTGGTGGCTGACCTTGTTCGTGGAAAGAAAATTGATCATGCACTTAACATTCTAAATTTCACACCGAAGAAAGGTGCTGAAATTATTAAGAAGGTAGTTGAGTCTGCAATTGCAAATGCCGAACATAATAATGGAGCTGATATCGATGAGTTGAAGGTTACTTCGATTTATGTTGATAAAGGCATGGTGTTGAAGCGCATTCGTGCTCGCGCTAAGGGTCGAGCAGGACGTATAACTAAACCAACTTGTCACATTACAGTGACGGTCGGTAACTAAAGGATTTATTATGGGTCAGAAAATTCATCCAATTGGTTTCCGCCTAAGTGTCCAAAAGAATTGGACATCACGTTGGTATGCCAATAGCAAAAACTTTCCAGCGATGTTGAATAGCGATATTAAGGTTCGTGAGTTCCTTAAGAAAAAGCTATCCCATGCTGCCGTTAGCAAGATCATTATCGAGCGTCCTGCAAAGAACGCAAAAATCACGATTTACAGCGCAAGACCTGGCATTGTGATTGGTAAAAAAGGTGAGGATATCGAAACATTACGTTCAAGTCTTCAAGGTTTGATGGGTGTGCCGGTACATTTGAATATCGAAGAAGTGCGCAAGCCTGAAATTGACGCGACGCTTATTGCTGAGAGCATTGCCCAGCAGTTGGAGAAACGCGTTATGTTCCGTCGTGCCATGAAGCGTGCCATGCAAAATGCCATGCGACTGGGTGCTCAAGGTATTAAGATCATGAGCTCAGGCAGATTGAATGGGATTGAAATTGCTCGTACCGAATGGTATCGCGAAGGACGTGTTCCATTGCATACTTTGCGTGCAGATATCGATTATGGTGTAGCAGAAGCAAAGACCACATACGGTATTATTGGTATTAAAGTGTGGGTATTCAAAGGTGAGGTTTTCGATAATAAAGGAGAGCAAGTAGCTGCTCCAGTTGTCGAACCAGAAAAGAAAGTAAGAAAGGCAGGGGCGAAAAATGCTACAGCCAGCTAGACAGAAATTCCGCAAACAGCAAAAGGGACGTAACAAAGGAATCGCTACAACTGGTAACAAGGTTAGCTTTGGTGACTTTGGACTTAAGGCGGTTGGTAGAGGACGTTTGACTGCAAGGCAAATTGAAGCAGCTCGTCGCGTTATGACAAGACATATCAAGCGTGGCGGTCGAGTATGGATTCGTATCTTTCCTGATAAGCCGATATCAAGCAAGCCTGCAGAGGTTCGTATGGGTAATGGTAAGGGTAGTCCAGAGTACTTCGTTGCTGAGATCCAACCAGGAAAAATGCTTTATGAAATGGATGGAGTGAGTGAAGTTTTAGCGCGCGAAGCTTTTCGCCTGGCAGCAGCAAAATTGCCTATTGAAACCACGTTCACTACCCGTCATGTAGGGAGTTAAAGATGAAGGCTACTGAATTAAGAAGTAAGACGGTTGAAGAGTTGAATAATGAATTGGTGGAATTGCGTCGTGCTCAGTTTTCTTTACGCATGCAACTCGCTACTCAGCAACTCAATAAAGTTGATCAAGTAGGCAAAGTTCGCCGCGATATAGCGCGAGTTCGCACTGTGCTTGCTGAAAAATCCAAGCAAGCTTAATCGGAGTGAATATGAGTAGCGAAATACAATCAAAAGTCGTACGTAGTTTTAGCGGACGAGTAGTAAGTGACAAAATGGATAAGACCGTTACCGTGTTAGTGGAGCGTAAAGTTAAGCATCCGCTTATTGGTAAGGTTGTAAGCCGTTCTAACAAATTTCATGCTCATGATGAAAATAATGAGTGCAAAGAAGGTGACCTTGTTGTAATTGAAGAAAGCCGTCCGCTTTCTAAAACAAAGACTTGGCGTGTTAGCAAGATCGTTTCTAAATCAAGTGGTGTTTAGGTATTGCATACTAAGTGTATGTGATATAGAATGTTTGGTTTTTCGGCGCCCAAACCGATTTCGGTGAAGCTGGCGCCCCAATACTGACCGTATTGCTGTCGGCCGTGTTTGACAAGCGGCTGGTGTTGGATTAACGGATTAAGTTGGAGATTATTCTCATGATACAAATGCAATCTCGGCTAGATGTAGCCGATAATACTGGTGCACGTTCCGTAATGTGCATTAAAGTGTTGGGTGGATCCAAGCGTCGTTACGCTGGGATCGGTGACGTTATTAAGGTCAGCATAAAAGATGCTGCGCCGCGTGGTCGCGTCAAGAAAGGCGAAGTCTATAGCGCTGTAGTTGTGCGTACAACAAAAGGTGTTCGTCGTCCTGATGGTTCCCTGGTTAAGTTTGATGGCAATGCGGCAGTGCTCTTGAATAATAAGCTTGAGCCTATTGGAACTCGTATTTTCGGACCAGTCACACGTGAACTGCGTGGTGAGCGTTTCATGAAAATCGTTTCATTAGCACCAGAAGTATTGTAAGGAGTGATGGAATGAATAAGATTCGCAAAGGCGATGAAGTTGTTTTGAATGCAGGCAAGGATAAAGGTAAGCGTGGTACCGTTCTGCAGGTTCTGGATACAGGTCACGTTCTTGTTGAGGGAATTAATCTCGCAAAGAAGCATACTAAGCCTAATCCTATGAAGGGTGTTTCAGGTGGAATTATTTCAATGGAAATGCCCGTTGATATTTCTAATGTTGCTTTGTTTAACCAAGCTACTCAAAAGGGTGATCGAGTTGGCTTTAAGTTGCTTGAAGATGGACGCAAGGTACGCGTCTTCAAATCAAGTGGCGAAGTTGTTGACGCATAAGGGTGAATCATGGCTCGTTTAAAAGAATACTATAACGATAAAGTGGTCAAAGAGCTTACTGAGAAGTTTGGATATACTTCAGTAATGCAAGTGCCACGTATCGAAAAAATAACACTCAATATGGGTGTTGGTGAAGCCGTTGCTGATAAAAAGGTAATGGAAAATGCTGTTTCTGACATGGAAAAAATTGCAGGTCAGAAGCCTGTAGTTACCAAAGCGAAGAAATCGATCGCTTCTTTCAAAATTCGTGATGATTATCCAGTGGGTTGTAAGGTTACATTGCGTCGTGAACGTATGTATGAGTTCCTGGATCGCTTGGTAACAATCGCAATACCTCGTATCAGGGATTTTCGTGGCATTTCTGCAAGATCTTTTGATGGTCGTGGAAATTATAATATGGGTGTTAAAGAACAGATCATATTTCCTGAAATTGAATACGATAAGATAGATGCGTTGCGTGGTATGAATATTACTATAACAACGACTGCTAAAACTGATGAAGAAGCGCGTGCATTATTAACTGCATTTAGCTTTCCATTTAGAAACTGAGGGTCTCATGGCTAAAACATGTATGATTGAGCGCGAACAAAAGCGCGCAGAAACAGTTAAAAAGTATGCTGAAAAGCGTTCAGAACTATTTGCTATTATCAACAATAGTAAGGCGTCCAATGAAGAACGACGTGAAGCTCGTTTGAAATTGCAGGCACTTCCACGCAACAGCAGTCCAGTTCGCCAACGTAACCGTTGTGCATTGACTGGTCGCCCACGTGGTGTTTTCAGCAAATTCGGTATTGCGCGAAGCAAGTTGCGTGATTTAATGATGCGTGGCGAAGTGCCAGGTATCACAAAAGCTAGTTGGTAACGGAGGAATAAAAGATGAGTATGAGTGATCCGATTGCCGATATGCTTACCCGTATCCGTAACGCACAAAGTGTAAATAAACTTTCAGTTGCAATGCCTTCTTCAAAGTTGAAGTGTGCAATAGCAAACGTATTGAAGGATGAGGGATACATTGATGATTTCGCAGTTAGCGACGTCGATGGAAAGCCTCAATTAAATATTAGCCTTAAGTATTATTCTGGCCGTCCGGTTATTGAGAAGATTGAGCGTGTCAGTCGTCCTGGTCTACGTATCTATCGCGGAAGCCAAGATATACCTAAGGTAATGAATGGCCTTGGTGTGACCATCGTGTCAACATCAAAAGGTGTAATGACTGATCGCAAAGCTAACGCTGCCGGTATCGGTGGTGAAGTTCTTTGTATAGTGGCTTAAGGAGAAAAATATGTCTCGTGTAGCTAAAAACCCGGTCGCTATCCCCGCAAAAGTCGAGATAGTTTTAAGTTCGGCTTCAATTTCGGTTAGTGGACCGTTAGGTAAGCTTTCGCATCCACTTACAGATGCTGTCAGCTTAAATCGCGATGGAGAAACCATTACGTTCGCTGCAGCAAATGATTCTCAGCACGCCAAAGCCATGTCAGGCACGATGCGTGCCTTGGTGGCAAATATGGTGCAAGGCGTGTCGCAAGGGTTTTCTAGAAAACTAACTCTTGTTGGAGTTGGATATAAGGCACAAGCTCAAGGTACAACATTGAATCTTGAATTGGGTTATTCCCATCCAATCAATCACAAGATGCCCGAAGGTGTTACCGTTGAGACGCCAACCCAAACAGAAGTCATTCTTAAGGGTGTGGATAAGCAGGTTGTAGGACAAGTTGCCGCTCAGATTCGTGCGTATCGATCACCAGAACCATACAAAGGTAAGGGTGTGCGTTATGCTGACGAAGTGGTCATTATTAAAGAAACCAAGAAGAAGTAGGGTTTAAACCATGAAAATTGAAAATTCACGCCTGCGCAGAGCACGTAAAACCCGTGCCAAAATCGCTGAATTGAAAAAAACAAGACTCTGTGTGCATCGCAGCAATGGACATATTTATGCCCAAATTATTGCTGAAACAGGTGATAAGGTATTGGCAAGTGCTTCCTCTCTGGAAGTAGAGGTTCGTAAAGATTTAAAAAATGGTGGCAATGTTGCCGCTGCAGCAATTATTGGTAAGCGTATAGCGGAAAAGGCTATAGCAGCTGGAATCAGTGCTGTTGCTTTTGATCGTTCAGGCTATAAGTATCATGGTCGTATCAAGGCGTTAGCCGATGCTGCGCGTGAAAACGGATTGTCCTTCTAATAGACGAGGTTGATGATGGCAAGAGATAAAGAAGTAGAACAACAGCAGACCGATGGTCTTCGTGAAAAAATGATTGGTGTCAATCGTGTAACCAAGGTCGTTAAAGGTGGACGCATCATGAGTTTTGCAGCGCTTACTGTTGTAGGTGATGGTGACGGTGGTGTTGGTATGGGCAAAGGTAAGGCACGTGAAGTTCCGGTAGCGGTTCAAAAGGCTATGGACGAAGCGAGGCGTGGCATGCTTAAGATCAGTTTGAACAACGGTACGTTGCATCATGCTGTAACAGGTGTTCACGGAGCTGCTAAGGTTTTTATTCAACCGGCTTCTGAAGGTACCGGTATTATTGCTGGCGGCGCAATGCGTGCGATTTTCGAAGTGATGGGTGTAACCAACGTGTTGGCCAAATGCATAGGTTCAACCAACCCTTATAACGTTGTAAGAGCAACATTGAATGGCCTTCAGTCGATGAATACCCCTGCTGAAATCGCAGCCAAGCGTGGCAAGACTGTAGAAGAAATTAGAGGTTAATAATGGCTAAAGCAAAAAAAGATACTGGCATGATTAAGGTTACGCTTGTTAAAAGTACGATAGGCAGAATCGAATCGCATCGTGCATGTGTACGTGGACTTGGTCTTCGTCGCTTACATCATACAGTCCAATTGCAGGATACTCCTGCAATACGCGGCATGATCAATGCCGTTAGCTATCTATTGAAGGTAGAAGCATAATGAAATTAAATACAATTAAGCCCGCAGAAGGGGCAAAGCATTCTAAACGTCGTGTTGGACGTGGTATTGGTTCCGGTTTAGGCAAAACAGCTGGTCGTGGACATAAAGGACAAAAGTCAAGAACGGGCGGATTCCATAAGGTTGGTTTTGAGGGTGGTCAGATGCCTTTGCAACGTCGTTTACCTAAACGCGGTTTCGTCTCTTTGACTAAGGATGACACAGCACGCGTTCGCACAAGCGACTTGGCTTCAGTAAAGGTGGATGTAATTGATTTGCTAGCATTGAAAGCTGCAAACGTTATTTCTACATCCGCTAAAAATGTTAAGGTTTACCTATCGGGCGAGCTTAAGTCACCGCTTACGATCCAAGGTTTGCAGTTAACCAAGGGTGCCCGTGCAGCTGTCGAAGCAGCTGGCGGTAAGATAGTTGAGTAATTACCTTGGCAAACGATAGCATTTTAGGAGTGGTAGGAAAATCCGGCGAATTAAAAAGTCGCTTGATGTTCGTGTTGGGTGCATTGATTGTTTACCGATTGGGAGCGCATATACCGGTTCCTGGCATTAACGCAGATGTATTAGCGAAGCTTTTCGAGTCTCAAAGTGGTGGCATATTGGGTATGTTCAATATGTTCTCAGGTGGTGCCTTGTCAAGATTCACTGTGTTTGCGCTTGGAATCATGCCGTATATCTCATCTTCGATCATCATGCAATTGCTTACAGTGGTTTCGCCACAAATGGAGCAATTGAAAAAAGAGGGTGAGGCAGGCAGGCGCCAGATAACAAAGTACACTCGATATGGTACGGTCGTGCTCGCTACTTTTCAAGCTTTAGGTATTGCAATTGCATTTGAACATCAGCCAGGTCTGGTGCTTGATCCAGGGTTTATGTATAGGCTAACTGCAGTCGTAACGCTTGTCGGTGGAACAATGTTCTTGATGTGGTTAGGAGAACAAATCACCGAGCGTGGAATAGGTAATGGTATATCGATAATAATTTTTGCTGGTATCGTTGCTGGTCTGCCTAGGGCTGTATTTGCAACATTGGATCTGGCAAGCACGGGAGCATTTAATCCTGTATTTGTTTTGTTGCTCTTTGCAGTCACGATGTGTGTAACCGGATTTGTTGTGTTTGTTGAACGTGGACAACGTAAAATTACGGTCAACTATGCAAAAAGGCAGGTAGGAAGAAAGATAATGGGTGGGCAGACAAGTCATTTGCCTCTTAAGCTTAATATGGCAGGTGTGATTCCGCCGATTTTTGCATCCAGTATCATTTTATTCCCTGCAACATTAGCGGGTTGGTTTGGTAGTAACGATCGTTTGTCATGGTTAAAGGACGTTGGTACAACGTTATCTCCCGGACAACCTTTGTACATTATATTTTTTGCAAGTGCGATTATATTTTTCAGTTTCTTCTATACGGCTCTGGTGTTTAACCCGAAAGAAACTGCAGATAATCTCAAGAAGAGTGGGGCATTTGTACCTGGAATCAGGCCAGGGGATCAAACTGCTAAATACATTGATAAAATTATGGGTCGCTTAACCTTGGTGGGTGCGCTGTATATCACCATAGTTTGTTTGTTGCCGGAGTTTTTAATTTTGAAGTTTAATGTTCCTTTCTACTTCGGTGGCACTTCTTTGCTGATTATCGTTGTAGTGACCATGGACTTTATGACACAAGTGCAAGCTCATTTGATGTCGCATCAATATGAAGGTTTGCTAAAGAAGGCTAATTTTAAGGGCGGTGCGGGTTTACCGCGTTGATAGACTAAAAAGTACATGGCAAAAGAAGACAGAATTGAAATGCAAGGTGAGGTTTTGGAAAACCTCCCTAATGCGACTTTTAGGGTTAAATTAGAAAACGGTCACGTAGTATTGGGTTATATATCAGGCAAGATGCGTATGCACTATATACGTATTCTTCCAGGCGACAAAGTAACTGTAGAAATGACCCCCTACGATTTGTCCCGTGCACGGATAATATTCCGTGTTAAGTGAGTTTTTTGGCGAGAGGTTAAAATGAGAGTTCGTGCATCAGTAAAGGCGTTATGCCGTCATTGTAAAGTTGTGCGTCGCCGCGGTGTAGTCCGTATTATTTGTACGGATCCACGCCATAAGCAACGTCAAGGATAATTGTTTGTATTTAGTGGTAAGTATTGTGTTTAACCGATTGTTGAAATCAAGTTAAACTGTTAAAATCTATGGCTTTTTTGACGATACGTTATATTAATTTATCGTTGCGCCATTATTTTGGAGTAGTGACATGGCTCGGATAGCAGGGGTTAATATCCCAAATCATAAGCATACAGAAATAGCGCTAACTTCCATTTATGGAGTTGGACGTACAACAGCTAAGCAGATATGTTTGGCTGCAGGAGTCTCTGCAACAGCTAAGATCAAAGATCTTAATGATGCAGAAGTTGAGAAACTACGCGATGAAGTTGCGAAACTAAAGGTTGAAGGTGACTTGCGTCGTGAAGTTACTATGAACATTAAACGTCTGATGGACTTGGGCTGCTATCGTGGTGTAAGACATCGTCGTGGCTTGCCTGTTCGTGGTCAGCGTACAAAAACCAATGCACGCACACGCAAAGGCCCAGTTAAAGCGATTAAAGCATCCAAGTAAGGAATAAACATGGCAAAAGCAAACGTACGAGTACGTAAAAAAGTTAAGAAGAACATTGCTGAGGGCATAGCCCACGTGCATGCTTCATTTAACAACACAATTATTACGATCACTGACCGTCAGGGTAATGCGCTTTCATGGGCAACCTCAGGCGGCGCAGGGTTTAAAGGTTCTCGTAAGAGTACTCCCTTTGCAGCACAGGTGGCAGCAGAAGCTGCTGGTAAAGCTGCTCAGGAATGTGGTGTAAAAAACCTTGAAGTTCGTATCAAAGGTCCAGGTCCTGGACGTGAGTCTGCGGTTCGTGCTTTAAACGCCGTGGGTTTTAAAATAACCAGCATTTCAGATGTTACGCCAGTTCCACATAATGGCTGCCGTCCACCTAAAAAGCGTCGCATTTAATGCAACGCATTTGTAGCAAGATATAATAGGAGAACACCTTGGCTAGAAATCTCGATCCTAAGTGCCGTCAGTGCCGCCGTGAAGGCGAAAAGCTCTTCCTCAAAGGGGAAAAGTGCTTTACTGATAAATGCGCTATCGAAAAACGTAATTTCCCACCTGGTCAGCATGGACAAAGACGTAACCAGCGCTTGTCTGACTATGGCGTTCAGTTGCGCGAAAAGCAAAAATTACGTCGTATATACGGCGTACTTGAAGCTCAATTCCGTGGTTATTATGCTGAGGCAGACCGCCAAAAAGGTATTACTGGTGAGAACCTGCTTCAAATTCTTGAATGCCGACTGGATAATGTCGCTTACAGAATGGGTTTGGGAGCATCACGAACCGAGGCTCGTCAAGTTGTAAGGCATAATAGTATTCTGGTTAATGGAAAACGTGTAAATATTCCCTCTTACCAAGTTAAGCCCGGTGATGTAGTTCAGGTTACTGAAGCCGCTAAACAACAACTTCGTATCAAAGGTGCGCTGGCAGCTGCTGAACAACGCGGTTTTCCGGAATGGCTGGATGTAGATGTTAAAGCTTTAAAAGGTACATTCAAGGCTAAGCCACAACGTGACGAATTGCCATCAACAATCAATGAATCGCTCGTTGTCGAGCTGTATTCTAAGTAATCTAATTTAGGGCGGTAAGGAAAGTTTATGCAAAACAGTCCGACTGAGTATTTAAAGCCACGTGTGGCTGATGTTGAAGTAGTATCACCTCTACGTGCTCGTGTTACACTCGAGCCAATGGAAAGAGGTTTTGGTTACACATTGGGTAACGCATTGAGACGTGTCCTGTTGTCATCAATTCCAGGCTTTGCTATTACTGAAGTCAAGATTGATGGTGTTGTTCACGAATATTCCACCTTGGATGGTGTGCAAGAAGATGTTGTTGATATCCTCCTCAACCTTAAAGGTGTAGCACTTAAGTTGAACAGTAAAACGGAAACCATCCTTTCACTGAACAAATCAACCGAAGGAGTGGTTACTGCAGGCGATTTCGAAACAGGCCATGATGCTGAAATTGTAAATCCTAATCATGTTATCGCTCACCTAACTAAGGGCGGAAAGATTAATCTTGAAGTTAAAGTTGAGATGGGTCGCGGTTATCAACCTGTTCCAGTAAGACAAAAGGTTGATGAAGACCGGGTTCTTGGTTTTATCATGGTTGATGCATCATTCAGTCCGATCAACAAAGTAAGTTATTTTGTTGAAAGTGCTCGTGTTGAGCAACGTACTGATTTGGATAAACTGGTGATGGACGTTGAAACGAATGGCATTATTGAACCTGAGCAAGCTATTCGTGATGCTGCACGCATATTAATGGGTCAATTGTCGGTTTTTGCTGACTTGGAAGGCATGCCAACTGAAGTTGAAGTCAAGCATGCTCCTCAAGTCGATCCAATATTGCTCCGTCCAGTTGATGATTTGGAATTGACGGTTCGTTCTGCAAATTGCTTGAAGGCAGAAAACATCTACTACATTGGTGATCTGATTCAACGTGGTGAAAACGAACTTCTTAAAGCGCCTAATTTAGGTCGCAAGTCCCTTAATGAAATCAAGGATGTATTGGCTTCAAAGGGCTTGACTTTAGGTATGAAATTAGAAAATTGGCCACCAGTCGGCCTAGAAAAGATGTGAGGAAATCACTATGCGTCATCGCAATAGCAATCGTAAATTAAATCGTACAAGCAGTCACCGTCAGGCCATGCTTCGTAACATGGCAACGTCGTTGTTGCGTCATGAAATCATAAAGACAACTTTGCCTAAAGCAAAGGAACTGCGTCGTGTTGCAGAACCTCTTATCACTTTAGGAAAGAATGCAACACTAGCAAACCGCCGGCTAGCATTTAGCCGTTTGCGTGATCGTGATATCGTAGGAAAGCTTTTTGGTGAGCTTGGTCCACGCTATCAGGCACGTAATGGCGGCTATTTGCGTATATTGAAGTGCGGGTTCCGAAATGGAGATAATGCTCCTATGGCTTTAGTCGAATTAGTAGACCGACCTGACCTCACCACAGAAGCCTTACTGGCTGAATAATAAAAGAAACCAGCTATGCTGGTTTTTTTTTATTCATTAAACTCGATAAGATGAATTGCTCTAGGTCCGAACCAGCAAATGGCCAAAAAAGCATTTCATCAGAATATGGGTCCAATAAGACAGGTATGCTTGTTTCAAAACGATCAAGCATATTTTGATCGTCTAGAATATCCACGTAGTCATAGTCAAAAGCATGCATACGTTTTGCATTTTCCACTAGCGTCTTAGCTTCATCACATAAGTGACAACCATGGGTTCCATAAAGTAAAAATTTCATACAATCAAAAGCAAAATTCCAGCTTTCCTGATAAATGTTTATTTGTAAATTAAGCTTATACTAAGGATGAATAGTAGCAACATTTAAAGTCAATTGGCAGAAACAAACTTATTTGTGATAATTAATCTGAGCTAATTGGAATTAAGACTAGATAATTAGAGCTTGATAAATGTACAACATTTAATGTCCTTTAATTTTAAAATTGGAAATCAATGAAAAACGAAATGCAATACACATGGTATGAGTTAATGGGTGACCTTGCTACCAAGGAGTTCCTTTGGCAGTTTATGATCCTATTTGCTGCAATTATGTTTGCATGGTCGATAAACGGATTGCTCAGAAATTATGTGTTGAAGAATGCACCTGAATCTTGGAAGGTGGGTATTTCTGGGATAAATAGGATTCTATTCCCTCTAACGTCTCTTTTACTTATTGCCATTTCCAAGTTGATAATACAGAGATGGCATCATACCAGTCTGCTGAAATTATCAATTACGCTTCTTTTTGCTATGGTTTTAATAAGATTGGCTGTATATGCACTTCGATTCATATTTAAGCCTAGCTCGTTGCTTAGGACCATGGAAAATGCCATTGCGACAGCAATATGGATTTTATTCGCGTTAGACCTCAGCGGATTACTTCCAGAAATTCTGGATTCCCTAGAATCTATCAGCTTTATGATAGGGAAAACCGAGTTCAACCTACTGATTTTGATACAAGCCATATTAACTGTTGTAATAACCATGTTTATTGCACTTTGGATTAGTCGATTGATTGAAAATAAAATCATGGCGACTGAACAAATCAATAAAAATATGCGTGTTGTTTTAAGCAAGATATTAAGAATCGCGTTAATGTTTGTCGCAATCTTAATGTCCTTATCTGCAGTTGGTTTGGATATAACATTCTTATCAGTTTTTGGAGGTGCAATCGGGGTTGGCATTGGCTTCGGACTACAAAAAATAGCGAGCAACTACATAAGTGGATTTATTATTCTTGTTGATGAGTCGATGCAATTAGGTGATGTAGTAACAGTTGAAACACACTATGGTGTAGTTTCAGATATGAGATCACGGTATATGGTTCTAAAGAAACTAGATGGTACCGAAGTCGTGATCCCAAATGAGACATTAATCACAAACCTCGTGATTAACCATTCCTCCAACAATAGAAAAGCAAAAGTGGTCATTCCAATGTCCATTAGCTATGAAAGTGACTTGGAGTTAGCTATGAGTCTAATGAAAGACATAGCAAAAGTGCACAAACGTGTCATAAGCGATCCTGAAACAGTAGTAATTATCAATAACTTTGCTGAGAGTGGTATAGAATTGTATTTAAATGTATGGATTGCCGATCCAGAAGAGGGATCAGCCAATCTGAAATCAGAAATATACCTGGAAATATGGAAATCATTTAAAGCAAACCAAATAACAATACCATATCCACAAAGAGAAGTTCGCTTAATTGAAACGGCGAATAATAAATAAACATCGGGGGAAGTAAAGAAATGCATGGACTAATAAGTCTCCAATGGTGGGGCTATATCGCCATTACCTTGTTATTAACTCATATGACGATTGCATCGGTGACGATTTATCTTCATCGTTGCCAAGCCCATCGTGCATTGGATCTTCATCCCATAGCAAGTCATCTGTTTAGGTTCTGGCTTTGGTTCTCAACTGGAACGGTAACTAAGCAATGGGCAGCAATCCACCGAAAGCATCATGCCCACTGTGAGACTGAAGATGATCCACATAGCCCTCAAATTCTTGGTATTAAAAAAGTGCTGTTTACAGGATATGAACTTTACAAGAAAGAAAGTTATTGCAAGGAAACTTTAGAGAAATATGGCAAAGGTACCCCAGACGACTGGGTAGAAAGAAATGTCTACAGCAGGCGAACCTACCTTGGGATATCGCTGATGTTTCTAATCGATGTCGTATTATTCGGCCCAATCGGGATAACGATGTGGGCAGTTCAAATGGCATGGATACCTGTAACGGCAGCAGGAGTGATTAATGGAATAGGACATTACTGGGGATATCGAAATTTTGAAGCTAACGATTCGAGCACCAATATCATTCCCTGGGGTATTTTAATCGGCGGTGAGGAGTTACATAACAATCATCACGCATACGCAAGTTCAGCAAGATTGTCGAATAAATGGTATGAGCTTGATATTGGGTGGCTTTATATTCGATTATTGGCATCATTGAAGCTCGCTAAAATTAAAAAAGTTGCACCGAAGATAAAATTCGACTGGGCAAAAAAGCAATGCGATTTGGATACGCTTCAAGCGGTCATTACACATCGTTTTGAGGTGATGAAGACATATGGGCATGTTCTGCGAAAAGCTTATCGTAATGAAATAGGAAAGATACATAACGCGATTTATCAGCATGGTGTTTCTAACTTCTCAATTAAGAGTCTTAAGGAGTGGTTGCATATCGACGCAAATGAACTAAAGGAGAAAGAGCTATTATTGGTTAATAAGGTTCTGGAAAATGCTCATCAACTAAAGACGGTCTATCATTTCAAGCAAGAGTTGAATCAAATATGGATGCGCTCATCCATAAGTCAGGATCAATTACTAAAGAATCTTGAAGATTGGTGCCATCGGGCTGAACGTTCAGGAATTGAAGCCCTGGAAGAGTTTTCCCGTCGATTGCGTTGCTATAAAATGGCTTAGGGACAAAAAAAACCCCGCAATTGCGGGGTTTTTTATACTGAAAGATTATTTCAGTTTTGTTTCTTTATACATAACATGCTTACGAGCAACCGGATCAAATTTCTTTATTTCCATTTTCTCTGGCATTGTGCGTTTGTTCTTGGTCGTAGTGTAAAAATGACCCGTACCTGCACTTGATTCCAATTTAATTTTTTCACGCATGATAAACCCTTCTAATTAGATCTTTTCGCCGTTTGCACGCAAATCGGCAAGAACAGAGTCAATCCCATTCTTGTCAATAGTACGCAATGCAGCGTTTGTAATGCGAAGACTTATCCAACGATTTTCACTTTCAACCCAAAACTTGCGATTTTGCAGATTAGGTAAAAAACGACGTTTAGTCTTATTGTTTGCGTGAGAAACATTATTCCCCACCATCGGCTTTTTGCCGGTTACCTGACATACGCGTGCCATGGCATACTCCAAAATTCGAAAGACCGCATTTATACCATGAAAATACGATTTAACTCAAGTAAATTTGTATTATTTTCCATTAATGTTTACCTGTGCTGCCGAATCCACCCTCGCCCCGATCACTTGAGTGAAATTCATCTACTATCTTAAATGAAGCATGCATAACGGGTAGTATTACCAGTTGAGCAATACGTTCCATTGGGTTGAGCATAAAAGATTCTTTACTTCGATTCCAGCAAGAAACAAGCAATTGTCCTTGATAGTCTGAATCTATTAACCCGACCAGATTGCCAAGAACGATTCCGTGTTTATGTCCAAGACCCGATCTTGGTAAGATCATGGCAGCATAATTAGGGTCGGCTAAATGGATTGCCATTCCTGTAGGAATAAGTGTGGTCTCCCCTGGATGTATGATCTGGGTATGTTCAACACAAGCTCTTAAGTCCAGTCCTGCTGAACCAGAAGTCGCATAATTGGGCATATGGTTTTTCAAGCGGTCATCTAGAATTTTCATTTCTACGTTTAGGCTCATTTTGATCTCAATCTGATAGTTGAAGTTTATGATGTATGAAGTCTAGTAATTCTCTGGCAAGATCGATCTTAAGTGCGGGTGCCAATGAGTGTGTTCCTTCGTCATCGAGAATCGTAATCTGACTATGATCCTGACCCATTACACTAGTGTGGTTTACCACAATAACAGGCAATTTCTTCTTTTGCCTTTTTTCCTCGGCATGAACCATAATGTTCTCACTTTCTGCAGCGAAGCCAACGCAGAAAGGAGGATTGGAAAGTCCTGCCACATAAGCCAGAATATCCGGGTTCTCAATTAGATCAATGGTTAGGACCTTGCTATTCTTTTTAATTTTCTGGAGACTGGGGTTTGCAGGGCGATAATCCGCTACGGCTGCAACGCTAATAAAGATATCCTGATCAGCTAGGTTATTCTTGACCTCATTAAACATGTCCTGAGCCGATCTGACATGCACTAGCTTACAATTTGAGGGTGGCTCAAGCGAGGTTGGACCGCTAATTAATGTTACTTCCGCGCCGACCTCAAGCGCGGCCTGGGCTAGGCAATATCCCATTTTTCCAGAACTGAAGTTAGTAATCCCACGAACAGGATCGATCGACTCGATAGTTGGTCCAGCTGTAATAAGAATCCTTTTATTTTGAAATAACTTGGGCTGATTTAATGCAGTAAGAATGGACATGATAGCCAAAGGATCTAGCATTCGCCCTGGTCCGTTTTCTCCGCAAGCCTGGTCTCCAGAATCAGGACCTAGTACTAATATATTATCATTAACCAGCTGTTGAATATTTCTTTGGGTGGCTGGATTTTCCCACATGTGTTTATTCATTGATGGAGCAATTAATAAGGGGCAGTTTCTAGCCAAACATAATGCCGAAAGTAGATCATTAGCAGAACCATGCGCAATTTTAGAAATAAAATCAGCACTTGCAGGTGCGACCAATATCGCATCCATGTTTCGGGAAAGATCGATATGGGGCATGCCATTTGGAACATTACCCTCCCACTGTGAGGTAAAAACAGGCTTGCCCGATAAGGCTTGCATGGTAGCAGGAGTAATAAACTGACAGGCAGCCTCAGTCATCACAACTTGAACACTGATTCCCTTGCTGGTAAGAAGACGTAAGAGTTCTGCCGACTTATAGGCAGCGATGCCACCTGTAATGCCTAACAATAAATGATTTAATTTTTGCATTCTAACCACGTATTATGTAATGCTTTCATTTTAATACGAAATTGAAGATAAAAGATTGAATATCAATGTGGCGTAAAATCAGAATCACTATTTTATTGTTTATTTTGCTTACGGTTGCTCAAGAAGCATGGAACCATGATGGTGCTCCTCATTGGAAAAGAACACTCTATGTGAATCTTTATCCAATCAATGCTGACGGCAGTCTAGCCTCGACCCTCATGATTGCCAATCTGAAAAACGAACAATTTAACGAAATCAAAAGTTATATGGAAGAACAGTCTGCCCATTATAAACTTTCAATTGAAATGCCATTTGAATTCCATCTTGAGAATGAAGTCAAAATTAGACCTCCTAAACAGTTAGATAACAATTTGCTATTCAATATATTATGGAGTTTGCAATTTCGTTTCTGGTCTTATGTAAATACACCCAAGTCTGACGTTAAGCCTGATATCAAGTTATATCTTTTATATTTCGACCCAAAGACCAACCCCTTATTAAGACATTCAACTGCACTTAGCAAGGGCAGGTTAGGTCTAGTTAATCTTTTTGCCAATCGCATATATCTTAAGCAGAACAACGTGATTATTGCGCATGAGTTACTTCATACTGTTAATGCAACCGATAAATATAATCTTTCAAATACCTTGCCTTATTTCCCAATTGGATTTGCCGAACCAGAAAAGATACCGCTATACCCGCAGGAGTATGCAGAGTTAATGGCTGGTAGAATACCAATAAGTGAATCTAGTGCAGAAATCCCTCTGGGGTTGGAAAATACGTTAATAGGGGAATTAACAGCCAAAGAGATTGGCTGGACTAAATGAGAATAGGTGCTAAAAGCTAGTTCGAGTGGTTGAAAGTAATTTATGACCAATCGATTAATAAAGTTAAAATATTTTCCAATTACGCATACCCATTTGTTTAAGGAAGGGAAAGAACGAGAGTATGAATAAACAAGTTAAGATTCTTTTTTGGATCCTAGTTGTGATTCTAGGTGTATATGCTATCGCTGCAATTGCCGTCAGCCGTGGGGAGAGCATCAATGCACTTTGGTTTATTACTGCTGCCCTATGTGTATATTCCATAGGCTATCGCTTCTATGCGGCATGGATTGTATCGAAGATACTTGTATTTGATGACGAGAGGCTGACTCCCGCTCTCAGAATAAATAATGGAAAGGATTTTATTCCTACTAATCGGTGGGTTGTTTTTGGGCATCATTTTGCTGCTATAGCAGGTCCTGGGCCATTAGTTGGGCCAACTCTGGCAGCTCAGTTCGGGTTCTTGCCTGGAACATTGTGGATTCTTATAGGGGCAGTTCTTGGTGGCGGGGTTCAAGACATGGTCACCTTATTTTTCTCTACGCGAAGGGATGGCAAAAGTCTTGGTCAAATGGCTCGTGATGAAATTGGCCCTTTAGGAGGTACCGCAGCACTTGTTGGAACGTTCTGTATCATGATCATTCTGATAGCTGTCCTTGGACTGGTCGTTGTGAATGCTATGAAACATAGTCCTTGGGCGACTTCAACCGTTGCCGCAACGATTCCTATTGCCATGATTGTTGGCATTTACATGCGATCTATTCGTCCGGGTCGTGTATTGGAGGCTTCTGGGCTTGGTGTGCTTCTCCTACTGCTTGCGGTGATACTTGGTGGTTGGGTTGATCATCAAGAAACAATGCATGCTTTTTTTGATCAAGAAGGCCTCACACTGGCATATTGCATTATTGCCTATGGGTTTGCAGCTGCAATTATGCCCATATGGCTTCTATTGGCACCTCGAGACTATCTTTCAACGTTTGTAAAACTGGGTACGGTTATCCTGCTTGCCATTGCGATTTTGCTGATGCAGCCAAATGTGAAAATGCCGGCATTGACACAATTCATAGATGGAACGGGCCCAATTTTTGGAGGGAAATTATTTCCTTTCGTTTTTATAACGATAGCTTGTGGGGCTATATCAGGATTTCATGCGCTAATTTCATCTGGAACGACACCCAAGCTTCTGACTAGAGAGAAAGACATACGGATGATCGGATATGGCGCTATGCTTTTGGAATCATTTGTTGCCATTATGGCGATGATTGCTGCAACGGTACTGGAACCGGGAGTCTATTTTGCTATAAACAGTCCGAGTGGAGTCGTTGGGAAAGAGGCCTTGGATGCCGTGAACAAAATCACTTCTTGGGGATTTCCGGTTACGGTTGACCATATGCAGAACCTTGCTCACGAAATGGGTGAGAAATCACTTTTTGCTCGGACTGGCGGAGCCCCATCGCTCGCAGTGGGTATGGCAAGCATATTTGGCAGTGCTTTTGGTCGAGGGCTGTTAGCTATTTGGTACCATTTTGCAATTATGTTTGAGGCGATATTTATTCTTACAACCCTTGATGCTGGAACACGTGTTGGTCGATTCATGCTTCAGGATATACTTGGAAATATCTGGCCAAAGATGGGTCAAACATCCTGGTGGCCATCTGTCCTGATCTCAAGTGCTCTCGTTGTTATGAGTTGGGGATATTTTTTGTATATAGGTGTTATCGACCCAAATGGTGGCGTCAATATTCTCTGGCCATTGTTTGGGATTGCCAATCAAATGTTGGCAGCTATCGCCTTAAGTGTTGCTACTGGAATCTTAGTTAAATCGGATAAACTTAAGTACGTTTGGGTTACCGCTTTACCGCTTGCATGGTTAACCTTGGTCACAACCTCTGCGGCTTGGCAGAAATTGTTCAGTCAAGATATTCGGGTAGGTTTCTTTGCCTCCGCCAGAGATATGTCACAAAAACTTGCAGAAGGGCTGTTGCCGGTTGATAAGGCAAAAGTGGCACCCCAGCTAATTTTCAACCAGCAACTGGATGCTTACTTAACGCTCTTTTTTGTGATCGTGTTATGGTTGGTTATATTGGACATGATCTACATGAGTGTTAACTATTTAAAAAATAAAAAGCTTGTTCCATTATCCGAATTAAGGATATAAGTGAATGAGATGGATTCATAACGAGAAGCCATATTGGATAATATCATTGAAGTTACGATTCATGCCTGATGTCGTCAAGAGGGTTGCGTGATGACATCAGGCATTAAGCGAATTTGGAAGGTTGTAAGGCAACTTTCGGGTGATGACGCGTATGAACGTTATATAGAGCATCACAAAGAGTTTCATCCAGATGAAGAACCGCTTTCTCGGGAAGACTTTTTTAAGCAATGGCAGGAAAATAAATGGAAAGGCGTGAAACGTTGCTGCTAATCACACCTTGGTTCTTCCGGAGCGGTAGACCATCCAAATTCCTGCCAGAACCATTGGAAGACTTAGCCATTGACCCATGCTCATGCCCAGTTGAAGTAGACCCAAGAAACTATCCGGTTCGCGGGTAAACTCAACCATGAATCTGAATGTCCCATAAAAAATCAGGAAAAGACCTGACACGCTGCCTGCATTTCTTGGTTTTTGTGAATAGATCCACAGTATAAGGAAGAGAACGACGCCTTCCAGGAAGAATTCATAGAGTTGCGAGGGATGACGGGGAATCGAGTCAACTTTCGGGAATATCATGCCCCAGGGTAAAGTAGTTGATCTACCCCAAAGCTCACCATTAATAAAATTTCCGATCCGTCCTGCTCCTAATCCAATAGGAACAAGTGGTGCCAAGAAATCCATGATGGTAATCCATGACTTGTCGTATTTTCTTGAAATGAATGTCATGGCGGCAAGTACACCAAGAAATCCGCCATGAAAGGACATGCCACCCTGCCAAATTGCAAATATTTCTATAGGATGCTGAATGAAATAGGTTGGCTGGTAGAAGGTTACATACCCAATTCTTCCTCCAAGAATGACACCCAATGCACCATAGAAGAGCGCATCATCCAGCATCTTAAGCGTCCATTCATTCCATGCCTGGTGTGTTATTCGCCACTTTCCAAGCCATAAGAATGCCATAAAGCCAGTAAGGTACATTAAGCCATACCAGTGGATGCCAAAAGGGCCAAGATGGATTGCAACGGGGTCAAATTGTGGATGTATGTACATATTTAGTTTTCATATTGCGGTAAAATGAAACATTATACGTTTTATTTGCATCGAGGATTACTATGCCAGTCTATCGTTCTAGAACAACCACTCACGGTCGTAACATGGCAGGTGCACGCGCTTTGTGGCGAGCTACCGGTATGAAGGAAGAAGATTTTACAAAGCCCATTATCGCTATTGCCAATTCCTTTACACAATTTGTTCCCGGTCATGTCCATCTTAAGGATCTTGGACAATTAGTCGCCCGAGAGATCGAGCGCTCAGGCGGTGTTGCGAAGGAATTCAACACTATTGCCGTTGATGACGGCATAGCAATGGGGCATGGAGGCATGCTTTACAGTTTGCCGAGCCGCGATCTGATTGCAGATAGTGTCGAGTATATGGTTAACGCTCATTGTGCAGATGCGCTTGTCTGTATATCGAATTGTGACAAGATCACCCCGGGAATGTTGATGGCAGCGTTACGCCTTAACATACCAGTAGTATTTGTTTCAGGGGGACCAATGGAGGCAGGTAAAGTGAATTGGGCCGGGAGTGTTCATAAATTAGATTTAGTCGATGCGATGGTTGCTTCAGCAGATGCCAAAGTATCGGATGAAGAGTCGGAGGCAATTGAACGTTCAGCTTGTCCAACGTGCGGATCTTGTTCGGGTATGTTTACAGCAAACTCAATGAATTGCCTGACAGAAGCTCTAGGGCTAAGCCTTCCTGGAAACGGATCCACATTGGCTACTCATGCTGCTCGAAAGAATCTATTTCTTGAGGCGGGCAGACTTATCGTAGAGATTACGAAACGTTACTATGAACAGGATGATGATTCAGTGCTCCCTCGTTCCATAGCGAATAGTAAAGCTTTCGCAAATGCTATGAGCCTTGATGTAGCAATGGGTGGATCCACAAATACCGTATTGCATCTTCTTGCTGCAGCCCATGAGGCAGGTGTTGATTTTACAATGAAGGATATTGACCGCATTTCTCGTCATGTGCCTTGCCTATGCAAGGTAGCGCCTGCTACCGCAAAATATCATATGGAAGATGTCCATCGTGCTGGTGGTGTTATGGGAATATTGAGTGAATTGAATCGTGCGGGTGTGATTGATTGCGAGACGCCAACCGTACATAGCCCGACATTGGGTGCGGCATTGCAGAAGTGGGACATAACAAGAACGCATGATGAAGAGGTCAAGAAATTTTATAGAGCTGCCCCGGGCGGTATTTCAACTACCATCGCTTTTAGCCAATCCATGCTCTGGCCTGAATTAGACCTGGATCGTTCTGAAGGATGCATCCGTGATAAGCAGCATGCTTATTCACTGGATGGCGGTCTGGCAGTTTTATACGGTAACATAGCTAAGGACGGTTGTATTGTCAAGACTGCGGGAGTCGACGAGAGTATTTTGGTCTTTAACGGGCGAGCAAGAATTTTTGAATCCCAGGAGTCTGCCGTCGAAGGGATACTTTCAGATAAGGTAATATCCGGTGATGTGGTTGTCATTCGATATGAGGGTCCGCGCGGAGGGCCTGGCATGCAGGAAATGTTGTACCCCACTTCCTACCTAAAGTCGAAGGGTCTTGGCAAGGAATGTGCTTTAGTCACAGATGGAAGGTTTTCTGGGGGTACATCAGGACTGAGTATTGGACATGCATCGCCTGAAGCTGCGGAAGGAGGGGCTATCGGTCTCGTCGAAGAAGGGGATACGATTGAAATCAATATTCCAAATCGAACCATAAACCTCAAGATATCGGATGAGGAGCTTGCAAGAAGGCGTGCTGCAATGGAAGCCAAAGGCAATCTTGCTTGGAAACCCCTTAATCGAGAAAGAGTTGTAAGCCCTGCACTAAGGGCGTATGCAGCGATGACTACAAGTGCTGCTAATGGCGCGGTGAGAGATGTATCGCAAATTGAGTAATTTTAAATATAATATCGACAGAACTGTTATTTGAGCTAAAAAAAGACAATATGAAAAGAACACAGACAGCCGAAGTAAATTTTGATAGCAAATATCCATCAACGCATGTTGCAGAAGATGATGTTAGATTTATAAAAGACGAGAACGGGCTAGATTATATAGAAATCGAAAATAGGTTTGCTACCGCGAAACTTGCGCTTCAGGGTGGTCATGTGATGCTATGGCAACCCAAGCACACTTCTGAACCCGTCTTGTGGCTTTCCAAGCAGTCTCGTTTCGAACCTGGCCGTTCAATTCGCGGCGGCATACCACTTTGTTGGCCTTGGTTCGGTGCGCATCCTACAGACAGTTCACTTTGCATGCATGGATTCGCCCGGGTTACTCCGTTTACTGTTATTGATGTTGGACAGATGAATAACGGTTATACCCGTGTTATTTTGCAAATGACAAAAACCGAGAATGCACAAAGGCAGCTTTCATACCCATATACGCTCGTACTTACTATAGAGATTGGCTCAACCCTTTCTATTAAACTTGCAACAACTAACCGTGCTTCTCAACCTTTCTTCATGGGGGAAGCATTTCACACCTATTTTAACGTTGGCGATATTGAGGCAGTAACCATCACCGGACTGGAGCAGACTGAATATGCCGATAAATTATTGGATTATTTCCGGGGTACTGAAGAAAAGGAACTGACTTTCCACAATGAATTTGATCGGGTGTATGTAAGTACAAAGTCTGACGTAGTCATACATGACGAAAAATATAAAAGAAAAATCACTTTGTCTAAAAGGGGTAGCAATACAACCGTAGTATGGACGCCCTGGGAGAAAAAAGCGCATCAAATGGCTGACATGCCCAAGGACGATAGCTGGCGTCATATGGTGTGCGTGGAAACAGCGAATGCTATGGAAAACCTGGTGATGATAAATCCTGGATATACACATGTTCTGGCTGTGGAGTATGTGGTTGACGAACTTTAGGCATGGCAAACAAACTTGCTTCCGAAACCAGTCCCTATCTTCTGCAGCATGCGGACAATCCTGTTGAATGGTATCCCTGGGGTGAAGCAGCACTAGAGCTCGCCAGAAAGCTTGATAAACCCATCCTGCTTTCTATTGGCTATTCAGCATGCCACTGGTGTCATGTAATGGCACATGAGTCTTTTGAGGATTCAGGCGTCGCTTCAATCATGAACGAGAACTTTGTCAATATCAAAGTTGACCGAGAAGAGCGCCCAGATCTCGATCAAATCTATCAAACTGCCCATGGGATGCTTTCTCAAAGAAGCGGAGGATGGCCACTAACCGTATTTCTTACACCTCAGCAAGAACCCTTTTTCAGCGGCACTTACTTTCCAAAGACCCCAAGATACCAACTTCCAGGATTTGGGGATTTGCTTCTTGGAATCGCTGAGTTCTATAGAAAAAGAAAAGGTGACCTAGTCGATCAGAATCGGCAATTAATGAAGGCGTTTGCCAGTACAACACCCAGTCCAAATACTGTTGTAACCGCTAATTTCAAAACAATTCATGAAGCTTTCGAGGAATTAAAGTCTTCTTTTGATTTCAAGCATGGTGGATTTGGTAACGCACCTAAATTCCCTAATCCATCAGATATTAATTTTCTTTTACGGCGGGCCTATTTTGGTAATCACGAAGCTGGTGAGATGGCATCTAAAACGCTCGAGTCTATGGCGCTCGGAGGAATTTTTGATCAAATAGGAGGCGGATTTTGCCGATACAGTGTTGATGAGCGTTGGAATATCCCGCATTTTGAAAAAATGCTCTACGACAATGGTCAGCTTCTGTGCCTCTACGCTGATGCATATCAGATCACTTCCAATATCCTTTTTTCTGAAGTCATCTTCTCGACTATTTCCTGGTTGTTGAGGGAGATGCTTTCAGAACAGGGGGCATTTTACTCATCGCTTGATGCAGATTCCAAGGATGAAAACGGTCATAACGAAGAGGGTGCTTTTTATGTTTGGCAACCCGAGCAGGTCAAGAAACTTCTCACCGAAGAAGAATTCATTGTTGCAAGTCAAGTTTATGGGTTTGAACGAGCGCCAAATTTTGAGAGTCAGTCCTGGCATCCATATATAGCAAAGGCAGTATTCCAAGAGGATATGCCACTTTTAATAAATGCGAGGGAAAAACTTTTCATTGCTCGCCAAGAACGACCTTATCCCGGCCTTGACGATAAGATTCTCACAGCCTGGAATGCTCTGGTCATCAAAGGTATTGCAAGGTCCGGAAGAATTCTTAATCGAATGGATTGGGTAAAAACAGCTCAGAACGCCATGGACTTTATTTATGATCGACTATGGACCGGTGAAGGGTTGTTGGCTACTTGTCGTGGCGACGTTGCGCATATTAAGGCTTATCTGGATGATTATGCTTATTTGCTGGATGCGTTGCTTGAATTGATGCAATCGGATTTCAGGTCAAGAGATCTAAGATTTGCCAAAGAGATTGCCGAAAAATTGTTGCGGGATTTTGAATCGGAAAAAGGAGGATTTTATTTTACTAGCCATGACCATGAAGTTCTTATTCATCGACCCAAAACAGCTTTTGACAACGCAACGCCAAATGGGAACGGAATAGCTACGTTATGTCTTCAAAGACTAGGTCATCTAATTGGAGAAATGCGATATCTTGATTCAGCTGAAAGATCTCTCAAGGCGTTTGATAAGGTCTTGATCTCAAGGGGCGCAGGATGCCCGAATATGCTCGTAGCATTGGAAGAATACAAGACTCCGCCAACGATCATAATTATCAGAGGCGACAAGGAAGGTCTAAAGGATTGGCAAGAGCGAACGAGGATGTTTTTTTGTCCAGATACACTTATATTACCTATTGAAAGTTCGATTAATGACCTACCTGCTGTCTTGAATAGAATTCCTAAACAAAATGTCAACGCGTGGGTATGTCAAGGCGTTGAATGCTCACCACCAATCAATAACGTTGATGAGTTAATAGAACGGTTGTCCTGATTTGCAATTTATAGTTTATCTTTTACCTCTAAGCGCGATTTTTTGGTAGAATTTTTAGGTTATGCTTATCAAGAGAGGTAGCCAAGGAGAATCGATGAAATCTCTCTTTAAAATAGTGTCAGTGGCTTTATTAATTATTGTTTCGGCTGATGTAAATGCCGAGGATGGTAAGGGTTTAGCGCTGAAGTATGGCTGTTTTGCTTGTCATGCAACAAATGAGGGTGTGATAGGTCCTTCTTTTAAAGCTATTGCTGAAAGATATAAAGGCGATACTGGTGCCAAAAGTACCTTAATCGCTAAGCTGAAAAATGGCGGGACAGGCGTTTGGGGAAGAAAGCTCCAGCCAAAATATAAAGATGAAATAAAAAATGAGCAGGATTACTCAGTGCTTATAAACTGGGTTTTATCACAATGATTATTTTAGGAGATTAGAGATGTCTAAGAAATTTTTAGGTTTGGTTTTGCTTGCATCAACATCATTGCTTTCAACACAAAGTTTTGCCGATGCTAAGGCTGGTGAAGCAGTTGTTAAAGCAAGTGATTGCTTATTGTGCCATCAGGTCGATAAAGCTGTAGTAGGACCAGCTTTTAAAGACGTTGCAGCTAAATATAAAGGTGCTGACAGCGCAACGATTGCAAAGTTGGCTGAAAAGGTTAAAACAGGTGGCAGCGGTGTTTGGGGCAAAACTCCAATGGCTCCGCATCCAGCACTCAGTGATGCAGACCGTATCAATGCAGTTGAATGGGTACTTTCACAAAAGTAGACTTTGCAAAATTGCAGGAAAAAAGCCAGTTTTGCTGGCTTTTTTTATTTTTCATTCACGGACTAATCTGGATTCTAAGTTTCCAAAGTGTCTTCAACGATATTATGAAATTTTGTTAGATTGATTATTCTTTGTCCATCAGATGTGATGTTTAATATATCTACAAATCGATAATCAAAGGCCAAGTCTTCAGCTTCGTATATTTTACTTGCAAAGACTGGTGCAGCCATTGTTTCATCTTGTCCAGTCACGTTCAGTGTGATGCGCGAGTAAGTTTCTGCTAGCATTTCCGGTTCCTGACCAAACAGAGGGCTGCTAGTATCTATGGTATGGATGAGTGTCCAAGTAAGCCGAAATACTGGACTACGTTCACGAACCAGCGGTAAATCGTGAATTCGAAGAAACCGTTCTCCTTGAGTATTAATTTCCATTCTTACCAAGTTAAGTTTTGCTGTAGCTTCAACAATCTGATTGTATCGCTCGTTTGCAATTCGAATCATTAAAACTCGATTGCCTTCGAAATTCCTTATAACAGCGACATCACTGAAAAGTATACGCGCCGTGGGTTTTGAAAACCTTACAAAAACAATTCCTGTTACCAATGCTACTGCAACCATACCGGATAGAATCTCGAATGAAGCGACGATATGACCAGCAAGGTTTGCAGGGGACATTACGCCGTAACCCACCGTAGCAAGTGTCTCTATGCTAAAAAAGAAATAATTCAGGAAGTTTTCGTGAGACGTGTTTACAACACTTCCTGGAATTAACCAGTAAATCGTCCCAAAAAACATATTCACAACAAAAAAGGCAAATAACAAAAGGATAAAGAACCTAGTCCAGCTCAATGTTAAAACGGTGTGATAGGGATCATGAAGTTTTAATGGGTGTGTTTTATGGGTTAGTATCTGTGCATTACCCACATTTAGGGTGTCGAAAGCGGTTTTTTTTGACTTATTCATTGCGATGTTAGAATTCTCCTGTCCACTAAAATGATTATTGGCAAGTGTTTATTTTGTCTGATTATAAGTGCATTATAATTCTTCTAGTTAGACTTTAAGGGAAGTATATGATCAATCCAAAAAACTACAGTTCATGCAAGGAGTTTCTTGAAAGAGAAATGTCGGTGGAGTTGGTTCACTTTTTCAAGGGGCAAGAGAGAAGATTCAGGATTGACGCACTTTACGATCACCGAACTTGTATGTATACAACCTCCGCCTATATACAGGAGGATTTTAGATTGGAGGCTAGTAACCATAATGGGGGCGGGAGCGTTACATCAAGTTCGATCTTCACGATATGGGTCAAGTTCAATGAAAATGGATGGACGAATAGAGAAACATCGGAGGCTGCAATAGATCAAGCACTGGAGTTCCTGACAAATGCTTTGGATCAAAGCTGAATGCTTGTCTGATTGTTTACAAAAGTGGACGTGCTAGCTACGGCGGCTTCATATTCCAATATCATTAAATGAGCGATTGAACAATTAAATAGCACGATCAAATCTCCTTGAAATCATATTGTTAGTTTCAAGTTATCGATCCATGGGAACATCAGGAACATAATCTTGTGGTGAAACAGGTTGGTCGCTTGGAGGATGCCCTGCTGACTTTAGAGAAGGGTCATTCTGATTGTTTGGTCGTTCATTGCCTGAAACACGATTCCCTTTCGTATGCATGCATTGAGTATAAGTAATATCATAACGATTCTTAGACTGATAAAAAGATGCATTAGCCTCATTATCAGATTGATCTGCTGCTTTTTCTCCAGATTCATTTTGGGCACGTTGTCTGCAGTATGTGTCATCCGCCCTAAACGCCTCCACACTTTTATCCGTGCCAGGAAATGCCATACGGCTTGGCCCTCCAGGCAAATTTGTGCAGGAGCTAAGGAAAACCCCTAGTAAAACTGTCATGGCAAAAATGCTTGTCCGGATCATCAAATTTAATCGATTTATTGTTGTGGCGGTGGGGTTGGGACAACTTTAACCCATCCGCCAGGACAATCCTTAACGTAGGGGTAATACCCGTCCGGATTGTTACAGTGATACCAATAATTATTCGATTGCGGTGCAGTCGGGGGCTCGATTTGTGGCTGCGGACTTTGTTCTATATAGACCGGAGGTTGGGTCTGAACCGGAGGGTAATAATAAGGGTCAGGGTATGTATAATATGGATAAGGATAATACGGACCAATGGGAACCCCGAAATACAGCCCGAAGTGACCGCCGTGTTCGTGACCTTCCCAATGGCCATGATCTGCCATGGCTTGTCCACTAAGGGCAACGCCCAGCGCTAATAAAATAACTGAAATGAATCTGGAATTCTTCATGATGGCTTCCTCAATTGATGCTATCCCTACCTTATTTAGTCATTGTTTGTATTTGACAACATCCAAGTATCCTAGTTTTTTCTTAACAGGATCGTTTTGTAACGTCATGTATCCGTCCCAAAAACGTTCTAATTGACAGCGTACAATTTTGTGAGATCTACATAATGATACAAATCAAGTAAAGTCGGAAATAATTGAGATACCTGAACATGGCCTAATAATGCCTGATTATTGGTCATTGCCAATAACTTGCGCTTACCCCTTGGCGCAATGGATTGGGCGGGGGAGACCCCCGCCCGTTTTTTTTACTGAATAGGGTACATAAACATCATGAACATGAAGAAATATTTATTTGGAACGGCATTCCTACTTTTTACGTCGACGTTTGGGATTGCAAGTGCAGAAGCGATTGCCCCGGATGAAATGGTTAAAAATACCGCAAACGAAGTGATTGAAGTTCTCAAGGAGAACCAATCAAACAATGGTGCGATGGATATTAATCAAGTTGGAAAATTGGTTGAAGATAAAATTGCCTCAAAATTCGATTTTGAACGTATGTCTCGTATGGTGCTTGGAAAAAATTGGGTATTGGCTTCCAAATCTCAGCAGGACCAATTTGTAATTGAGTTCCGTTCACTTCTTGTTCGAACATATTCTTCCGCGCTTCAAAAATTCAAAGGCCAGACGATAGAATATAAACCGATGATGGTTGGGGCGACCGAGAATGAGGCTAATGTAAAGACGCTGGTCAGCCAGCCTGGATCAACACCCATACCAATTGAATATGCATTGGAGAGAAAAGCTGACACATGGAATCTGTATGACGTAAGGATTGATGGATTAAGTTTGGTAACCTCGTATCGTGGTCAATTCTCAGAAGAAATAAGGAAAAATGGAATTGAAGGCGTGATTCAGAAACTTACGGAAAAGAATAAGGGTTAGAAGTATAAATCTGGCTATAGGAAATAAGACAAGGCCAATTGTATCTTCATTTGTTATCGCAACCCGACTAGGCGTTAGTGCTGATGATATTTCCTGAAGCGGTAGCCCCTTGAAGGTCTTTGGATAATGTCTGCAGGAAGTTGCTCAAAGAGGAATGGTTCCCTGCAATTCCATTAGCGTTCAAAAGATCGCTGAAGCTTTGCTGCAGAACGCCTGACGAATTTGCTGAAGGTTGCAATGTGCCTGATGTTGTTGAGGTTGAATTGCTGTTGCTTGCATTGGAAGTATTTAACTGTTGAATCAGACTTTGTAGATTTTGTTCTACCTTACTGGCTCCCATTCCGTGGGAATGTCTTCCTCCATGTGAGACACCTCCAGTCGACTTGATGCTTGTCTCGTTGTCATCATCTACGTTCTTGCCAATGCCAGATTGACTTGAGGCGCTTCCATGTAATGCACTTAATAGGTTCTGCATGAAAGAAGCCAATGCCTGTTGAGGGTCCTGATTTGAACTTGGATCGGTTGTTGAAGAGTTAGTGGGTTTTGAACCCGCACTTGAAACACCAAGTTCTGATAATGCTTGATCAATCGCAGAAGCAAATCCTCCGCGACCCTGAGAGCCGCTTGATGACTTAAGGTCAAGCTTGTCTCCATCCACGTCTTGTATCAAGGACTTCATGGAGGATGTATGGGAACTGCCAACGCTCTGATTGCTGCTGTTTATTCCTGAGATTGACATTGAAAGACCTTTCGATGGAAGTAGCGTTATCTAATGATTAATTGAAATAACTTTACCATGCAAATCAATCACTGATTCTGTCGAGCTAAGTTGGAAAAGTCCTTCAATTCTGGCCTAGGTGGCAACTTATGAAGAAATATGAACTTAACTGATGGGAAGTTCCAGGGTTGCAATTAGTCCAGATTGACCGTTATCTTTGTTTTCCAGTTTAATTGTTCCTCGGTGTCTTCCAGCAATAATTCTTGCTATCGTTAAACCTAAGCCAGTTCCCCCAGTACTGCGAGACCTTGAATCCTCAATGCGCTTGAAAGGCTCAAATACTGATTCCAATTGATCCTTGGGAATACCTGAACCTCCGTCAACGATTGAAATGATGACCATTGATTTTTCCTGCCTGACATGGATTTCTGCATATTTCCCATACTTAACGGCGTTATCAACGAGATTGGAAATACATCTTCGAAGTGCACCTGGCGAAGCCATGATAGTTCTTCCTATCCTGCCTTTATGGGTTACTTGGCATCCGGCATCTATAGCATCGTTGCATATTGCCTCGACAAGGGAGTCTAGATCAATTGACTCGAAAGGTTCTTCTTTATTCATGGTTTGAGCGAAGTCCAGACCTTCTTTTACCATGTTTTGTGTTGCAGCCAGATCTGAAATCAGCATTGAACGTAATTCAGTATCCTTGACTTTCTCCAACCTTAATCTTAAACGCGTGAGGGGAGTTTGCAGGTCGTGTGCAATGGCTGCAAGCATGTAAGTCCTCTCCTGGATATGGTTGCGAATGCTGGTTTGCATGGAATTAAAGGCAATGGAAGCTTCTCGGACCTCTCTGGATCCATGCTTTGTCGGAAGAGGATGGTGTTCAATATTCCTTCCAAGATCCCTTGCGGCTTGTGCCAGTCTTCGTAATGGTTTTGTTGCTATATGCGCAACAATTAAAGCGAGGATGCTGATGATCAACAAAAAAGCCAGGACGTTGAATGGAAAGGGTCCGCGAAAAGGAGGAGGTGGCAGATCCCGGAAAGCAATGTCCAGACGAATCGGCGTGCCGTCTTTCAGAGACGTGAACACGGTTTGACAATGTTTAATTTCATTTGGCGGGAATTCTTCCGGATGCCTTATCGGGCAATCTGCTCCCCAGCGTTCAAAGGCGCTGATGGTTCGATCATCACCCAATATGTGCTTAAGTGCCTCAGAAAAGTCAGAACTGGTAGGTGTTCCTATTATAGTAGACGAATTGGTGAGGTCCGTATGGATGCCAGAATGTTCATTGATCGCAATGATGGAACCTCTGGAGTCCTTAGGAACAGCTTCCAACGAGAGAATCAGTTGTTGTACCCTTTCTGCAGCATGACGAGACCGTATCTGTAAAGCTAGGTCCTTTCGCTCATATTCCGCAAGTGTAAAGACCAGTGCTCCGGAAATCACTGTTCCGCCAACCAAAATAAGAAAAATCCTGCTGGTCATCGAACTGAAAAATTGATTCATGATTGTCGCTCTACGTTGATCGTTGTTGCCAATACGTAACCTTCATTTCGGACGGTTTTTATTATAGATGGCGCTTTCGGATCCTCTTCTATTCTCTGTCGGAGGCGACTAACCTGAAGATCGATGGATCTATCAAAAGGGGTTGTGTCACGTCCATGGATATAATCCATGAGTTGATCCCTGCTGAGGATGCGATTGGCATGATCAAGAAAAATCTTTAAGAGTCTGAATTCCGCTCCAGATAGAGAAACGATGACACCTTGATCATTTATGAGATGCCTCGCGGTTATATCTAAGGTCCAGTTTGCAAAACTTATTCTAACCGGTTCCATCGTTTCTTTGGCTGTCTTGGCTGTCATGCTGGAGCGTCTCATGACGCTTCTGATTCTCGACAAAAGCTCAAGAGGCTCAAATGGCTTGCAAACATAATCATCCGCGCCTGATTCTAAACCAATCACACGATCGAGAGGATTGGATTTCGCTGTCAGCATAATGATAGGTAAACTCGTCTCGGATCGTAATTGTCTGCAAAGGGAAAGACCGTCAATTTCCGGAAGATTCAAGTCTAGGATGATGATATCGACTCTCTGGGTTTTTAGGATATCCCACATAACTTTACCATCTTCTGCCTGGCGTACCTTCAAGCCGTTATTTTCAAGGATATCTGAAAGTAAGGAACGAATGTCGTTGTCGTCATCGACTATAAGAACGTGAATTTCATTTTCGAAACTTAACGGATTATTCATTATGCATTCGCTTTCTTAGGAGGATAATTCGTATTGGCACCACAACAAATACATCTCCGATTTACTTTCTCTTGGTTAATTCAAACCTTATTGCATACCCTGATTTTAGAACTATGTTAGTTAACGTGTTCATTTAAGCAAAAAAAAGTATCATGTATTTATCATTAGCTTTCTAACTTGTACCAAATTGTATCTATCTATCAACTATCGATAAATGAAAAGTATGTTTTCATTTATTCAAAATGTCGTATAGCGTTTCTAACTTGTTTGAATCGATGCACTTATTACGGTTACGATGTAAACTTTAATTCTAATCGTGCGTTAATGGATCATGTACTTTTTTATCTATCATTCATCAGGAAAT